>CALKEZ010000018.1 GCA_938084745.1 uncultured Gammaproteobacteria bacterium
AGCGAGAGATATTCAACTTTATTGAAATGTTCTACAATCCTGTCAAGCGACATAGTCACACGGGTGGTGTGTCTCCTGCTAAGTTTGAAGAAGATTATTTTTCTAGGCTAGAAAGTGTCTAGTAAAGTATGGGAAGTCCAATATAACTTTACTATCTCACATGTTCACTAAGGCTATTGAATGGGGTTATTGTGATACGCATCCTATTAAGAACAATGTAAGTAAGTTCAGTTATGTGCCTAGAGATAGATATGTGACTGATGATGAACTAGCAGAGTTTCTTAAAGTAGCTAGTCCATTGCTGCAGGTTTACATACCACTTAAATTGGCTACAAGTTTAAGAAAGATAGATTTGCTGTCATTAAAACTTTCAGACCTTAAAGAAGATGGGATACATGTTACTCAACGTAAGACGAAGAAGAAAATCATAATAGCTTGGAGTGAGGAACTCAGAGATATTATAGAGGTTATTAAAAAGCTTCCTCGTAAGGTTGGCTCAATGTATTTATTCTATAACAGGATAGGGCAATGCTATGTAAACGATAAAGATAAGACTTCTGGGTTCGATTCAGCATGGCAACGTGATATGACAAAGGCATTAGAAAAGACCGAGCTAATTTTGAGCTTTACCGAGCATGATTTGAGAGCGAAATCTGCTTCAGATACGACTTTAGAACACGCCCAACAACTTCTAAGCCATTCTAATTCTGCTTTCACCGATAGGGTTTATATGCGAAAAACTAAGGTTGTTCAACCGAACCATTTTAAGGCAAAATAGCAAATTCTATGGGAAAGAAGTCACTCTATGGGAAAGCGTTAGTGTCAGCTATCGTTTAAAATCAATGAAATCAACGTGCCGGAATAGCTCAGTCGGTAGAGCAACTGTTTCGTAAATAGTAGGTCGGAGGTTCGAATCCTCTTTCCGGCACCAAACTTTCAAATTACAAAGCCTATTTCTGATTTTACAGGTCGCAATAATGTTCTATTATTGCGAGCAGGGGATCGCTAAAAGAATGAATCTAATATTTTCAGAATCGGTCAAATTCCATTTAGTTAAATATAGCTAATAATCCCTTAATGATATTTCGCCAGTTATTTGAAGAACTCAGTTGTACCTATACATATCTTATTGGGTGTGAGGAATCTGGTGATGCGCTATTGATTGATCCAGTTTATCCCGCCTGGGAAAGGGATCTTAGGGAAATCAATAAACTTGGTTTAAGCCTGAAATATACCATCGAAACACATATACATGCCGATCACATAACTTCTGCACTCAAACTTAAACAGGAAACCGGTTGTAAGATTATTTATCCCAACAGGTCGCAATGCGACTGTCCTGATCTGCGATCGGAGGAAGGAGTCCCTATTACAATTGGTAGTGTTTGCCTAAAGCCTATCTACACACCCGGCCACACAGATGATCATTTTTCTTATCAGTTGGGAGATAAGGTGCTGACTGGTGATGCTTTATTAATAGATGGTTGCGGGCGAACTGATTTTCAAAATGGCAGCGTTGCAGAATTGTATGCAAGTGTGAACGAAAAATTATTCACACTACCGGCAGATACATTGGTATATCCGGGGCATGATTATAATAAAAGACATGTGTCCTCAATTATTCAGGAAAAGGAACGAAACCCAAGATTGGGTCAAAACCGTAATCTAGCGGAGTTCACCACGATCATGAATAACCTGGATCTTCCCTATCCAAAATTCATAGATCATGCTGTCCCTGGAAATCAAAAATGTGGTGTATGTCCGTCACATTTACCTGAAGACATGGAAAACTACTGTCATCAAATGACGGATAGTTTACAAGGGTAAATTTTGTTAACTATTATCCTTGGTGTCATGGTTGGCCTTGCACTTGGACTGACTGGTGGTGGCGGGTCTTTGTTTGCTGTCCCCTTATTGATTTATGTATTGAACGTAGATCCCCAGTCAGCGATAACAATTTCTCTTGCTGCTGTTACAACAATGGCTTTATTTGGAAGTATTGAAGCCAGTTTAACTAAAATGGTTGAATGGCGGGCCTGCTTAATCTTTGCCGTTGGCGGGATTATTTGCGCCCCGTTAGGCATATATATTGCCAATGGCCTTAGTGAGAAACTTCTTGTTATGGGCTTTGCTGGCCTGATGGTGTTTATCGCTGTCTCGATGTGGTATCGATCAATAAAACGTTCAGATCAGGCTGCCGTTGTTCGAGTCAATTATGGACCGGTAATTGAAGGGGCCGGTGCTATCTGTCAGTTGGAGCACAATCAGAGCTTAAGACTTTCTGCACCATGTAGTCTGGCGCTGATGTTTTGTGGTTGTGCTACCGGCGTACTTTCCGGTTTATTTGGTGTGGGTGGTGGATTTCTGATTGTTCCCGCACTTACCTTCATCACACAGTTAAATATTCACCGTGCCGTTGCCTCTTCCTTATTGATTATTTGCCTGATAGGCATCTCAGGTATGAGTGCTGCTTTTTATCTCGGAAGATCAATATCACTTGATATAACCGGCTTATTTATTTTAGGAGGTCTCATAGGCATGCTTATTGGCCGCCTGATAGCCAGTCATGTATCTACATTACACCTGCAAAAAGTATTTTCGCTTTTTATTTTTATAATTGGACTTACTTCTTTATTAATGAATATATGATGCAAGGATTTTCATTGTTTAATAGTTTACTGGGTGGCTTCTGCATGGGCTTATCTGACTATCTACTCTTTTCGCTATTTGATAAACAATTTTCTGAATTTTACACTGTCATCAATTCCGGGTATTAGCACATGTGGACATATATTTTTATTATCTTTTTAGTTTTACTCTCAGGGATTTTCTCTGGACTCACATTGGGCTTCTTCACATTAAATTTGAGTGAATTAGAGCGCAAGGCAAAACTTGGAGATGGACGGGTAAGTAAAATTCTCGATGTGCGACGTAACGGGAATTTATTGCTTTGCACATTACTGCTTGGCAATGTCGCCGTTAATTCATGTTTAGCGATCTTTCTGGGCACTATTACATCTGGTGTGTTTGCTGCAATTATTTCCACGAGCCTTATTGTGGTGTTTGGTGAAATTTTACCCCAGGCAGTTTTTTCACGATACGCTTTAACAGTGGGTTACTACGCAATTGGATTGGTACAGGTTTTTCGCTTTATGTTTTATCCGATCGCGGCGCCGCTGGCGAGAATGCTCGATAGATTATTAGGTGAAGAATTAGCCACAGTTTGGAGTACCCGCGAGATTAGAGAAATTATTAGCGATCACAAAAATTCGCCCTATTCATCCATTGATGCTGATGAAGAGAGAATTGCAAATGGTGCGTTGTCGTTTTCAATTAAAAGTGCTCGCGAGGTAATGACACCTGCTTCAGTTGTCTATTTGCTGGAAAGAAATTTACGTTTAAATAATGAATTGTTAACAGAGATCAGGAATGCAGGTCATACACGGATTCCACTTTTTGATAAGACCGAGGATAAAATAGTCTCAATTCTCTATGTAAAAGATTTGATTGGTTATGATATTGAAGCTAATGCGGAACTAAATAAATTTGCACGGACGGATAGCCATATAATTGTTGATGAGCATGATAAGTTGGACGCTATTTTAAATAAGTTGATGTTAAAAAAAGCACATATCGCTTTAGTCTATGATGAATTTGGTATCTTTAATGGCATTGTCACTCTGGAAGATATTATTGAGCAGATTCTAAAAATAGAAATTGTTGACGAAGGGGATAAGGTCCCTGATCTTCAAAATTACGCAAAAGAACAATTCTCTGAGAAAAAAATGGATAAATAGTTACATTCCGGGTTCACAACAGGTACAAATTCTCCCATCTTCAATGTTTATGAACATGTCCGCAAAATCAAGTCGAGACTTTTGCAGATAAATTGATCATGTGACCTTTTATCTATTTCAACCTGACGCTTCCACGCTAATATTAATAGTTATTTCGTTAAAGTAATTTTTTAATATGCTCATGCATTTCAGCAGCATTTGGATCAGTCGTGCTATCAAACTGATTTACCACATCACCGTTTTTATCGATTAAATATTTATTGAAATTCCATGACGGTGGTTTTGACTGATGAGCGAGTTCTTTAAATATGGGATGTGCATTTTCACCGCGCACAGCAACTTCTGAAAACATTTGGAAAGTCACGCCATAGTTGATGTAACAGACTTTAGCCGTTTCTTCTTTAGTTTTGGCTTCTTGTTTGAAACTATTACTCGGAAAACCAAGTACCACCAGGCCCTGATCTTTATATTGCTGATACAATGCTTCAATCCCCTTAAACTGCGGGGTAAAACCACAATTGCTTGCGGTGTTAACAATTAAGATAGGATTATTGCCAAAATTTTCGCAGATATTGATGGTCTTTTTCGAACGCAACACTTCCATATCGACATTCAGGTAGTCTGGACAACCTGCCCAAACATTGCCCAGACTGGCGAAGTATAAAATAATTAAAGCAGCGATTTTTTGCATGAAAGGCCTCCGCATTATTGCTTGAAATATTATTTTGAATAACAAGATTCATAATAATATTACTTTATTAGCCAGTAACAGTTTTTAACTCTTATCTGCATATCAGTGGTTACACTGTATAGGACATTACGAGCTGTTTGATTAACACTCAAACTGTCTGGATGTTTACTATAAATTTGCAACAGTAACTTTTCATCAGCAACTCTAATAAGAGCGTTAGGCTTTTTAGTAGTATTTTTTTGATGAAATGAGAATCGAACAGTCCTGTTAATAACTTTTTCAAGGGGTAACGAGTGTGGAGTTTATTTGACACACAATATAAATCATCTGGCACAAACTCGTGATGACGGGAGGTTTAAATAATGTACCAATACCAACTTATGTCCACTAGAACGAGCGGTTAATAGGTTCATAAAGAGTCAACGAAGTTATCGATTTCCACTAGTGCTCTCGGTCTGAATTAAGCGGTTGAACATAGACACTGGTTGTGGCTAAGGTGGAAACGTGAGCAGGGCTATGCCGTTAATTTTCGGGCGAACAATAGCGAAAAACAAAGTAAGATGTCGAGCATGAAAAAAACAACTTCAGCCGCCGAAGCCATTTCCTCGATCCCTGAGGGAGCCACCATGATGATCGGTGGTTTTATGGGTGTTGGAACCCCAGAACACTTAATCGATGAACTGGTGCGTCAGAATAAAGGCAACCTTACTTTGATCACAAACGACACCGCCAGACCTGGCGTTGGTGTAGGCAAACTGATTGAGGCTCGTCTGGTAAAGCATGTGATCGCTTCACATATCGGCACTAACCCTGAAACTCAGCGGCAAATGATCGCAAAGGAGTTGTCCGTGGAGCTAGTACCCCAAGGGACTCTTGTTGAACAGATTCGTTGTGGTGGGTTTGGTCTGGGTGGCGTGCTAACCCCAACGGCCGTGGGTACGCTGGCGGCGGAGGGCAAACGCAGCCTTGAAATCAATGGTGAGCAATACTTACTGGAGCTGCCACTTAAAGCAGATATTGCACTAATCAAAGCCCGGCAATGCGACTATTACGGCAACTTACAATACCGCCTCACCGCGCAGAATTTTAATCCAATCATGGCAATGGCCGGTGCAACGGTATATGTTGAAGCCGACGAACTCGTCCCCGCTGGCTGCATCGCTCCCGATGATGTACACACGCCCGGCATATTAGTTGATTATATTATCAAGTCTAAGGTGATGGCATGAACGACAAAGAGTTGATTGCGCGCCGGGTCGCCCGAGAGATTCAGCCGGGCAGTCTGGTCAATCTGGGGATAGGTTTACCGACGATGGTGGCGCAATATGTCCCTGCCGAGGCTAACGTCTTCTTTCAGTCCGAGAATGGTATCATTGGTATCGGCGGCTTGCCCGATGGCATGGAAAACCCGTCACTCAGCGATGCCGGGGGCGGTATGATCGGCGCTCTGCCGGGTGCTGCTGCCTTCGACAGTGCTTTCTCCTTTGGATTGATTCGGGGAGGGCACCTTGATATGACCGTACTTGGTGGACTTCAAGTCGATAGCCAGGGGCGACTCGCAAACTGGATCATTCCCGGTGAGCGCGTACCGGGCATGGGGGGAGCCATGGATCTGGTTACTCGTGCACGCAAGGTGATTGTCGCAATGATCCATACAGCAAAAGGGCAGGTAAAGATTGTTGATAAACTTAACTTACCCATCACTTCCGGCCGACGTGTTGACTTGATTGTTACCGAACTGGCTGTGATAAAACCGTGCGAAGAAGGTTTGATTCTCAAAGAAGTCGCACCTGGAGTAGAAGTCGCTGAAGTGCGAGCCGCAACGGAAGCTGAACTTATTATAACTGAACCCGTCACAACGATGGAATTAGAGTAGAATAAGGAAAACGTAAACTTACGCAGATAGGACGCCTAATATCACCGACAAAGCTTATTTATTTTTCTATCCAAATGCCTTGGAAATGAAAAACACATAAGTTAGATATAGGTCGAATGCTTCTTTGCACCATCAATATCATAGGTTTAACTGTTAGCAGTTTTGCTCATGATTTGTCTGAATAAACAATATTTATTGCACATTTTTAGTGCGTTTTATATTCGCAACACACTTGTTTTTGCGTTGGTAATAGCGCTTAGTAGCATGCCTTCCACTAAAGGTATGATTGAAACATCCATTTTTTAACAGGTTTAATACTTACAAGGTAGTAATGGCTAAACAACTTAACCGACTCTTAGACGCATATCAGCTTTTACAGAACACGCAGCAGGACATTGTGCTGGCTGTACGTCGTCAAATGATATGGCACAAATCATCTAAAAAGTTAAGAGAGACTTTTATCTATTATAGTTCTGTTTTATTGGTTCACACATAATTTTAAATTTTCTTTTCTCCTCTGTTGTAATGTTTCATGTTTAATCC
>CALKEZ010000019.1 GCA_938084745.1 uncultured Gammaproteobacteria bacterium
TTTCCGTGTTGATTTGATTCAACTCGGTATAACGCCAGTTGTTGTAGTCACCCCCAGGGTAAGCCCAATAGTTAGGATTATCGTTCAGTTTACGAACTTCATCGTTCGCCATCACTGAGGTCGATAGTCCCAATGCCAGTAAGGCAATGAGCCATTTCTTTATTAACAGTTTATTCATGACCTCCTCCTCTATATTAGTTGATCATGTCGTTTGATCTCATTAAAAGTAGCGAATAACTCTATATAACACCTCGAGATCATAAAGTGCTATAGAGTTTTGAAACGGATATCTGGAACGCTGGATTGGCAGCTAGTTTTGAACTTTTTTTGTGAAACGCAATGGTTGAGACCTGACAGGACCGTCAGTTCCGATAGACTGATAAAAACAAATGCAGATTGATGCATATTTATTATATTCAACCCTTCAACCCTACTTGCCAAATCCTTAAAATTAGTAATATACGAACAAAATCCTTAAAATTTTGATAAGCATAGATTTTATTTTTTGAGATTATTTCTAGGTTTAATTTTTTATATAAAGTTTATTTTTAAACCGTTAAATAGGAGGTTGCCTGATAAATCTTTACTAGGAAACACTACTATCTAGCCTTGCAGTTTTGTTACCTACATCAAATAATCTTGGGAGTCAGTTTAGGAAATTTTCCTATGTCACGCAAGACCTTTTTACTATTTAAAAACATATATCTAGACAACAAATATACAAGTTAATCAGGCGCTTGGGACGGCTTAAAATATTGCGACGCAGCATCAAGCATGCGTGAATTATGATAGTATAATAATGTAATTTATTCATGCAAGAGCAAGGGATGATAGTGTAATTTGAAGAATAATTATCCCTATCAATCAAGCTTGGTTACTCATCATAACTTCAAACTTACTATTTTACTAACAGACATGCGTTTTAAGTTCAAAGTATACATCCCACAAAGAAAAAACGGTTTGGTTTAAACAACATTCTAGAATGTTGTTTACCATCCCCATCTAGAAATTAAATTTATGGGGCTTGCGCCCCATAGGGGTAGTTCTGTGCTTATTTTGACGTGGGTTTAATTAACTCAACATGCTTTACAACAAGGCAGCCATCTTCAGCCTTTTCCCTGACTTTCAATAATTCTTTATACAGACCTTCACCTCGTTTATTGTCCCTAAAAGAGGAACCCTTTTCACCAGGCATTTTCATATTCCTTTCAAAGGTATAACCTTCTTCATAATCGCTGTAAGTCATGTTAGATCTGATTGCATCGTAACGACAGTTACAGGTATAAAGATTTTCATCAGTCTGGCCACCTAATTCCGCCATGCAATTCAAAGCGTAACGTACAGTTTCCTCGGTGGGATATTCCTCTGCCATAACCGGCATCGTCGCCAGAAACAATAACGGTATACTGATAATTAAATTTTTCATTTATCTCTTTCTCCTGATTTCAAGTTGATAGTCATTAGTTAGTAATTTATCCAGATTTTGAGTTCTTAGAGGTTGGCTAACTTGCAAAAGTTGCATTTCATCTGGATAAATACGGTTTTATTAATTGCATGAGTCGATCTATATTGCCTCTGTTAGACTCAATAATTTCACGGCCTATTTCGCCAATGTAATGTCGTCGGTTTGCATCAGCCAATAACTTGCACACCTCATTCGCTAATTCTGCTTGATTGTAAATCCTAATCAACACATCTTGTTCTGATAGTAATTCTGTGATTTCGATAAAATTGAATGTGTGGGGCCCTGAGATAACAGGCAAACCCAGACTAGCTGGCTCCATCATATTTTGCCCGCCTGTTGCAACCAGACTACCTCCAACAAAAGCCACTTGTGCAGCAGCATAGTGTAATTGAAGTTCTCCTAATGTATCCAGCAAATACACAACATGTTTTTCTGTAAAGGCTTCTTTATCAGTTCGCCTTGTATAATTTAAGCCCATGTTGTTGCAATAGGATGCCACTTTATCCGCTCTTTCAGGATGACGAGGGGCAATGATCAGTATCGCATCGGAATATTGTTTCAAGATGTTGATATGCGCGTTGAGAATAATTTCTTCTTCACCTTCATGAGTACTTGCCGCTATCCAGATAGGACGATTAACCGAAAAGTATCGTTTTAAAGATTGAGCTTGTTCCAAAATACTTTGTGGTATCGTGATATCAAACTTCAGGTTCCCGGTAACAAACACTTTGTTTACAGGCGCACCATAAGAGATAAAACGATCAGCGTCATTTTTGGTCTGTGTTGCGATGATGTCGACGCGACTTAGTGTTTCTCGCATTAAACCCGACACTAATTTATATCCTTTTGATGATTTCTGACTTAATCGTGCATTGATAATAAGAATCGGAATATCTGAATATTGGCAGACATGATATAGATTAGGCCATATTTCAGTTTCCATTGTTATGAGTATCGTCGGCTTAATCAGACGAAGAAATTTTTTGACGGAAAAAGGCAGATCGTAGGGTAAATAAAGATGTCGGACATCATCCCCATAATGTTTTTTTAAGGTGATTGCGCCGGTAGGAGTAACTGTTGTAACGAGCAAAAGATAGCCGGAATGTTGTTCAAGCAGACGATTAATTATAGGAACTGAGGCATTGACTTCACCGACCGAAACGGCATGTATCCAGATAACGGGCTTAACAGTTTTTTTCCATGTCAGGAAACCGAATCGTTCTTTCCATCTCAATCTATACGCAGGGTTTTTGGTCCCCAGCCAAAAAAGCCTTAGTAAAACCAAAGGGGCAAGACAGTAAATTACCAGGGTATAAAAATGTCGCAATTTCTTGAGTTTTTAATGGATTAAAATTTAGTTTGAATTAAGAAAGTCCAGATATGAATGCACACTTTCTTCTAGTGATGTGAATTTCTGCTGATAGCCCGCAGAACGCAATTTATCAATATTGGCCTCGGTAAAACTTTGATAACTGTCTTTTAGTGTCTCGGGGAAAGCAATGTAATTTATTTTTCCTTTCCCATGCCAATTAATAACTGCATTAGCGACAGCATTAAAACTATTTGATTTCCCGGTCCCGACATTAAATATACCTGTAACATCCGGCTTATCCATAAGCCATAAATTCACATCGACAACATCAGCGACATAAATAAAATCTCTTAGTTGTTCACCATCAGCATAACCATCACTGCCTTCGAATAATTTCAGTTCACCCGTTTCTTTCAGCTGATTATTAAAGTGATATGCAACACTTGCCATGCTCTTCTTATGTGCTTCTCCTGGACCAAATACATTAAAGTAACGTAAGCCAACTACTTGCGATTTAATATTCGGCAACATTGCCCGAACGTAATTATCAAACAAGAGTTTTGAGTAACCATACACATTTATCGGAGATTCATTTTCCGGCGCTTCAGAAAACTGTGTATTGATGCCGTAGACGGCAGCACTGGAGGCATAAAAAAAAGGGACTGACTTCTCCTGTGCGAAATGGAGTAACTCCTTCGAGTAAGTATAATTATTATCCATCATATACTGTCCGTCCCACTCCGTTGTGGTAGAGCATGCTCCTTGGTGGAATATCAGTTCTATCTTGTCACATAATTGATCGCGTTTTTCAATCAACCGCCTAAAATCTGTTTTATCAATATAGTCAGCAATTTTATTTACTTTCAGGTTTTCAAATTTCTTACCATCAGATAAATCATCAACCACTAGCACATTTTCTCTGCCGAGCTTATTCAGGCCAGAAATAATCTGACTACCTATAAACCCTGCACCCCCAGTAACAACTATCATGTTAGCCTCTAAATATTTTCTGTTATTTTTTCAATCATCAATGTAGTTGAACACCCTTCTTCAAATGGCAAAATAACAACTTCACCACCAGATTTTTTCACTAATGCTGCGCCGGCTATTTGCTCTTCAGAGTAATCTCCACCTTTGACCAGTACATTCGGTTCTATCATGGCAATAAGTTGTTCCGGGGTATCCTCGTTGAATGGCAAAACCCAATCAATACATGCCAAAGCATTCAACACCGTCATTCTATTTTTTATTCCGTTAATCGGTCTTGAATCGCCCTTCAATCGTTTTACAGAGTCATCGTCATTGATAGCCACGATCAAACGATCACCAAGTGAACGTGCTTTTATCAAATAGTTAATATGGCCTGCGTGAATTATATCAAAACAACCATTCGTCATAACGATACGCTCGCCTTTGCGTTTAGCGCGGTTGATAACATCCAGCACTGATGCTTTATCTAACAGTACAGATGGTCTGAACTTACTTCCATTGGCAGTATTTAATTCATCTGCACTGACTGTTGCCGCACCAAGTTTCTCAACCACCAGCCCTGCTGCAGTATTTGCCAGATAGGTGGCTTGTTCTAATTGATAACCCGACGCTATGGCAGCTGCTAAAACAGCTATTACGGTATCACCAGCCCCCGTCACATCGTATACCTCATGAGTCTCTGCTTTGAGGTGTAGTGGTTCGTGGTTTTGGTGTAACAACGTCATCCCCTTTTCACCACGCGTCACTAACAACGCTTCTAGTTGCAGTTTTTTACGAAGATCATCCGCTTTAAAAATTAATTGTTCATTCGTCTTGCAATCACCAACAATCGCTTCAAGTTCCTTCAGGTTAGGGGTAATAATGTTTGCCTTACTATAACAACTAAAGTCGGAAGATTTCGGGTCAACCAGTACCGTAATATTTTTTTCGTTCGCGAGTTGAATAAGTGTTTGTATTTTGGTCAGACTGCCTTTTGCATAATCCGATAACACCAGCACATTAATTGATTCAAGCAAGCTCTTGTATTGTTCAATTAATTGTTCCGTTTCAATAACCCTGAATTCTTCTTCATAATCAAGCCTGAGCAATTGTTGATGCTGGCTTAATACACGCCTTTTGGTAATAGTTGAATAGCCGTCCTGATGAATAAAATGACATTCCACACCTTTTTCACCAAGCATTTCTCTTAATTTATCAGCAGATTGATCCTTGCCGGTTATACCCAATAACTGTGTATTAACCCCCAAAGATGAGACATTGATAGCCACATTAGCTGCTCCTCCGGGACGTTCTTCGGTGTTTTTAACGCGGACAACCGGCACGGGAGCTTCTGGTGATATACGATTGGTTTCACCATATATATACTGATCCAATATAATATCACCCACGACTAATACTTTTGCGGTAGTATCAGGCTTAAAAACGATTTCTTGCATTACAACAATTACTCTTAATATTGGTCGATTCGGCAAATTTTAACACACGATAATTATCATAGTATTCAATATGTTGGTCAAAAAGCATCTATTTTTACTTTACTTAACGCTTTATACCTCTTTTTGTATCGCAGACAGTAAAATTCCTGATTTTTTTGAAGTCAATTACACCTTGTACAGTAACGATACAAAAATCGGGGTAATGGAAAGACAATTCTACAAAGATGACAATGGTAATTATGCGTTTCGTTCCAAGAGCAAAACAACCGGATTTATTTCATTTTTTAGAAAAGACCGTATCTTTGAACAAAGCACCTGGGAATTCATTAATTCTGACTTCAAACCGCTGCACTATAAATATCAACATACAGGCGGTAAAAAGGATAGGGACGTCGAAATCAATTTTAATTGGAATACTGGCCAGATTATAAACCGTGTTAATGATTCCGTCTGGAAGATGAAAACCGAACCAGGCATTCTCGACAAATTACTCTATCAACTAACAATTATGTCGGATCTCAAGGACGGCACTGTCCCAGAAAGTTATACCATCGCAGACGGCGGCAAGATAAAACAATACCTGTTTACCCGTGTTGCAGATGAAATAATAAAAACGCCACTGGGTGAGTTCAAAACGATTAAACTTACCCGTCAAAAATTAAACAATGAACGCCAGACTTTTCTATGGTGCGCCTATGACCTGAACTTTTTACCCATAAAGGTAGTAAATGAAGAAAAAGATGATCGTCTTACTACTGCTGTTATTAAATCACTAGACGGTTTCGGCTTTAACAAGGACCAATAACCGGCGTTTTAAATAAGCTTAACGATCAATTTGCTTGATAATTTCATCCGGGGGCATATAACCCGGCAGCATTCTGCCATTTTGCAGGAATATTGCAGGTGTGCCTCGCACACCTAATTTTTGTCCTAGTGCATATTGCCGAGACACCGGATCATTACAGGACTGGGCTTCTATCGTTTCTCTATTTTTTGCAGCCGTTAATGCTGCTTGGCGATTGTCAGAACACCAGACATTACTCATTTCCATACCTGTAACCGATTCTACTCCAGCGCGAGGATAGGCTAAATATCGTACGCTAACACCTAGTGAATTTAATTCCGGAACATCTTGATGAAGTTTTCTACAATATCCACAATCAACATCGGTAAAAACATAAATCACATCGTTTACATTTTTTGAAGCGAACTCAATGTAATCATCTTTTTTAATGTTATCCAATAGATTAACTCTGGACTCCGCGCGTACATCTTCAGTCAAATTGCGACGTTGATTAATGTCCAATATTTCACCTTTAAAGACATAATTACCATCACGCGTCATGTATATGATGTCGGCACCAATGACAATTTGATAAAGATCCTCGATTGGCGTTGCCTGCACACTGTCGATTTCCACATCAGGAAGCAATTTAGACAATGCTGCATTGAGTTCATCTTCAAGCATATCGTCTGCAACAACTGAAAAAGAAACGAATAAACCTATTAATAGAAACCGACTAAATTGCATGTTAACTCCAAAATAAATACTTCAATATGTGGACGGGGTAATAACTCAATTATGCAGTAATACACACTAGACTATTATACAGTAGTTCTGTTCCCTAACAGTATAAAGCTATTATATATCTAAATATTCGATGTGGCTTTTTTTCCGTGATAAAGTCATCAATAATTAAATGAATGTGCTAAAACACAAAGCGAATTTGAATGGATAATACCGCCTTAAAAAATATGTCAGAAACAAAACTCGACCTTGGCTATATCCTTGATTTACTGGAAAAAGACGGTCTTATAAATAAAAAACACCGTACTCAGTTATCTAACATCAGTACCGAACAGGCAAAAATACAGATTCATCCTTTAATCACTATTGCCGAACAAGGCTGGCAATCCACAACAAAACCAGCTTATCCACTAAGCCTTGAGACCCTGACAAAGTGGTTAGCCGAAAAAGTAAACCAACCCTATCTGCGTATAGACCCACTTAAGATTGATGTGCAAAAAATCACTTCCGTTGTCTCACAAGCCTATGCCTCGAAATTAAAAATATTACCGGTCGAGGTCAACAATACCGAATTAACCATCGCAACCTGTGAGCCTTTTATAACATCCTGGGAAAATGAATTAGCACGGATTGCAAAACTTAAAATTAAACGGGTCATTATTAACCCCAGAGATCTTGAGCGTTACTTGGTAGAATTCTACGGGGTCAGCAAATCTATTATCGGGGCTGTCGGGCAAAAAAAAGATGAACCGATTACCCTGATTCAAAACTTTGAACAATTAGTCAAGGTTGGTAAAGCTGGCGAACCTGATGCAAATGATCAACATATCGTCAGTATTGTCGATTGGTTATTACAATTTGCATTCGAACAACGTGCCAGTGATATTCACCTTGAGCCGCGTCGCGAAAAAGGTCGTATCCGCTTTCGTATCGACAGTGTACTGCATCTGGTACATGAATTACCCGTAGTCTTAATGGGAGCCATCACCAGCCGTCTGAAATCGCTCGGGCGTATGGATGTCACGGATCGACGGAGACCTCAGGATGGACGTGTCAAAACGATTACGCCCTCCGGGAAAGAAGTTGAAATGCGTCTGTCGACCATGCCAACCGCCTTTGGTGAAAAACTCGTTATCAGGATTTTTGATCCTGATATGTTAGTCAAAAGTTATAAGGAACTCGGCTTTACCAATCACGATCAGGAATTACTGCGTGATATGGTGAATAATCCACACGGCATCATATTGATAACGGGACCGACCGGATCGGGAAAAACAACTACTTTATATTCAACGCTAAATCAGGTTGCTCGACCAGAAATTAATATTTGTACCATAGAAGATCCAATAGAGATGGTAGCACCTCAATTCAATCAGATGCAGGTACAACAATCGATCGGGGTTGATTTCGCTTCCGGCGTCAGGACACTACTGAGACAAGACCCGGATATCATCATGATTGGTGAAATTCGTGATCGCGAAACTGCCGATATGGCCATTCAGGCGGCATTGACAGGTCACCTGGTGTTATCCAGTTTACATACAAATGATGCACCTTCTGCAATTACACGATTGATAGATATCGGCATGCAACCGTTCCTTTTGAACGCTACGATACAAGGCGTAATTGCACAAAGATTGCTGAGAACATTATGCGTTCACTGTAAAGAATTCATTCCGACAGATAAACAAGCATGGATAGAATTTGCCAGCCCGAATAAATTAAAAATGCCCGTCAGGATTTGTACACCTGTTGGCTGTGATGAATGTCGTCATACGGGCTATATGGGACGAACGGCCATCTATGAAATATTAAAAATGAATCCGAGCATACGTGAAAACGTCTCATCACATACCAACCTGGATACTTTACGTGCAGCGGCATTAAAAAGTGGTATGCGACCATTAAAGATTGGAGGTGCTCAGAAAGTTGCGGATGGACTTACCACGCTTGAAGAGGTTTATTCTGTCTTACCACAACACTGATTCAACATATTAAGTCATCCCCGGGGATGATGCTCCGCATGTAAGTCTTTTAAGCGCTCCCGGGCGACATAAGTATAAATCTGGGTAGTGGAAATATCACTATGACCTAATAACATCTGCACCACTCTTAGGTCCGCACCATGATTAATCAGGTGTGTTGCAAAAGCATGTCGTAATACATGTGGTGATAATGTTTTTCTGATGTCAGCAATTTGCGCATAGCGTTTAATCATGTGCCAGAATGTTTGACGCGTCATGGCTTTGCCTCGGTTACTTGGAAACATGGCATCGGACAAGCCATGATTGAGAATCTCACTTCGAGCTGAATTCAGGTATTGTTCCAGCCAAGCATTTGCCTCTTCTCCCATCGGCACTAGACGTTCCTTGTTTCCCTTTCCTGTTACACGCACAACACCCTGCCTGAGATTGACTTGTTGCACGGTTAATCCAACAAGTTCGGAGACTCGCAAACCGGTGGCATACAACAATTCAAGCATCGTCTTATCTCTCACACCTGCAGCTTGTTCCGTATCGGGTGCATCCAGCAACGCCTCAACTTCCACTTCGGTCAGGGTTTTTGGTAAGGACCGACCAAGTCTGGGCGCATCAATATTACTGACCGGGTTTTGCTTGATTTGGTCTTCTCTCAGTAAATATTCATACAGGCGACGAAGGCTGGACAACCTTCTCGCAACAGTTCTGGCGGAAGCATTTTTTGCTGTGGCCAAATAAGCCAGTATCTGATTTGGTGTCACGTCGGCCAGGTTTGTTTCCTGTTGTTGTGACCATAGTGCGAAAGCATATAAATCACTCCGATAAGCAGACAGGGTATTGCCACTTAAACCACGTTCCATCCACAACGCATCGAGGAACGTATCGATAATCTTTTTCGATATAGATGAGATGCCGGGATGATTGTTGGTCGCTTGAATCATTATCAAACTACCAGTTTTGTGCGGGGAATGTTCTGACGCTGATGTAATCTTGCAGATAATCTGATTTCACGGTTCTGGCCATCAAAAGTAGTGATGTACCAGATTTTACAGTTACCGGGCTGGAGTAACCAGCCCGGGCTGAATAATTAACTCAATAAGGTTATGACTTAACCTTAATTTTTTCTTTAATACGTGCGGCCTTGCCACGAAGATCACGCATGTAATACAGTTTGGCACGTCTCACATCACCACGTCGTTTAACCTGAATTTCGGCTACGCTCGCGCTATGCGTCTGGAATACACGTTCGACACCTTCACCATAAGAAATTTTACGAACCGTGAATGATGAATTCAGACCACGATTTTTAACGGCAATAACGACACCTTCAAAAGCCTGCAAACGTTCACGTTGTCCTTCTTTAACCTTTACTTGAACAACCACGGTATCGCCTGGCCCAAACTCAGGAATCTCACTCTTCATTTGTTCAGCTTCTAGTTGTTCGATTATGTTAGCCATCTTCAATACTCCAATCACAATGTCTTGTTATTAACTATTCGATTGCCCAGTTTCTATAATATATTCCTGTAACAACCATTTTTGTTCATCATCAAGTTCAATTAACTCGATTAAATCCGGTCTCTTGCGCCAGGTATTTCCCAACGACTGCTTTAAACGCCAGCGGCGTATGGCTTCATGGTTACCACTCAATAATACTTCAGGTACCTGGTGGCCATTGATCTGCTCTGGGCGCGTATAATGCGGATAGTCCAGCAAACCGTCAACAAATGAATCTTCATTCGCTGAATCTTCATGGCCTAATACACCCGGCAAGGTCCGACAAACACTATCAATCATCACCATTGCCGCTAATTCACCACCACTAAGGACATAATCACCAATCGACCATTCCTCATCAACTTCGGATTCAATCACCCGTTCATCAATGCCTTCGTAACGCCCCGATACTAAAATCAATCCCCTTCTACCAGCTAACTGCTGCACCCCGGCTTGATCTAACCGTCGCCCCTGAGGAGAGAGATAAATGACCTTCGCGCCTGGCTGTGCTTGTCTGGCTCTTGCTATTGCGGAACTGACTGGTGGATACATCATTACCATGCCCGGTCCACCACCGTAAGAACGATCATCAACGGTGTTGTGTTTATCATGTGTGAAATCACGTGGATTCCAGGCTCTGAAACCAAGCATTTCATCCTTTAATGCCCGACCAATCACACCATGTTCCAATATTGGCGAGAACATCTCTGGAAAGAGGGTGATCACGTCAAGCTGGTACATTATTCTTCACTTTGCCATTCAACATTTACGACTTTGGCAGCTAAGTCGACTTTTTTTACGAACACATCCATAACTAATGGGATTAAGGTTCGGTTTTTTTTGTCATCCAGTCCCTTGATAATCAGCACATCATGGGCCCCGGTTTCAACAATATCGCTTATCTTGCCAAGATTAACTTGGTCCTGATTCACAACATCAAGGCCAATCAAATCATGCCAGTAATACTCGCCCTCATTCGGCGGCGGCAACTGCTCCTGAAAGACGGCTATGTCACAATGTATGAACGCACGTGCCGCTTCAGGACTATCAATTCCAGCTATCTTCACGAGTAGTCGACTACTACCACGTTGCTGAAACTCTTCTATCTGTATTTCCTTCCAACAGTCATTTTCCTTAATTAACCAGGGAAAATAATTAAACACATTCTCTCTTGGCCGGGTATACGAGTCGACTTTTAGCCAACCTCTTATACCGTAGGGACCGCCAATGCGGCCAATAACTATAGGGAGCTCATTTTCCTGCATTCAATTTCAATGCCGGGTTGTTAACTGCCTCAATTCCTGAAGAATTTAAGCAATAGACCTGTTTAAGTTAGTAACTACGCCGCTACCGCTGCTGCTGCGTTTTCTTTAATCAACTTTGCTACACGCTCAGACGTTTGTGCGCCCTGCGATAACCAATACTCAAGACGCTCCACATCAAGTCTAAGTGGAGTTTCCTGGCCTGTTGCTGTCGGATTGAAAAAACCGAGGCGTTCCAGTGAGCGGCCATCACGCTTATTGCGGCTATCCGTTACTACTATGTGATAGAAAGGTTTTTTCTTAGCACCTGTTCGAGACAATCTAATTGTTACCATCAGTCTGATGACCTCATTAATTCTGAATTTACTGCGGGAATAAAATCCCCGCCCGAAAAAAGGCGCTATTGTACGTAAAATTGCCGAAAAAGAAAGCAAAGACAGTGCTTTTAGGCCATGTAAAATAGTGTAGTGATTTAGCCTAGAGCGGCATAGATCGTACAATAATCAAAAACGCTATAATACTTCACAAAACAACCATAAGAAATTGATTAATAACATTTTATTAAAAAAACCATGAATTTACTTGAACGAAAAAAAAGTCTTCGCACAGAATTAAAACGACGTCGGGCATCAGTATCTGAAGATAAACGCAAAAAGATGAGTCAACAAATCTTCACTTTTTTACATGAAATAGATGAATTTAATCAGGCAACGAGCTTGTTTTGCTATATCTCCTACCAATCTGAGGTTGACACTCATCAGCTAATAAACAGCATTTTACGCAAGGGATTAGATTTAGCCGTACCGAAAATACTCGGGCCAACAGAGATGATTGCCGTCCCACTTCTCGATTTAGCCGATCTGAAACCAGATAAAATGGGTATTTTAACGCCCCTATCTAAGCAAATTGCATCCGGCCCTTATGATGTTGTCATCACCCCCGGACTTGGGTTTACCATGATGGGTGAACGACTTGGTTATGGACGTGGCTATTATGATAAATGGTTCGCCAGCAACCAGGTTGGGCTTAAAATTGGCATTGCTTTTGAATTACAGGTCGTGGAGGAGTTACCCATTGAAAAAACGGATATCGCTCTGGACATGCTCGTGACGGAGAAAAGAATTCTGGACTTCAGATGTTGAATAAAAACGCCCCCTAACCCGCTGCAAATTCAGCCAACTCAATTAATAATGTTCCCTTGTCCAGCGCGTTACTCTCTGTTGTTTCTATTCGCTCCATTTTGATCAGACCAACATCAGGCGCATACCAATTAGTTTGCTCTACACTGACGAGTGTCATACCCACATAGTTTCCGGCATCTTTAAATGATGAGCCACTCATGGTTATCTTCATACAGTTTTCAAAACGCCCGGCGGGTACAGTAACGATATCATTAAGAGACTCGATCTTTGTTTCTAATTCCACCTTGGCAAATATCTCGAAGACTGTTTTCTGTGGCGGACCCGTCTTTTTTAATAACCGCGTTACAGTTGATTGCTCCCATTCCTTGTTGAGAAAAATTTTGTCCGGGATAACCAATTGTTTGTCGCTATGAAACTCTGGCATCGGGGTCTTATCGTTAATGTTGCCCAGGTAATAGATCCCCTCCTCTGACCTGGTGTAATATAAAATCGTACCATCCAGTGATTCACGTAAATATACTGGCATCCCATTTAATTCACTTTTACCAAGATTGTTGAGGATATACATTTGTCTCTGTCGTCCATCTCGGGTTTCCAATGCGACATCGTATCGCCATTTATAGCCATCGCTTAGCGGAAAGTAAGAGATGTCTTCTTTTGAACAACCTGCAAAAAGCAAGGCAAGAAATAATAAAAGAACTTTCCATGTGTTGATGGAAACACGGTGTCGACCAGTTTGTTCAATTATCATTTTAAAGGATGATTCTCTGTACCTGATTTGGTTCTTGACCAGACTACTGCCAGAAATGAACCACTGATGTTATGCCAAATACTAAACAAGGCTCCGGGCAATGCCGCCAGTGCTGTAAAATATTGATTTGCCAAGACTACGCCTAAGCCCGAGTTTTGCATCCCCACCTCGATCGACATAGTTCTACAGATTGACTCATCATAACCCAGCAACTTGGTAACACTATATCCCATCATTAACCCCAGTATATTGTGTAAGGTAACGGCTATAAATAGCAGTATTCCGACGTCTATCAATTGCGGCTGATTCTTGGCAAGAATTACACCGATAATAAATATAATCGATAATACAGAAACCATCGGCAAAAATGATTTAATTCGTTCAACTCGTTTTTGATAACGTGAATTGATCAAGACACCAGCCAATACCGGCAGAATAACAATGAGGACAAGGTTTAGCATCATTTTAACCATGGGCACATCGATGCTTTGATCAACATAAACAAGTGTCATCAATGGTGTTAACAGCACTGCTAATAATGTAGAAACAGCTGTTAGTGAAATTGAAAGAGCAACATTACCTCCCGCCAGAAAACAGATAACATTTGACGCTGTTCCTCCCGGGCAGGCACCGACCAAAATCAATCCGGCAGCTAATAACAGGGGAAGTCCTAAAACATGAGACAATGCCCATGCTATCAGTGGCATCAAGAAGTATTGCAAGGAAACTCCGATGATGATGAGTGACGGTTCATCAAAGACGCGTTTAAAATCAGCCGGTTTCAGCGTCATGCCCATTGCAAACATAACGAGGCCTAACATCGGCACAATGGCCTTACCATAATCGGCTAATAATGCAGGGTAAATAATGGCGACAATAGTAACCAGAATTGCCCCTATGGGTAAAAACAATACACTGCGACTATTCATTATAAATGTTTCACGGTTTCAATCGATCCAGATTCTCAGTTAGACTATTTATAGGATTTGGTTATAGGATTTGGTGATGCTCAGTGAGTTAATGGCATTCGCAGATTATCCAGCTTAAATTGAAAATATAAAGCAGTAATAACTGATTTAATCCAGTAGATAAAGGAAAAAAGTAATTCCAAATGTCCGATAAACTTCATCAAATCAACGCCCAATATTCAAACAAGGAAGACCGAATATTAATACGCACATCAACCGAGAATAATAATGAATATTTGATCTGGCTAACACGTCGTTTCACAAAGCTTTTGCTTGATATTCTCGACAAGGAAATAGAAAAACGAGGGGGCACAACATCGCTAGGGGTGAAAAAAGAAACCAAGCGGCTCTACACAGAAGGCGCTTTTGAAAAACCTTATGCCGAAGAAAACCCGAAAAATCATCCGCTAGGCAAAGAAGGTGTACTGGCATATGGAATCAAAACTGGAACCGATGAGAAAGGGAACTTGATACTTGAACTTCAATCAGAATCGAAAAAAGGAATAACTTTTAATTTGAATGATACGTTAATTTACATGTTCTATTCACTGCTTATGCAAAGTA
Source organism: uncultured Gammaproteobacteria bacterium (assembly GCA_938084745.1). GTDB lineage: Bacteria > Pseudomonadota > Gammaproteobacteria > Eutrophobiales > Eutrophobiaceae > UBA7359. The sequence continues at coordinate 14,895 of CALKEZ010000019.1, forward strand.
TTGAACGGTCCGAGTGGCAGATCGGACAATTCGGCGAACGCGCACCAAACAGCCAGCTACACTAGCCAGATTAACTGATAGTAAAAAACTATCAACTCTATTGAAACAATCAAATTCATTAACTCAGCATAATCTATTAATATGCACTCCATCGTAAATTCAGACTTAATCAGGAGAAACTAAATGTTAGAAAACAGAGAAGGAAAAAATGTACCCGAAGTTACCTTTCGCGTTATTGAGAATGGCGCATGGAAAAACATAACCACGGATGAACTGTTCGCAGGCAAAACCGTGATTGTTTTCTCCTTGCCCGGCGCCTTTACGCCAACATGTTCGAGCACGCATTTACCACGTTTTAACGAATTGGCCCCTGTGTTCAAACAAAATGGGGTAGATGAAATTATTTGTATGTCGGTTAACGACACATTTGTTATGAACGCCTGGAAAGAGAATCAGGAATCAAACAACGTTACAGTATTGCCCGATGGCAATGGTGAATTCACCGATGGCATGGGCATGTTAGTAGGCAAAAAAGATTTGGGCTTTGGTGATCGTTCATGGCGCTATTCCATGCTCGTTAAAGATAAAGTGATCGACAAGATGTTTATCGAAGCTGAAGTTGAAGGTGATCCATTTGAAGTTTCGGATGCCGATACTATGTTGAACTACATCAATGCTGATGCTGTAAAACCTGAGTTTGTATCAATAATTTCACGTAAGGGTTGTATCCATTGTGATCGTGCCAGAAAGGCGCTTGAAGCGCACAACATGCCTTATGAAGAAATTGAACTGGGCCAAGGTGTTACCAGCCGGACACTCCGCGCTGTATCGGGAGCGACAACAACACCACAAGTATTCATAGGTGGCAAGTTAATTGGTACCGCAGATGACCTTGAAACTTACTTGAAAAGCAAAAGTCAAAAAGCTGCATAAAGCTTAACAGAGGTCTCCCCTAACTCCTGACATGTTAAGCATTTGAGCCATGCGTATACCGCATGGCTCTTTTTTTTAAACTATTAGAATGCTAAAGATATACATATTAATTCACAAATTATATTTCTTGATGCGATAGCGCAATGCCATGCGTGTAATGCCTAATTCTCTTGCTGCTTTTGAGACATTGCGATTAGTTCTTTCTAATGCTTGTTTTATCAAATGAAGTTCTGCCTCACCCAGAGTCAGGTCCTCATTCATATCATGTTCATGAGAGGATTCGATAGCCGGTTTTTTATCCAGCCCGAGTATGTCTGCTTCAAGGATACCGCCACCACTCAATAAAACGGCACGCTCGATCAAGTGTTTCAACTCACGGACGTTGCCTGGCCAATAATAATCCAGTAACGCTTCACTCGCCTCTTCTGAAAATCCTTCAAATTGTAATCCATAACGTCGTGAGGTTTGTGCCGCAAAATGCTTTGCTAATAACAGAATATCATCCTCGCGCTCTCTTAGAGGTGGTATCGCCAGAGAGATCACATTCAATCGATAATACAGATCAAGACGAAACTCACCTTTCTCTGCCAAAGACTCAATATCCCGATTAGTAGCAGCAACAATCCATGCTGCAACAGTACGTTCCTGAGTAGTCCCTACACGCCTCAATGTTCTTCTCTCCAGCACAGCTAATAATTTAGACTGCAAGTCCAACGGCAATTCACCTATCTCATCAAGAAATAAGACGCCATCTTCTGCTGCTTCTATCAAGCCTGTTCGTGCGACATGAGCATTCGTAAAAGCACCCTTTTCATGTCCGAATAATTCAGACTCAATCAGATCTTTTGGCAACGAAGCACAATCAACATGTACAAATGGTTTCTGGTTGCGGCTACTACTGGCATGTAATAAACGGGCAACAACATCTTTACCCGTACCGGTTTCACCAAGGATGAGTACCGTTGGTGGAATAATCGAACCAGATTGGGAAAGCTTGGAGATACGTTCTACTTGCCCACGTACAGCTTTTATTTTTTTACATTCACCCAAAAACGCGACTGCCTCTGTTGCATGTTGCTCACGTTTAACCGAATAGGTCAGTTTCTGTGTTAATTCATTTTTATCGAATACTTTTTCTACATTGAGAAGCAGTTCATCAAGATCGATCGGTTTTTTTAAATAATCCGAGGCACCTAATTTCATCGCCGAAACAGCATCTTCCAATTCACCATAAGCGGACATTACTAACACAGCAATATTGCTATTAGAGGATTTAATCTCAGCGAGCAAATCAAGTCCGGAACCATCGGGCAAACGCATATCCAATAGTACTAAATCAGGCGCATTATTTTTAAATTCATCTCGCGCTGTTTCTAAATCAGCCGCCAGAGTGACATTATACTTGGCGCGTTCCAGATGTTTTTTTACGGCTTTGGCGAAGATGGCTTCATCTTCTACTAGTAAAATTTTCTTTTCCAGAATCGGAACTTCAGCAGATGTAACCAATGAATCATGCACTTGTGACTACCTCACTTAAATTATGAATTGGAGCCGCGACGACGACTTCCGTACCTTGATCCTCTATCGTATGGAACGTCAAGTTCCAGCCGTGCTTTTGACATATCTTGAATGCGATAGGAATTCCCAAGCCTGTGCCATAACGCTTAGTTGAAGGTCCTGGCTCAAAATTCCTCGGCTTGGGTTCAAACGGCAATCCGGGTCCACTGTCTAATATATGAATCTCGATATAATCTTCACTATGCACCAGACTGATTTTAATTGTGCCCGATACGGGGGATGCGTCTACTGCATTTGCTAAAAGTGTATACAGCGCTTGTTCCATCAAGTCAGGATCAACACGCAATGGTTGCGTTATTTCCCAACCATGTTTTATGACGTCAATTTTCTTTTCCATTATTTTATTAATCAGTAAACCTAATGCGGCATCCACCAGACTACTCGCTTTCGCTTCTACTAAATTCGGTTTTAATGGGTGTAGATAGGAAACTAATGAACTGACCCAACGACCTAAACGATCGATTGTTTCAATAATGGCCTGCTTCGATTCGTTTATCTCCTCCTGACTTTCAGCATGTTCCAATAGCTGTGCAGTTGCCCTTATACTGGCTAATGGATTGCGAATATTATGCGCAACGACCGGGACCAATGACCCAAGTGCAGCTTGCCTCTCATTTTCAATTAATGCTTCTCTATTTTCAGCCAGTTCTTTTGCCATTTTATTTATGGCAATGGCCAAATCAGAAACTTCCTCGACCCCTTGTTCTTCGATATGGTATTCAAGTTGACCTTTACTGATCTCGTCTGCGCCATGCATGACATTCGCTATTGGCTTGATAAAGCCTGTGCGTAGTACTTGTCTGGTGTAGATAACAAGAAGAAATGCAATGATTAAGGGTATCGGGATGATAAACGGTGCAAATTTTGTCCACATCGCGAGTGTTTCATCCAGCTTTTTATGCTGGCTTGTTAGAAAGTCTTTAAATTCACTATAACGATTTTCAAATTTACCAACCATCTGTTGCGCAAAAGCCGGGTTAAGAATTTGTATTCTTGCAAATTGATCAGCGATATACGGATTATCGAAAATATTGTTCATATCACGCTGAATTTCTCGATATGACAGATTTAGCGCTTGTATTGCATTGTCCGCTTCTCTGGACCTTGATCTGCGGCGAAGTTGATTGAAGCGCTCGGATATGCTGCGCGAATATTCAGGATAGGCCTCAAATGCGCGAGCATCTTCCAGTACACGTGCACGTATCATTTCCTGGATTTGAGCGTAAAGCTCTCCTCTTATTTGCTCTGTAAGATAAAACATCGAATTGATACGTACCGATTCTGCAGAGTTTTGTTGCCAAAAATAAGCTGAAAGCCCACCCAACAAACCTGTGACGGCAATCAAAAATAATACCGCTATCTCATGTAGAAATAATAGATTTTTTAAGGACTTAGGTCGGCTAAAGATCATTTTTGCAGTATAACTCAACAATGGTTCAAATGAACCATAAAAATGGATCTTATAAGCCATAAAAGATTGAAAATATTCAAATACATAAAATTAATTAGCTGTATATCATTGTATTATTTATAATTTTTTAAATTTTCATATATTGGCATGATAGATGAATATGCATAGGTGCACACTAACTTTGTGTCCCAAATCAAATTTGGGTTCCATTAACCACAACATATGAGGAGAGTTAACATGAAATGGGAAACTCCAGAATATAGTGACATTCGTTTTGGCTTCGAAGTCACCATGTACATCAACAACAAGTAATTGTTGGCTTAAGCTGAAGTAAAAAAGGGTCGCAAGACCCTTTTTTTTATCTCATATATTAGTCTATTTCTGAGTGATCATTCGTAACAGAAAAGAAACATCCCATCGATAAAACGACGAACTAAAACCACATCCTTTTGAATATCTCAGTTTCTTTCCTGTGTAAATGGTAAGCCACCCCGCCGATATGCAACACAATAAGTATAACCAGACAAATAGCACTTATCTCGTGCATTTCAGTGAACAGTTCATTTAACTCAGGATTTTTCCATCCCCAGTGCGGTAATGGCACACCCCAGAATTTCGTCTTATAACCACTAAATGACGATGAGATATAACCTGTTACAGGTTGTATGAACATCATCAAGTACAACAAATGATGCGTGGCTTTCGCCATTTTTTGATGTGTAATCGATACGATAGAAGGCAACATTGGTGGTGGAGAAATCATTCTCCAGGCAAGCCGGCTAATTGCCAATAAGGCCAGGGTAAGACCAATCGATTTATGTAGACTAAAAAACCAGCTGCGTTCATCACTTCCCTTAGGTAAGTCGGCCATATAGATGCCCATGCATATCATGGCGATGATCATGATCGCCATGACCCAGTGGATAATTATTGCCGTTGAGCTGTAGCGCTGTATTTCCATAATATGTCTTACACCTCTTGATTAGGTACAAAATGAATAAAGTAACATTCTAGCATTTGGTGATTAATATCAGGATAATACTATCTAAAGACAATATTTGGCAGTATATGACCGGTCATTTTTTAAATCTTTACTAATAAATGCCACGGAGGATTTGAATCAGGTTCAATCTAGACTAATGCGTATTATCTATATTTACATTACTTCACTGGTACTTTTACTTTCATACACATCATTAGCTCATGCCGGTGAGTATCAACTATTAGTCTCTAAGAAAAAGAATGAGCTTATTGTCGAAAAAAACGGTCAACTAATTAAAAAATATCATATTGCAAGCGGTAAAGGCGGAAAAGGCACCAAGCGTTTGCGCGGTGATAGCAAAACACCACTTGGCATATATCGAGTTGCCAGCTTCAAGGAAAGTAGTCGCTTTCATTATTTTATACAATTGGACTATCCTAATTTGATAGATGCATGGTATGGATACAAAAATGAAATTATTGATGCCGGAAATTTTAAACGCATTGCGGCAGCCTACAAAAAACAAGAAACACCACCGCAGGATACCGAGTTGGGCGGGTTTATAGGTATTCACGGCCTAGGTATAACCAATGATGAGAAACTTACCATACATCACGCACTCAACTGGACTGAAGGTTGTATTGCATTAACAAATGAAGAACTCAATGATCTTAAAAACTATGTGACCATTGGCACCTCAGTCATAATCAAAGAATAAAAAATCATGTGCTATTGTTATCAGTATTTCATAAATCATTTTTTGCAACACATTCTCTCTCATGATTTTTAATGACCAACTATTAAGGATTTTATCTCCTTGTTTATTCATTCTACTTGTTGGATGTACAAATGATTTTGAACAGATTTACGAGAAAACAACAAAGAAAACTTTCCAGGATGTTGTACAGGATACTGAATTCGTCATCACGGAAAATAATTTCCGCATCACCAATCGTTTACACATAGGCGCTGCTATTCAAGAACGAGGAAACCTGGAGTTTCCAAAAAACGAGCTCATTTTGTTTTGTAACCTGACCTTGGCAGAAGGGATGCTAGAGATTGAACCTCGTTATATAAATTATTGTCCATACAAAATATCAATTACTGAGTCAGATGAATATATAACGGTAGGAACACGACTTTTACCACCCAAAACGGACAATCCGAAAATGGATGAATTAGCTAAAAACATTAATAAAATACTCCGCTCAATGGTAGAATATGCGGCATCCGAAGACCCATTTATTCTTGAACCAAATTAATTAGGGTGCGCATTTATAATGAAACAACAACCTGAACATATTTTATTGCTCAGATGGCTTATTTTGACCGGGCTAATCGTATTCGCATTAATCATCACCTGGAATGAGGGTATTGTTTCCTCACTGTTTAGCGTTGATCAAAGCAAAATCTGCTGGGTTATTGCATTAATCTATATGATGGTCACGCTACATTGCGCAAGAAGAATCTATACGCTTTCTCTACAAACAAACCTGTCCAGAGAAGTCGATAACATCATTAAACAAGAAAGCAAAATTGATCTGACTATAAATGATGAGGACGTTTATGTTAACTCAAACATCAAACTACCCCATTGTTTCATGACTGAATATATCAGAGACCTTCATTACCGATACAACAATAAAACTAATCCAGAAGAAGTCGGCTCTTCATCCGATTTAATAGATGTCTATGAATCTCGATTAAAAGGTCCACAGGAAATTGGCTGGTTTGTCTCCGACATGATGTTAAAACTTGGATTACTTGGCACAATTATCGGATTTATATTTATGCTGGCATCTGTTGCTAATATCGCCGATTTTGATGTCAGTGGTATGCAACAGATTTTAAAGCATATGAGCAATGGAATGGGCACGGCATTATACACAACCCTTGCCGGGCTCATCTGCAGTATTCTGGCCGCTACACAATATCATATGCTCGACAGACACGCCGACGAGCTTATCGAGTTAACACGTCATTTGACACAAGTCCATGTCATTCCAAAAATCAGTGGAAACTAATTAAGTAATGAGCGTTAAAGATCGTCTTCGCTCAGACCCGTTTACAGATCTGCTCTTTAACGCACTTCTGGGGTTCACCTTTTTATTTCTGGTTGCCATCATGTTTATGAACCCGGAAGCAAAATCGGGCATTATTGATCCAAAAGCCGAATATATATTAACGATTACCTGGGAGGACAATAGTCCGGATGATGTAGATGTCTGGGTGGAAGATCCGGAAGGTCAAATACTCTGGTTCAGAACTCCGGAAGCCGGCTTGTTACATCTTGACCGTGATGACCGAGGCTTGGTAAATGATACGATTACAATCAATGGTGAAGAATTACAAAACCCACTAAATCAGGAAGTCGTCACATTACGTGGTATTGTAAAAGGCGAATACATAGTCAACCTCCACTATTATGCTTCTGAAACAGGTAAACCGGTTGATGTGAATGTGCGCTTGGTTAAAGTAAATCCTAAACTGGAAGTAGTTTACTATGGAACTGTGAATCTTGAAAAAAGAGGCGATGAAAAAACGGCATTACGATTTAAAATTGGTGCTGACGGCAATGTCTATGGGATCAACTTCCTGCCAAAATCTCTTGTCGAACTGGGTTAAACAAATAATCATATTGGAGAAAATATTGTGATACTGGGTATAACTGGCATTATTTCAGCCTATATTTTAATTGGCTTGCTCCTGCTTAGCATAAATCTTTATTCTAATTGGTCCTGGAAGGTTAAGGCTGCGACGATCATTATTACATCTGCATTTTATGTCATCACATATTTTTCTTTCCCGCCATTGTTAGGCTGGCCGACGACTGAATATCTGCCATCACAGTTTCGTCTGATATCAGCACATGTGGTTCAACCCAACAAAGAAACCGGAGAAGACGGTTCGATTTACCTCTGGCTATCAGAAATAGAAAATATGGCCAGTTCGTCCGAACCCAGGGCCTATGAGCTGGAATATTCCAATGAACTGCATGAGAAAATCATCAATGTTAAGGCTAAACTTGATAAAGACATTGCACAACTGGGTGAGTTTAAAGAACCTGATGATACGTTTAATCAGGTAGATGAACAAAGACGCGGGGTAAAATCAGTGCATATCGAGTTTTACGATTTACCAGATCCACTCTTTCCTGATAAATAGAAGGCCGCAATTTCTTGAACAGGAATTCACCCCTAACACTCATAATATTCTTTTTATGCCTGTCCGTATTGAGCAGACATGTATTGGCATGGAACACATTAACCGACGGAATTGACATTAACTGTCAACAAACCACCAAGCTTCTGGACTGTACATACAGGAGCTTAACAACGGATCCGGAACCCGAAATATCCGCACGTTCAAATGACACCACTCTTCAGGTCAGTCAGTTAACCCTGTTTCCACAAAAGGATGATACGACTGCCATCCTGTTTTTAGTGGATACAAGTGACCCAAATAGACAGAATGTTATTGAAAAAAACAAACTCCAGATAAAAGAACTGTTGAGTGAACTCAAACCACATCACAAAGCAGGGCTGGCATCATTTGATAAATCCATACGTTTTATATCGCCATTAGGAACATCAACGTTTTTACTTTCAAAATCAGTTGACTCGCTAAACGCCACTGGAAAAACAACTGAACTGTATCTCAATTTGATCAAGGCCATTGACAGTCTCACGTCATTTAGCGCAAAAAGAAAACTAATTATTCTGTTCTCTGATGGTCAGGCAGAAGACAAAGCTTACTTTCATTCAGATGTAATCAACGCGGCGAGAAAATCAGGAGTAGTTATCAATTCGATCGGCTATCCCCGCTCGGTTTCATTATCAGTTGCATTACAAACTATCCGAAGATTAAGTGAAGAAACTGGTGGCAATTATATTGAAACTGATATGAGCTACAACTTGCCGATAATCAAATTAAAATCACTGCTCGACAATATGGATAATGGCGGCACATTTTCGGTGGCTCTGGATGAGCTTTACCGGAAAAACCTGCCTTCAGATAAAGTAAGCCTGATTTTCAAAAGCAAACACGAGACAAAGAGCATTACTGTTCCTGTCAATATAAAAGTTACAAAACAAGCCGTACCGAGCCGACCTGAGAACACCAATACCGTTATTGAATCTGCCCGGCAATTGACATCAAATAATAATCCACCGATTCAAATCATCACAAAACAACCTGATAACGAGGCCATTAACTTATGGCTCTGGTATGGCCTTCCAGCGGCCTTTATTATTATTATTATTTTCATTTTAATTACATTATTTCTACTATGGAATCGACGCCCCCAATCTTCCGACGATGCCAGCAACAACTATAGACCTTATGCCTATCTAATTGCAGATGATGGTAAAGAAACCCGGTATCCGATAACGCGAACAATTTGGCGAATTGGTCGAAGTAAAGATAATGAATTAACACTCAATGACACGTCACTTTCCAGACGACATGCCGAGATTCATAGAAATAATAATGGTACGTTTGATATTATTGACTTGAACTCAATGAATGGTGTTTACATTAATAATGAAAAGATCGGAAAGGCAGAATTGCATGAGGGAGACATTGTCGAGATTGGAGATATATTTTTACGCTTTACACTACTTGCTTCTGATTATTCACTAGAGGAATCGACCGTAATGCAAAAGACAAAAGTGCCCATTACACATTAACTTTTATCTTAAAGTACGGGCCGGGTCATTTTAATATAATCATTGATCAAGTCTGTTATCGCTGATTCTGTTAACAAGGAATCTTCCTCACCAAACCACTCTGCCTTATTCTGCATAATAAGGCTTGTTAATTTATCAATCTCAACGCCACCCTTGTTATTGAAACATTGCTTCGGTGCATTAATCAATAAAGATATAGCAGCACCCAGCACAATCTCTCTATGACGATGATATGCAGCATTATGTGCTTCTTCATTACGGGCATGAACCGGATTATTATCAAGCTTCACTGTTTGCATAACAAAACCCATTAGTGCATCAAACTCTGGAGGTACAGGTACTCGACTCACGGTTGCCCAACGATAGAGTTCAACCGGTTTAATTTCCCACTCGCCAGAGGGTTTTTCTATATTAATAACTGACAATATATTTTTTTGAATACAGCCATGCGCATGTTCCCATAAGTCCTGTACTTTCGTGGCATCATTATTATCTATAGCAACGGGTGAATCCGGGTTAATACCTAATAATAACGGTATCCCCTCCGTCTGGATCACCCATGTCTCCTTACATAGCCATTTTTCATAGAGCTTTTGTAATCTTAGCCTCTCTGTATCATAGACAAGTTTTTCACGTTCCTTCATCGTCATTGGTTCAACCGAAACAGATGCGGCTTTAGGATCCAGTTTAGCTGGAGAGAGAAAAGCTTTAATTTTATTTATTATAGTCATAATGTTTTATTTGTATTAATGAGACGTAATATAATCCAGTTCTGATTGGCTAAATCCCGCCATCAATCTTGCTTCATGATTAATATTCGTTGACGTATTTGATGGCAAAAATTGTTCTGCTATTTTTTTAAATTTTTCCTCGGAATCCTCGTTTAATTTATCGCATTGGTAACGGTACCATTTTGTACCTATGTTAACGTGGCCGATTTCTTCCTCAAGAATAAGCTGCAGCAATGAGCAGGTAGCATCGTCCTTAATACTACGAAACCGATCAATTAAACCTGGCGTTACATCAAGACCTCGTGCCTCCATGATACGAGGGACCACTGCCAAACGTAATAATAAATCGTGTGAGGTTTTATCTGCTATATCCCATAGACCATTATGTGCAGGAAAATCACCATAAGCATAATTCAGATCATTCAGATTCTTCTGTAAAAGCCGAAAATGTTTTGTCTCTTCCAGAGCTACTTGTGCCCAATCTGTATAAAATTCAGCTGGCATATCCTGAAATCGACAAATCAAATCCCAGGCAAGATTTATAGCATTAAACTCGATATGAGCTATGGAATGGATTAGTGCCGCCCGACCTTCAGTAGTCTGAATATTACGTTTTGGTAAATCACGTGGCAGCACAAGCAATGGTTTGTCTGGATGACCCGGCTTATTCAACTGAAAGTCGAAATCAATAGAAATATTTTTAGTAGAACCGGACAATATCAATCTGGCTGTAACTTCTGATAAAAATAATTTTTTATCCAGTTCAGTTTCAGATAAGCATAAATGAGCGAGTACAAAGAGATTATCCATCAACCCTGCACCGCTTTATTATATCCAGACCATTCTATTTTCCAGGAGGGTTCGTCTTTGTCAGCCGCATATTTTTTATCAATGCATAAACCTGGAATAACCGCTAGTTCTTCATCGACATAGATCAGGGGAAACCGATCCCTTAACCAGGGCAACACACCACGTTCCTGAAATAATTGCTTCACTGTTTTTGAATGTGTCTTGTTATGAGGCTTCAATTTTTCACCACCTTGCCTGTATTGAACAATGACTTTCTTATTTTTAACTTTATCTTTAGAAACTCCGGTCCCGCTCTCTGAGCTGGCCATCAATACTTCATCTTCTATTATTAAAGTCTCGAGAATATTCCATTCATACTTGTTATTTTCAATTGGCATGACCAGTCTTTTTGATGCATACAAGCCGTTTCTATATCGTCTTAGTTCAACATCCTTCCAGTTTACACAGGGTGCATTATCATTATCTGCAGTAATCAGATCTGAAATAATTTTTTTAATATGCTTTGAGCCGGGGGGCTCCAATTGTCGTTCTTGTATCCATGTAAAGAGAATATTTTTTTGCCTTTCAACACTAAGCTTTCTTAATTGATCTACCTGCAAGTTAAATGTATCAGCAGATAAAACACGGCTCAGATCTTCACGACCAATCTCATCGAGCAAAACTTTATAATCTTGTTGGTGACTTACAAGTCTGCTGATCGTTTCTCGATAAGCAGGCCATCGTTGTTCAACTATTGATAACACCTTATGCCTCAGATAATTTCTATCATACCTGGTCTCGGCATTACTCGGATCATCATGCCATGAGAGCTCATGCTCTTTCGCATATGTAGCCAACTCGCTATGCCTGAATTCTAAAAGTGGTCGGACATGAATACCTTTCATGGTTTTCTTATACAGTGGCATTGATGCCAGACCGCGTGGACCACCACCTCTTAAGGCCTGTATAAAAAAGGTCTCCACTTGATCATCCTGATGATGGGCAGTAAGCAGTAAATCATTGTCATTCATGATTTCGGCAAGCAGTGAATATCGCTGTTCTCTGGCCCAGGCTTCAATACTGCAGCCCTTGGGTAAGGCCTCTTTAATATCCAGTTGCGTAAAAGTGACGCCATAATCTTTACATTGACGTCTGCAGAATTCAGCCCACTCATTACTTTTTTCATGGAGTCCATGATTCACGTATACCACTTCAAGAGATTGCTCAATTGAACTTATATTTTCATGGACCAGATGTAATAAAACACTCGAATCCATGCCGCCGCTATAAGCGATCCAGATTTTTTCTGTTTGTGGAAAAGATTTAAGTAACGAAGAGAAACTGTATTCCGAGAGTGAACTTGAAGACATAATATTATTCATATGCCAAGCATATGATTAAAAAATGACGTATGAAAGTCTAGTTTTGTTTGAATTTACCAATCTGTCTGATTTTATGCTGTCTCTGTATTACAACTTCGGATACGGGTAATGATCGCAGCTTTTCCAGTTCTTCAATTAAGGCCTGTTTTATTTTATTGGCAATCGCATCAAAATCACGGTGTGCACCGCCTAACGGTTCATCAATGACACGGTCAACTAACTCAAGTTCATGTAACCTTTGCGCCGTAATACCCATCGCTTCAGCAGCTTCTTTGGAATTATCCGCACTTTTCCAGAGAATTGAAGCACAGCCTTCAGGTGAAATCACAGAATACGTACTGTATTGCAACATCAATAAGCAATCGGCCACACCAATAGCAAGTGCGCCTCCGGAACCACCCTCGCCTATCACAGTAGCAATTACCGGTGTTTTCAATTCAGACATTGCCATTAAGTTTCTGGCTATGGCTTCGCTTTGACCACGTTCTTCAGCATCGATACCCGGATACGCACCTGGCGTATCAATAAATGTAAGCACCGGTAAATTATAACGCTCGGCCAATTGCATAATACGTAATGCCTTACGATAACCTTCAGGTTTAGGCATACCATAATTTCGCATTATTCTATCTTTCGTATCGCGTCCCTTTTGATGGCCTATCACGGCAATTGGCTTTTTATCCAAACGAGCGATACCCGCAATGATTGCCGGATCATCTGCAAAATAACGCTCACCATGCAGTTCTTCAAAATCGGTAAAAATACGATCGATGTAGTCCTGTGTGTAAGGGCGCTGAGGATGCCGTGCAATCTGAGACACCTGCCAGGGCGTCAATGATGAAAAGATGGAGTCAGTGAGCTCTCTGCTGCGTTTTTTTAAGCGAGAGATCTCTTCATTGATATTTATTTCTTTATCATTACCAACGTGACGCAACTCCTCGATTTTAGCTTCGAGCTCGGCAATGGGTTGTTCAAAATCTAGAAAATTCATACGGTTACATAAAATTATTAAATGCGACGGGCATTATAATCTATTTTTACATTCTCTTTGCCAATTGATTCTGATAATTTATCCAATAAATCATCATTTATTGTTAAATTCCACTGTTCGCCGAGATTAATATACGCGATTGCATGCCCATTATTGTAACGGATAGACACAGCCGAACTCCCATTTCTGAAGGGTGCAATGATGGTCTTCAATCGCTCTATACCACCATTCCTTAGCTGCTCATTATCCATACTCAAGGCGAGTTTTGCATTTCGTTTTCTGATCTCATCCAGACTAAAGATTTCATTTGCGCGTATCGAGATTCCACTTTCAATATAATCATCCTCAATAGCCTTGCCTTTAATGATAACCAATTGATCTTTGACAAGTAAATGTCGATATTTGAGGTAATCATCAGAATAAACGTTAACTAATGCCCGAGCTGTTCTATCATCCAGCCGAAGCTCTGCCATTCTTCCTCTACTACCAGTACGCGTGCGAATACTCATAATATAGCCGGCAACAATAACACTACCCAGTTTAAATGCATTTAACCTTGAACTTATTATTCCTTCTAATTCATGCTCATAACGATTAATGGGATGACCTTTAAGATAAAATCCAAGCGTATCTTTTTCACCTGTTAACCTTTCTTTCTCATTCCATTCGGGAATCACCTCATACATTGATGAGTTATCGGACTGATCGTTATTGTCACTATTACCCACAACCAAACCAAACATATCATCCTGGCCACTGGTGTCATTGTGGCTGTGTTGTTCGGCTAATGAGATTGCCTTTGCCAGATTATGGACAAGACTACTTCTGCCAGCACCCAGTTGATCCATGGAGCCAGAACGAATCAAGGCATCAAGTACACGGCGGTTGGCTTTACGCAAATCTACTCGCTTACAAAGGTCAAACAAATCTGAATAGGGACCGTTTTCCATTCGCTCATTGACCAGTATTTCAATCGCTGCTGAACCAACACCTTTGATAGCACCCAGACCATAACAGATGGTTTTATCATCAAGAATAGTAAAACTATACTGGCTCCGGTTAACACACGGCGGCAGTAATTCAATCTTCATACGTCTCACTTCTTCAAGCAAGGTCACAACCTTGTCCGTATTATCCATATCCGATGATAAAACCGCAGCCATAAATGCGGCGGGATAATGTGCTTTCAACCACGCCGTTTGATAAGCGACAAGCGCGTAAGCAGCGGAATGTGATTTATTAAATCCATAACCGGCGAATTTCTCCATCAGGTCAAATATCATCGTCGCCTGTCGTTTATCTATACCACGCTCAACGGCACCATCAGTAAAAATAGCCCTTTGCTTAGCCATCTCTTCCGCTTTTTTCTTACCCATAGCACGGCGTAATAAGTCAGCTGCACCAAGCGTAAAATTCGCCAGTATCTGGGCAATTTGCATCACCTGTTCTTGATAAAGTATGACACCATAGGTCGGCTTTAAGACGGGTTCCAAATCATCGTGCATATACTGAACGCGTGCGCGCCCATGCTTTCTGTCAACAAAGTCATCGACCATGCCTGACTGCAATGGCCCCGGTCTGAATAAGGCCACGAGCGCGATCAAATCATCAAATACATCGGGTTGAAGACGCTTTATCAGTTTCTTCATGCCGTCTGATTCCAACTGGAATACAGCCGTTGTATCCATGCGTTGTATCAATTCATACGTGCCCGGATCATCAAGCGGGATTTTTCTAATATTAATCGACTCTTTTTTTTCCTGTTTTCTGATCTGATTAATATCACGTAACGCCCAATCTATGATGGTAAGCGTCCTAAGACCCAGGAAGTCAAACTTAACCAGTCCTATCGACTCAACATCACCCATATCAAATTGTGTAACCGTTGTCTGGGAACCTTGTTCGCAATAAAGCGGCATATACTCAAACAAGGGTTTAGGCGCAATAACAAGGCCACCAGCATGACGTCCGGCATTTCTCGATAGCCCTTCAAGCTTTTGTGCCAGATCCAGTAATGACTTCACATCTTCTTCTGCTTTGTAGCGCTGTCTTAATACTTTTTCTTCCGCGAGCGCTCTGTCCAGTGTCATATTCAAATCAAACGGAATGAGCTTTGCTATTTGGTCAACAAAACCATAGGGGAATCCTAATACTCGACCAACATCCCTGACCACAGCTTTTGCGGCCATCGTGCCATAGGTGATTATTTGAGCGACATGATCACGGCCATATTTTTGAGCGACATAATCGATCACTTCATCACGACGTTCCATACAAAAATCGACATCGAAATCGGGCAATGAAACACGTTCAGGATTAAGAAAACGTTCAAACAGCAAATCATATTCAAGCGGATCTAATTCGGTGATATCCAATGCATAGGCTACTAGCGATCCGGCTCCTGAACCGCGTCCGGGTCCAACAGGAATACCGTTATCTTTAGCCCAGCGAATAAAGTCTGCGACAATAAGGAAATAACCGGAAAAACCCATGCCGGTAATCACATCTATTTCGCGTTGCAGACGTGCAAAGTACTTCTCATAACTCGACTCAGGAATATTATTATCAGCAAGAATTTTTTCTAAGCCTGATTTTGCATCTTTCATCAGACGCTCGTCTTGACTTTCTGCTGTATTGACAGGGAAATGAGGCAAAAAATGTTCGCCGAGGGTGAACTCGACATTACAGCGTTGCGCTATTTTAACTGTATTTTCCAATGCCTCGGGAATATCAGAAAATAATTCCTGCATTTCAGCAATTGTGCGAAGGTATTGCTGGTTCGTGTGCTGTTTGACGCGCCTCGGATCGTTCAGCGTATATCCTTGCTGTATACATACACGTGCTTCATGCGCTTCAAAATCATCTTCTTCAATAAAACGAACATTATTAGTTGCGACAACAGGAACACTGTACTTTGTAGAATAATCAATTGTCTGACTTATCGATGTGTTTTGACCTGGTTTACCGATACGCTGCAATTCAAAGAAATACCTGTCAGGGAAAACCGACATCCATTTTTCTATGTTACTTTCAATTTTCGATTCATCCTGAAGTAATAAAGCGTTGGCTATATCACCCGATTCAGCACAATCAATGACGATAAGTCCCTCGTTATATTTTTTCAGCCATTCAAACTGTATAAATGGTTGTCCACGGGACTGTCCTTCTACGAAGCTTTTCGTTATCAATCGTGATAAATTCTGGAACCCCTCTATATGTTGGCACAGAAGAACAACATCAGAGGCTTCATCCTGATTAATACTGAAGATTTTTAATTCTGCGCCAATAAGTGGCTTAATACCTTTTTTCTGCATTGCACGATAGAATTTAACGGCAGAAAATGTATTGCCCTGTTCTGTAACAGCAATTGCTGGCATAGCCATATCAGCAACCTTGTCTGCTAAGACATTAATCTTGATTAATCCATCGACTAATGAAAATTCGGTATGCAAATGTAAATGAACAAAACTCATATATAAGCAGCTAGACGATGTACTTTGCCACAGGTCCAAAACTACGCCGATGTATTTTAGTAATACCCAGTTGTTTTAATGCGGCTATGTGTTGTTTAGTCGGATAACCTTTATGTGATGAAAAACCATAGCCGGGATAAACCTGTTCAAAGTTAATCATCTCATTGTCTCGCGACACCTTGGCGATGATCGAAGCGGCGCTGATTGCAGGGATCAGGCTATCGCCCTTGATAATCGCAATTTTTTTATAACTAACATCAGGCGTGTACTGTCCATCTACCGCAACCATTTCAGGTATCTCTTGCAATGCTTCAATCGCACGTTTCATAGCTAACAGACTGGCATGTAGAATATTTAACTCATCGATCTCTTCAACCTCAGCCCGTCCCAATGCCCAGGCAAAAGCTTTGGCTTTTATTTCATCTGACATGGATTGACGTTTTTTATGACTCAGTTTTTTTGAATCTTTCAAACCCGTGATTACCTTGCGCGAATCAAGCATGACTGCTGCCGCTACAACTGGTCCTGCCAATGGCCCTCTTCCCACCTCATCAACCCCGGCCAGTAACCTGATATTATTTATATAAGCGTAATCAGTCATTTCTATTATTGCCAATTAATTTAATCACTGCGTTTGCTGCCTGCAAATCTGCATTTTGCCTGAGTTCTCTTGATAGACTTGTAAACTCAACTTTCAACTGTTGTTGTTTTTTTTCAGAACCTAATAACTTGTTTAATTCCGAGGATAACATCTCGGGAGTGCAACTGGATTGCAAGCACTCTGCCACCAACATTTTACCTGCTAAAATATTAGGCAACGATGCGTAAGGTATCCTGGCAAGTAATTTAACAATAAAGTGTGTTAAAAAAGAAAGTCGATAAGCAACAACCATCGGTTTTTTATACAACATTGCTTCCAGTGTTGCCGTTCCGGATGCCAGCATAATAATATCTGCCGCTTCCATTATAAGCGCCGTATTACCAACCGAGGTATTTACAGCCAAATCGGGAGCGACTTTGTTTTTTATTTCTGTAAACGTATTCAGTGAATTTTCATTCACTAATCCGCTTATGAAATAAAGATTTGGGTTCTCTCTTAGCGATAATTCTGCTGCTCTTAAAAGTGGTTCAGCGATTTTTCGTATCTCGGACAAACGACTGCCAGGCAATAAAGCAACAATTGTCTTGTCCTGAGGTAAATCCAGTTTGGTTTTTGCCGTTTGAGGATCAGCCTCCTCAGGAATCTTATCGGCTAAAGGATGCCCAACATACTTATTTGGAATCTGATATTTATCATAAATAGCAGTCTCAAAGGGGAAAAGTGTTAGTATCAGATCAACTGCTGTTTTGATTTTTTTGACTCTATATTCACGCCAGGCCCAGACAGAAGGACTGACATAATGAATTGTTTTTATTCCTGCCTTGCGTAAATTCTTTTCCAGCCAAAGATTAAAATCAGGGGCATCGATACCTATAAACACATCTGGCGGGTTATTTATGAAATATTTCAGAACACTGTCACGTATATTTTTTAGTTCTCTATATCGGCCAAGTACTTCGGTAATACCCATGACGGATAGTCGTTCCATGGGATATAAAATCTTCATCCCTGAATTAGCAAGCTTATCACCACCAATGCCTTCTATTGATAGTTCTTTAATCTGCTTGTTTAATTCATTGATTAGTCCAGAACCAAGCGTGTCGCCTGATGCTTCACCTGCGACAATACCGATTCGAACCATCGAATTATCTTTTTATAAATTTTGAGTAAAACATCCTCACCTGACGATTCCTCGTTGAGAGGCTTCAATGAATGAACGCATATTTTCTACTTTGTCAGATTCTACCGCTAGATCAGACAACACCTTAAGTGCATCTTTCAAAACCAACCCATCCCGGTAAATTGCTTTATAGGCCTTGCGTAATATATTAATAGTGTCTGAATCAAACCCATGTCTTTTCAAGCCTTCCCGGTTAAGACCGGATGGTTTTGCTGAATTTCCTGCAACTAATACATATGGAGGGACATCTTTAACAATGACTGATGCAATTGCAGAAAAACTATAACTGCCAACACGGCAAAACTGATGAACTCCGGTGAAACCACCCAGAATAACAAAATCGTCAATAGTCACATGACCTGCTAATGTTGCATTATTAGCAAAGACCGTATTATTACCAACGATACAATCGTGTGCGATATGAACATAAGCCATAATCCAGTTATTATCGCCAATAATAGTCTTGCCACCGCCATCGGCAGTACCTCTGTTAATAGATACATACTCACGAATGGTATTTCCGGCACCTATTTCCAGTACTGAGTTTTTTTCTTTTTGGTATTTTTTATCTTGCGGGTCATCACCGATAGAACAATATTGAAATATTTTATTATCGGGGCCTATTTTCGTTGGACCATTAATAATGACATGAGGACCAATAACAGATCCTGCTTCGATAGATACGTCTGCGCCTATAATTGAATAAGGACCAACGCTTACGTTAGCTGCTAAAACAGCATCGGGATGAATAATAGCCGTAGAGTCGATCATGGATCATTCCATGACAGTTGTCAGGATCTCTGCCGATGTTACCAATTTTGAATCTACATAAGCAGAAGCACGAAACTTCCATATATTTCTTTTCAGAGTAATAAACTCGACGTCTATAATTAATTGATCACCAGGTCCAGCTGGTTTTCTAAATCGAACTTTGTCTACCCCGACTAAGTAGAACAGGCTATCTTTAGACAGTTTTCCTTCTTCGATTCCTAATGTGCCGAGTAAACCCGCAGCCTGAGCCATCGCCTCTATGATTAAAACACCCGGCATCACTGATTTATTAGGAAAGTGACCCTGAAAAAAGGGCTCATTGAATGAGATATTTTTAAGTGCTTTTATAGATTGACCCTTTTTTACCTCAAGCACACGATCGATCAATAGAAACGGATAGCGGTGCGGTAAAAGCGTTTTTATTTTTTCTACATCAATTATGTCTGAAGCATCTTGCATAAATATTCTTCCATTCCTATTCCAATTTAATCATTATCTTTTTTATTATTTCATCCAGATTTTTAAATCGTATAATATTTCTTCTCCAGACTTTATTATCCACAGCGGGTATTGCTGATGAATAAATACCTGCCGTCTTGATAGAATTTGCAACACCTGACATACCCGTAATAATAACATCGTCTGCAATCTGGATATGCCCGTTAATACAACTCCCACCGCCAATCTGGCATCTTTTTCCAATAATGACACTACCAGCAACTGCAACGCATCCTGCAATGGCTGTATTTTCACCAATGTACGCGTTGTGACCAATCTGCACTTGATTGTCTATCTTCACCCCGTCGCAAATTATTGTATCTTCAATTGCCCCTCTATCAATCGTTGTATTTGCGCCAACTTCAACATTATGACCAATTCTTACAGAGCCCACCTGGGGAATCTTTATCCACTGACCTTTATCCGGCGCTAATCCAAAACCATCAGCACCTATGACTACTCCGGGATGGAGGATAACATTTTTACCGATAGTAACATTATTACATATAGTGACATTTGCAGATAATGATGTGTTTTCATTAATGTGGACGTCATCACCAATAATGCATCCCGGCCCAATAAAGGTTTCGGAGCCAATAACAACATTATTTCCGACAACAACATTTGCCGAGATAGAAGATGATTGATCAATTTTACATTCCTGCCCAATCACCGCACTTTTATGAATACCAGCGGAATGTTGATTCCCCGAGTATAGATAGTTTGCAATCCTGGCGTATGCCAAATAGGGAAATTCACAAACTAAAGAAGATGTAGGACAGTTTTTTAAGTCCTCTTCTGACAATATCACTGCTGAAGCGGAAGTTTGAGCCAATAAATGAGCATAATGTCGGTTTGACAAGAATGTTATTTGGCCTTCCTTCGCCCGCCCCAGCGTGTTGACAGAATTAATACTACAGTTAGCGTCGCCAATTAACCTTGCTCCGCTAACTCTTGATAATTCTCCAAGTGTGGCTGGCATAAAACATTACTCGTTAATCTATTAACTATTCAGATGTACCGTTAACTTCCTTTTTAAGATAATCAATAACCAACCCGCTGATATCTACTTTCGGACTGGCAAAAATAACGCCTTCACCCAGAATAACATCATAATTATTTTCTTTTGCGATCCTTTGTATCGCGACAACAACTCGCTTCTGGATTTTTCCAAATTCTTCATTGCGACGGAAGTTCAGATCTTCTCTGAATTCATCCTGATCACGTTTAAGGTCACGCTGCATTGCGACAACATCTCTTTCCAATTTTGTTCGTTCTGACTCGCTCATGATCGCGCGGTCTTTATTAAACTTATCTTCAAGTGCTTTTATTTTCTTTTGTTGCTCAACAAGTGCTTTATCGCGTGGCGAAAATTCTTTTTCAAGCATTTTTATTGCGGCTTCAGCCTGAGGTGATTCCTGCAGAATCCGTGACGCATTGACAGCACCAATTTTATACGTCTCTTCTGCGTAGGACAGGGTAGTGAATGCCAAAATAACGGCTACTGATAAGATCGATTTAAACAAAATATTCATTAACATTTAACTCCAAAATAACTAATTACTAAAAAGATGTACCAAAGGTGAATTGAAAATTCTGTATTTGGTCTGTGCTTTCATCGCCAAATGGCGCTGCAAGGCTCGCACTAACTGCCCCGAAAGGTGAAATCCAGATCGCGCTGAGTCCTGCAGAATAACGCATCCCGCCAAACGAGACATCTTCATTGGCGCCAAAGACATTGCCCGCATCAACAAAAGTAGTCAATCTGACAGAGTTCTTATATTCTGTTAAAAAAGGGACGGGCAATATTATTTCTGCGTTAGCAATTATACGCGTATCACCACCTAATGCTCGATTAGTACTGTCTCTTGGGCCCAGTGTATTTTCTTCGTAACCTCTAAGAGAGCGCGGACCACCTGCATAGAAATTCTCAAAAAACGGCAACTCAGATGTATCACCATAACTATCGCCATAGCCAAAGTCACCACTTAATGCCAAAACAAAGTCGCCCTTGTAAAGGTCCTTGAACCAACTTGCTTCATATTTAAACTTGTAATATTCAAGCGATTCACCAAGGCTAGGTAAGGAAACCGAAGCTACAAAACGTTGTAACATTCCTTTATCAGGCAAGATTGCTTTATTACGCGTATCGTAGGCAAAATTTGCCGAGAACTTCAGAATGTCATACTGGTTACCGTTTTTACTGATGAAGTCAGTAATTTGGAATGAGGTTATTGAGGAGGTTGTAATTTCAGTATTGGTATAACCAAACGACGTACCTATCGTATTGTACTCAGTAACAGGTAGAGAAAATCCAAGCGATGCGCCAAATTCTTTGGTTTCAAAAACAGCCAGGTTAGCATCTTCAGCGTTTGTTTCACGATAAAATAGATCATAGGCACTTCCGATACCATCATCAGTAAAGTAGGGATTCGAGTAACCTATTCCGTACCGTGTATTCACGTTACTATTATTAAATTGGAAACTTATACGATTACCGGTACCAAAAATATTATTCTGAGAGACAGTAGTATTAAAGATAAGTCCCTGTGCCTGCGAAAAACCAATACCCGCGCCTAATTGCCCTCCGGAACGTTCCTCTACGGTATAGTTAACATCTACTTGATCAGTGGTGCCGGCAACAGCGGGAGTTTCAACATTAACCTCTTCAAAAAAACCGGTTCGTTGTAATCGCTGCTTACTTCTTTCCACCTGAGTCGTAGATATCCAGGCGCCTTCCTGTTGTCGCATTTCACGTCGTAATACAACGTCTTTTGTTTTTGAGTTTCCAGAAAAATTAATTCGTCTGACATAAACACGCTTACCTGGATCGACAAAAAAGGTCAGTGAGACGGTTTTGTCTTCTTTGTTTATATCAGGAATAGAATTGACGTTGGCAAACGAATAACCTTCCTGTCCCAGACGTTCAGTTAATGCCTTACTACTATCTGATATGCTCCTGCGTGAAAACAGATTACCTGATTGTATGGAGATTAGTTCAAACAAACTCTCTTCTGGAAGAAGATAATCACCCGCTAACTTAACCTCTGACACGGTGTATTGTTCACCTTCGGTTATATTAATCGTAATATAAATATCTTTTTTATCTGGTGTGATCGAGACTTGGGTCGAATCGATATTAAAATTCAGATACCCGCCATCCAGATAAAATGAACGCAGGGCTTCAAGGTCTCCTGATAATTTTTGTTTCGAATATTGATCATTTTTAGTATAGAACGAGAGTAATGTCGGTGAGCTTAGCTTGAATTGCTTGAGCAATTTCTTTTCCGGGTAAACCGTGTTTCCAACTATATTTATCTTCTTTATCTTGGCAGCAATGCCTTCGGACACTTCTATACGAATGCCAACACGATTATTGTCCAGTTCTGTAACACTAGAGTTAATTTTGACGCCGTATTTACCATTCGAGTAATATTGACGCTGTAGTTCCTGCTCAACCGAGTCCAATTGTGATTGCACAAAGACTCTACCTTCGGCAAAGCCAAATTGTTTTAGACTCTCGAGCAATTCATCGGTCTTGATATCTTCATTACCCACCATCGTGATAGAACCTATCGATGGTCGTTCTTTAAAAATTAAAATCAGGTCATTTCCGTCTCGCTCCAGTTTCACGTCTTCAAAAAAACCTGTCTTGAATAACGCTTTGACCGCTTCTGTCGAACGCGAGTCATCGAAGGTATCTCCTACCTTCATGGGTAAGTAATTGAATACGGTTCCCGGAGTAATTCGTTCCAGACCTTCGACACGGATATCCTGAATCACAAACTCTTGAGCCGCCTGAGATTGGCCGAGCAGTGATAATGAGAGCATTAAAATGTAAAGCAGTTTATTAACTTTAGATTGCATGTGATTGTTACTTAGTTATTTTTATAATTATTTATCCTAACAAACGGATAATGTCGTTATAGAAAGCAATACTCATTAACCCTAAAAGCAGGATCACCCCTATTTGTTGTCCGTATAACTGTATCGTCTCGGAAACCGGTTTACCTATAACAAGCTCTATAAGGTAATACATTAAGTGTCCGCCATCCAGTAATGGCACCGGCAACAAATTAAGCACGCCTAAACTGACACTCACTATGGCCATAAAACTTAAAAAAGCAAGTACCCCTATCCCGGCAGATTGCCCCGCATATTGTGCGATACTAATTGGACCACTCAGGTTCTTGACCGAAGCTTCTCCGATGAGCATTCTACCAAGGACTCGAAGAGTTAGCACTGACATTTCCCAAGTCTTTTTTATAGCTCTAACAAAAGCCTGTGGGAATGAGTAAGACTCCATTACAAAATAAGAATCAAATAATCCTTCTGGCGCGAAAACAGCAGCACCAATGCGCCCGATGGTGACACCATCTGATTCCACTGCAGCAGGAATTACTTGAACATTAATCGCGATATCATTGCGTAAGACTTCAACATTGAGTGGTTTCCCTGGATTATTACGAATAACATCTACCCACTGGCCCCATGTTTTAGCAGGAACACCATTAACACTGATGATTTCATCATACTGCCGTAAACCACTTTTTTCTGCAGCACCACCAGGCAACACTTCACCGATAATGGCAGGCAGCCTTAATTCAACAAGGCTTAAGCCAAGGGCATCCAGTAACTTGCCTTCAGCCATTTCATCAATTGAAATTTTAGACAGATCAATTTGTATGTCCTGTTTCAAGCCATCATTATCAATGACATTCAAATTAATAACATCGCGATTTACCGTGTGATTTACCAATAACTCTATGACAGTTGGCCAGGTTAAGGTTGGTGTGTCATTGACGGACACTATCTGCTGTCCGGCTTTTAAACCAGCCAGCTGACTAACAGAAGCGGGTTCCACTTCACCGATTATAGGTTTCAAGCCATTAACGCCAACAACAAATATTATGCAATAAACCAGAATAGCAAAAATAAAGTTAAATACAGGACCCGCTGAAACAATGGCAAACCGTTGCCACAAGGGTTTGCTATTAAATGAACGCGATTTTTCTTCTTCTTTAACCTCGCCTTCACGCTCATCCAGCATTTTCACATAGCCGCCTAAGGGTAATGCGGCAAGAACAAATTCAGTATTATCCTGACCAAAACTTTTTTTATAAATTGTTCGACCAAATCCTATTGAAAAGCGCAAGATCTTGACATCACAACGGCGGGCCACCCAATAGTGTCCAAACTCATGAAAAGTAATTAGTACTCCCAACGCAATAACAAAAGCAAAAATGGATTGAAGAATGTCCATTATGCAGCCAAATCAATTGTCGCCGCTCTGGCGAACTCTCTAGCTAATGTATCATCATTAAGGATGACATCCAGAGAGGTTGCTTCGTGATGTGCAACTTTCTCCAGCACGGTTTCAATGACCCGGGCTATATCAGTAAAACGTAAGCGTTTATGTAAAAACTCATCGACGGCAATCTCGTTCGCGGCGTTGAGTATGGCGCTACTCGTACCACCTTGCTGCATCGCTTCACGAGCAAGTCTTAAACAGGGGAATCGCTGTTCATCGGGTTTGACAAAATCCAGTCGCGCAATATCAAACAGGTTGAGTCGCTCAACGCCAGCATCAATTCTCTCCGGCCAGGCAAGGCCATAAGCAATCGGCGTACGCATGTCCGGATTACCTAACTGCGCCAGAACCGAACCATCACTATATTCAACCAGGGAATGTATAACACTTTGAGGATGTATGACGACTTGTATGAATTCAGGTCGAGTATGAAATAACCAGCAGGCTTCTATGACCTCCAAACCTTTATTCATCATGGTTGCAGAATCAACCGATATCTTTCTGCCCATTACCCAATTGGGATGCGCACAAGCCTGATCGGGCGTCATCGCAGCAAGTTGTTCTAATGGCGTAGTACGAAAAGGACCACCCGATGCGGTTAATAATATTTTTTTAACGCCGACATTATCCATGCCTTTAGAAAAATCTGACGGCATACACTGAAATATTGCATTATGTTCACTATCAATCGGCAATAACTCCGCCTCATTTTCCTGAATAGTATCCATGAACAATTTACCCGACATGACGAGAGCTTCTTTATTAGCCAGTAACACTCGTTTTCCTGCGCGGGCGGCGCCTAATGTTGGTAGCAATCCTGCCGCACCGACAATAGCTGCCATAACATAATCAACAGCATCATCTTCGGCAACTTTTAATAAACCATCGATACCACTCAAAACAGTGATATCCGGTGCTTTATTCTTTAATTTTTTTTCCAACAATGACGCTGAATTTTCATCGACCATAACCGCAAACTCGGGCATATGCCTGACACACTGCTCCAGCAGTATGTCGACATTAGTATTCGCCGTTAATGCCTTCACCCCGTATTTATCCGGATGACGTGAAATCACATCCAGCGTATTAACACCGATACTTCCAGTTGAACCCAGAACGGTAATACCTTTCATGCTCCAACTCCTAAATTAACAATACCAAACACAAATACGGGCCCTGCAGCAGTTAGACTGTCAATTCTGTCCATAACTCCGCCATGACCAGGCAAAATTGAACCGCTGTCCTTAATATTTGCTTCACGTTTCACCATACTTTCCATTAAATCGCCAATAATAGAGATCGAGACTGTCGCAATTGAGACGCCTATAAATGCCAGCGCGTGGCTTAATACCTGATGTGAAACAATAACATAAGCTAAAGCAATAACAATACCCGCCACTATACCAGCGAGACTACCCTCCCAGGTTTTGCCTGGGCTAACCCGACTGGCAAGACGTCGATTACCCCACTTTTTACCGGCAAAATACGCTGCTGTATCCGCTCCCCAGATTAGTACCATCAAGAACATGATTAGCACAGCACCATCACCGGAAACTGTTTTCAAGACAGTTAAACTCGTCCACATGGGAATCAACAGCAATAAACCTATCGCTAATGAGATCGGTACAGATTTGGGCAAAACGTTACGTTGTTTTTGATACAAGACCACCAGTAGAATCGCCAACAACCAGTAAACCGTACCCGCCAGAATCACAGCGTAATAGATAGCACTATTATTAGCCCAATATAAAGCAGCCAATAGCAGTACGATAAATATACTATAGACATAACGATATGCCATGTTCAGGTGACATAGACCGGCCCACTCCCAGGCGCCAATAGCGACAAACACGGCAAACAGGCCGGAAAACCAGGCTGTATCAAGCAAAAAAATAACCGCTATTACAATCGGAATTAATACCGCTGCAGTAATGATTCTTTGCTTTAACATCGGCAATTCTTAATTTTGAGTTTGTTCAAGCTGTTCAGCGGTTTTACCAAAACGGCGTTGACGCTTTGAAAACCAGTCGATGGCGAGATCGAGTTGTTTTGCATCAAAATCCGGCCACAAGGTTTCTGTAAAATAAAGTTCGGTATAAGCTGTTTGCCACAATAAATAGTTGCTAATACGTTGTTCACCACCAGTGCGAATAAACAGATCCGGGTCTTTATAGTCAGCTAGTGATAATTTACTGGAGACAAGCTTTTCATTGATATCATCAACGGCTAATGTTTTTGATTCAATTTCTTGAGCTATCGATTGTATCGCTTTGATAATATCCCAACGACCGCTGTAGTTTGCTGCTACATTCAAACACAGACCGGAATTGAGCGATGTTAAGGATTCGGATTGGTTAATTGAGTTTTGCAATTTATTGCTGAATTCGGATCGGTCACCGATAAACGTGACCCTGACATTATTTTTGTGTAAATCCTCAACTTCCGATTCCAATGCTGAAATAAAGAGGTCCATTAATAAATCGACTTCTTTTTTTGGACGCTGCCAGTTTTCGCGGCTAAAGGCATAAACGGTTATCGTATTTAATTCAATCCTGACCGCATGTTCGATCAATTTTCTAAGTGTTTTTACACCCGACCGATGCCCGGCAACACGTGGTAATCCGCGGGACTTCGCCCACCGTCCATTACCATCCATGACGATCGCAACATGATCTGGTTTAGTGATTATGGGCTTTGCATTCATTAAATATGATGCGTCAGACGATCAATGGCTTGTTCTTAATCCGGAAAAAAATGTAAGTCCGCGTTAATTTCACAGCACTAGATTTCGAGCATTTCTGCTTCTTTTGCTTCGAGATTTTTATCAATTATGGCGATGTGTTCATCGGTAATTTTTTGAATACGATCTTCTGCTTTTCGTTCATCATCTTCCGTAATCATTTTTTCTTTGATTAATTCCTTAAAGGAAGAATTGGCATCACGCCTTATGTTGCGAATAGCAATGCGCGCCTGTTCCGCCTCGGCACGAACGACTTTAATCAAATCTTTTCGTCTTTCTTCTGTTAGTGGAGGTAAAGGAACCCGGATGACTTCACCCGCTGTTACCGGATTTAAACCAAGGTTAGCATTCATAATCGCCTTTTCAATATCCGGGATGCTGGATTTTTCATAAGCGTTAATACCGAGGGTTCTGGCATCAACAATATTAACACTAGCGACCTGATTTAACGGCGTTTCCGCACCATAGTATTTTACTTTAACTTGTTCTAACAGGCTGGGATGGGCACGGCCGGTTCTTATTTTTGACATTTCCATGTTGAGTGATTCAATGCTTTTAAGCATACGATCTTTAGCATCACTGATAATATCTTTTACCATAATTACTCGCTCCTAGAATTCGTTATTAGCTAACCAAAGTTCCTTCGTTTTCACCTCTGGCCGCATTTAATAGTGAACCCGGTTTGGTCATATCCAGCACCCTTAATGGCATATGGTTATCCCGACAAAGGACAACTGCCGTCGTATCCATAACACCGAGTTTTCGCTCAATCACTTCATCATAGTTTAGAGATTCGTAACGAATCGCATCTGAATTTTTAACCGGATCAGATGAATAAACACCATCAACTTTCGTGGCTTTGATTAATAATTCCGCTCCAATTTCAATAGCGCGCAAGCTTGCAGCTGAATCGGTCGTAAAGAAAGGATTGCCAGTGCCGGCAGCCAGAATAACAACTCGTCCTTTTTCAAGGTGGCGTACGGCTCGACGACGAATATAATCTTCGCACACCTGATTAATTTTCAGCGCTGACATGACTCTGGCATGCAAATCAACACGTTCCAACGCATCTTGCATGGCAAGTGAATTCATGATGGTTGCTAACATCCCCATGTGATCGGCCGTAACGCGATCGATTCCGGCTGCTGCCAAGCCGGTACCGCGAAAGATATTCCCACCACCAATGACAATTGCAATCTCTGCGCCTTGCTGACATAAGTCAGCAATTTCATGGGCAAGTCGTTCAATGACTTTGGGGTCTATGCCATAGGCCTCATTCCCCATCAACGCCTCACCACTGAGTTTTAACAAAACCCGTCTATATTTTAATGATTTGGACGGGGTCGACATGGAGTTAAGCCCCTTTGGCCTGGGACATCACTTCTTCGGCAAAATTATCTTCTTTCTTTTCAATGCCTTCGCCAACTTCATAACGAAGGAAAGAAGTGACAGTTGCATTTGCTGACTTGAGTAATTGCGCTACTGTTTGATCAGGGTCTTTAACGAAGGGTTGGCCAAGCAAGGTAATTTCCTTAAGGTATTTCTTGATTCTGCCGGTAACCATTTTCTCAATAATATCTGCTGGTTTACCACTTTCAGCTGCCTGGGCAGAAAATATTTCTTTTTCTTTATTCAGGATATCTTCTGAGACCTGATCTTCACTGATGCAAACCGGTTTGCTGGCGGCTATATGCATTGCCAAATCTTTGGCTAAAGCTTCATCACCACCATCAAGCTCAACAATGACGCCGATGCGGTTGCCATGCAAATAGGTACCTAACTGACCCTTCGAGGTCCGTTTCTCAAAACGTCTCACGGTAATTTTTTCACCTACCTTGGCGATCAATTGCTGGTTGGCTTCTTCCAAGCTTCGGTCGCCAACCGTAAGTCCCATCAGGGTATCTACATCGCCGGGCGATTGTGTTGCAATAGCATCAATGACGTCATCACTAAATTTAAGAAAATTTTCATCTTTAGCGACAAAATCAGTTTCACAATTGATTTCCAGAATGATCGCGGTGTTGTCGTCTTGCTTGATTGAAATGATACCTTCAGCTGCAATACGACCTGCTTTCTTGGCAGCATTGGCTGCACCAGATTTGCGCATTTCTTCAATTGCCGCTTCAATATCACCATTGGCTTCTTGCAACGCCTTTTTACAATCCATCATTCCCGCGCCAGTTCGCTCGCGGAGTTCCTTAACCAAGGAGGCAGTTATTTGCATCAGATATTCCTCTTACTATTTTTTAAACATGAATAACAGAATTAATCGCTATTATTCATCATCCGCTGCTGGAGCAGATTTTTTACTGACTTTTTTTGCCGTTTTCTTGGCAACCTTTTTCTTGGAAACCTTCTTCTTGGCAACCTTCTTTTCAGTAGTCTCAGACTCATTCGAATCTGGGGTTTCTACTGCTACTGCTTCTGCCTCTGAACTAGCACTTTCTGTGATTTGTGCTGCTTTTTTCTTGGTTGTTTTTTTAGTGACTTTAGGCTTGCCACTGGTTTCTTCTACCGGCGCGCCTGACTCATCAATCTCAATTAATTCATCACTATTTTCGGAACCACCTAAATGAGCCACTGACTGGCGACTGTCAAGAACTGCATCGGCAACACCCTTAACATAAAGCGATATAGAACGAATAGCATCGTCATTACCGGGGATGACATAATCAACACCTTTCAGGCTATTATTACTATCAACCACACCGACTACAGGTATCCCAAGCTTTACTGCTTCACTAACAGCAATATTTTCATAACCTACGTCAATAATAAATATCGCGTCAGGAATGCCTTTCATATCTTTAATGCCAGAGAGATTAGCTTCCAGTTTTTCCAACTCACGTCTAAGCATCAGTTGTTCTTTCTTATTGATTCGCTCAAGGCTGCCATCCGTTTGCATGGCTTCGATTTCTTTCAACCGATTGATAGAACCACGAACGGTCTTGAAGTTGGTCAACAAACCACCTAACCAACGACGATTGATATAAGGCATACCGCAGCGTTTTGCTTCTTCTGCAATAATCGATTGTGCAGAACGTTTGGTGCCAACAAATAATATTGTGCCCTTTTTCGAGGCCATTTTACTGATGAAATTAATCGCTTCTTCGTATAAAGGAAGGGTCTTTTCCAGATTAATAATGTGGATTTTATTGCGCTGACCAAATAAATATGGTGCCATACTGGGGTTCCAGTATCGGGTTTGGTGGCCAAAATGAACACCGGCCTCCAGCATTTCACGCATGGTGACGTTAGACATGATAAGTTCTCCTGTTTAGGGTTAAGCCTCCGCACTCCCCATATACCAACCTGCCAAAGCATATTATTGCTGACAGGCACCCCATATATGGTTAAAGCATGCGTGTGACGGTTAATTGAATGTATTTGCGAAAATCGCGGACGCTTTATACCATAGAATATTTACAACAACAATTACTCAAGACCATATAACGAATATAAATAAACCCTATGACAGTCTCTATTAAAACTGCAGATGAAATTGAAAAGATGCGCGTCGCTGGTCGACTTGCTGCTGAAGTACTCGAAATGATAGCGCCCAAAGTACAAAACGGAGTAACTACTGAAGAACTCGACCAAATTTGTCACGACTATATTATTAATGAACAACACGCCATTCCCGCACCATTAAATTACCATGGATTCCCGAAATCTATCTGCACATCGGTAAATCACGTTGTTTGTCATGGCATACCTGGCGAAAAGAGACTCAAAAACGGTGACATTATCAATATTGATATAACCGTTATCAAAGACGGTTATCACGGTGACACCAGCAAGATGTTCTATGTTGGCGAACCTACTGTTGCAGCAAAACGATTGGTTGAACTCACTTATGATTGCATGAAACGAGGTATCCGGTTAGTTCGTCCCGGCGTGAGCCTGGGTGATATTGGACACGAGATACAAACTTTAGCGGAAAAAAATAACTGTTCGGTAGTAAGAGAATATTGCGGGCATGGTATCGGCAAGGAATTTCATGAAGACCCACAAATACTGCATTATGGCAGCCCCAATACAGGACTTAAACTGGAAGCAGGTATGACAATTACTATTGAACCAATGATTAATTTAGGAAAGCGCGAAGTCAAATTACTCGCTGATGAATGGACCGTAGTAACACGGGACAGAAGTTTGTCCGCTCAATGGGAGCATACCATTCTTGTTACTGACTCTGGGTATGAAGTATTAACCATGCGCCCTGATGAAGATTACTCTTGATGATGGATAAAAATATTACGGATAATTTTTTGTTTGATAAAGCCATTTTTCTTCAAGAACTTAAACAGGACAACAAACCTTTAACAACATTCAAAAGAACCCTGAAGACCGGCTACGAATATCTGGTTGAATGCTTTAAGTCCGGGGAAAACATAGAGCTGATTGTCAAAAAACAGGGCTGGTTTATCGACCAGCTACTGGTTCTCGCCTGGGATCAATTTATCGATACAGATGAGTTCAGTCTGGTTGCTGTCGGTGGCTATGGTCGCTCTGAATTATTACTCGCATCAGATATCGATCTGATGGTGCTGGAAAAACCACGTACAAAAAAAGAATCCAAACATAAACTGGAAGCTTTCCTGACTTTTCTTTGGGATTTTGGACTGGAGGTCGGGCATAGCGTTAGAACAACCAAGGAATGTCGGCAAGAAGCAAAAAACGACATTACGATCATGACGAATATCATGGAAGCCAGGCTACTGTCTGGCAATGAAAAACTCTATGAGGATATGCGTAAGGTAACCGGACCGAAAAAAATCTGGCCTACACGAAAATACTTCGAAGCAAAACTCATGGAACAAAAACTGCGCCATGAAAAGTACAGCGATTCCGAAAGCAAACTTGAACCGAACGTAAAGGAATCTCCCGGCGGTTTGCGTGATATCCAGATGATCAGTTGGGTTGCCAAACGGCATTTTGATAATATCGACCTAAGTAGCCTTGTCACACATAAATTCCTTACCCGCGATGAATATGCTGCTCTGGAACAAGGCAGGAATTTACTCTGGCGCGTACGCTTTGCCTTACATATGACAACAGAGCGCCGTGAAGATCGACTATTGTTCGAATACCAGAGAAGTGTCGCAGAGTTAATCGGCTTTAAAAGCAATGATAACAAAGGCATTGAGGATTTCATGAAAATGTATTTCAAAACGATTCGCGAAATGAGTCGTTTAAATGAAATGCTGCTTCAACATTTTCAGGAAGAAATAATCTACGCTAATCGCAGCGAGAAAATTGTTTCCATTAACGCTCGTTTTCAGAAAAGAAATGACTATATAGAAGTCGCTAATAAAAACATTTTTAAACGCTATCCATTTGCACTATTCGAACTGTTTTTACTGAGCCAACAAGACCCGACGATTAAGGGTGTAAGGGCGAGCACTATTCGGCTCATCAGAAGCCATCTCTATTTAATAGATGATGATTTCAGGGATGATATTCGAAACCGAAGCTTGTTTTTAGAAATCATAAAACAACCCAATTCAGTAGGCCATAAACTCAGGATGATGCATCGCTATGGTGTACTGGGTGCCTACATGCCCAGTTTTGCCGCGATTGAAGGCATGATGCAGTTTGATCTATTTCATATTTATACTGTCGATGAACATACGCTGGCAGTGATACAAAATATGCGATCATTCGGGATGCATGAATACAAGGAAAAATTTCCACTTTGTTATTCCTTGACAAAAGACCTGCCCAAACTTGAGCTTCTTTATCTTGCCGGTTTATTTCATGATATAGCCAAGGGTCGTGGTGGTGACCATGCAAAACTGGGGGCGAAAGATGCTCTCGCGTTTTGTAAAAAGCATCAGTTAAGCGATTACGACTCCAAACTTGTCGCATGGCTGGTAGAAAAGCATCTTACTATGAGCAAAACTGCGCAACGTGAGGATATTGATGATCCTGATGTGATCATGAAGTTTGCACATGAGGTTCGGGATCAGAATCATTTGAATTACCTGCATCTGTTAACCGTAGCTGATATTTGTGGAACTAATCCCGAGCTATGGAACCATTGGCGAGGAACATTACTCACGACCTTGTTTCATCGAACTCTTTATGAACTAAGACGAGAGCATGAAAAACCCATACTTAAAAAAGAACGGATCAAAAACACGCGAGAAGAAACGCTCGCACTGATCAGCACTGAAGATTTCGATGAAAAAGATATTTTGGCACTGTGGAAAACTGTCGATGAGGATTACTTCCTGAGACACAAACCGGAAGAAATTGCATGGCATACAGAAGCTATTCTCAGTCTTAAGGACACAAGTTCTCCTCTGGTCGTTGTCAAAAAAGAGTCCAGCCGTGGCGGCAGTCTTATATTTGTCTACATGCAAGATAGAAAACATATTTTTGCAACGACAACTCGAGCTATTGAGAAATTGGGCTTGAATGTCGTTGATGCAAAGATCATTACTAATCGCAAAGGTTTTACCCTGGACACCTTTATCGTTCTTGAAAATGATGGAAGTCTGATTAAAACCAATGACCGCTGTAATGAAATCAAGAGTCGTATATTAAAAGATCTGAACTCGACACAGGGAATGCCTGAGCAGGGTAAATGGATCCAAAAAAGACAATTAAAAAGTTTTAACATGCCGACACGCGTTACTTTCGATACCGATGAAAAAAATAATCGCACTATAATGGAAGTAAGCACAATAGATCGCCCTGGCGTGCTATCGCGTATCGGGACCGCAATGGATCTATGTGGCGCTAAATTACAAAATGCTAAAATAGCGACTTATGGTGAACGTGTTGTAGACATTTTTTATTTACAAAATGACGAGAACAATGCCATTGATGACCCCTTAAAATTTGAATGTCTTAAGAGTTCAATTATTGATGGGCTATCCTGATTATCCACATAAAATAATATGTTATGCCTACTACCCCGCCACCGGTCACTAAACAGCAATTATTAGAGCGCGCAGCCAGTCTGGCAGGTATTACGATACAACAACTTGCTAATCGGATGAGTATGCCGGTGCCAGATTCGATGATCCGTGCAAAGGGATGGTTCGGGAATTTACTAGAGCTTGCTCTTGGGGCAAACGCTGCCAGTGCACCAGAACCCGATTTTGTTAATTTAGGCATCGAATTAAAATCAATTCCTATTGACGCTAACGGCAACCCGAAAGAATCAACTTATATCTGTATGGCACAACTGGACCCAGAGTCCCTGTCGTTATGGGAAACATCACTGGTAAAGTGTAAATTAACGGAAGTATTGTGGATCCCGTTTGAGGTAAACAAGGACATCCCTATCGCATTACGCCGTATTGGTTCTCCTGTTTTATGGCGACCCGATATAGCTCAGGAACAACAATTAAAAGCTGATTGGCAAGAACTCTGCGACATGATTGTGTTAGGAAACATAGATAAAATAAGTTCATCCATGGGAACCTATTTACAGATCAGACCCAAGGCTGCTGATTCGAGTAGTTTAACTAAAAACAAAAATCAAACAGGACAGAATAAACTGACGTTGCCACGTGGTTTTTATTTGCGTTCATCATTCACCCGTACGATCGTTACGAACAACAAACATTAGTTAACGCTTTCATGCAAACAAGGCAAATTGATCGACGCTTGAGTATCGCACCGATGATGGACCATACGGATAAACATTTTCGTTATTTTATGCGTTTGCTATCAAAACATGTTGTGCTTTATACCGAGATGATTACCACCGGAGCGTTAATTCATGGCGACCGCAAACGATTTCTGGATTACGAAAAAAGAGAACATCCTCTCGCAATTCAACTCGGGGGTAATAACCCGAATGATCTGGCAGAATGTTCCCTTATCGCAGAAGGTGAAGGTTATGACGAAGTTAATTTAAATATTGGTTGTCCCAGTGATCGAGTTCAAAATGGTCAGTTTGGTGCCTGTTTGATGTCAAATACAAAATTGGTTAGTGAATGTGTCAACAAAATACAGGCGACCGTAAAGATTCCTGTCACCGTAAAGACAAGGATTGGAATTGATGATCAGGATTCATATGAATTTTTATACAATTTCATCAAAAGCGTTAATGATGCTGGTTGCGATACATTTATCATTCATGCCAGAAAAGCAATTTTAAGCGGGCTAAGTCCGAAACAAAATCGTGAAATACCACCATTGAACTATGAACGTGTTCATGCCATTAAACAGTCACTGCCAAGTTTGAATATATCTATTAATGGTGGCTTCACCGAACTGGATCAAATCCAGTCACAGCTCCAGCATGTGGATGGCGTTATGGTCGGAAGAGCTGCTTATCAAAACCCGTTTATGCTAGTCGAGGCTGATAATGTCATTTTTAATGATGATTCATCATCACTCACACGACACGAAATACTGGAAGAGTTCAAACATTATGTAGCCAAACAATGTGCTCTTGGTGTCAATATTAAAAATCTGACCCGACATATTATCGGGCTTTATCAGGGTCAGCCCGGCGCCCGACAATTTCGTCGCATGCTTTCGGACGCTGTACCGGAAAATACAAATCCGGTTCAATTTATGGATAACATTATTCAATCAGTCACAGCAAAAAAGAATTTATCCGAATAGAACTAATCACCTGTTGGCTGACTCACAGTTTTGTGGGATTATGATTTTGGTCCTGAAAATGACATAACATCAATTTAACGAGGCTCTCATGAAATTATTTAAATCTACTTTTGTTCTAATTTTAAGTTTTATTTTTATAAATGTGCACGCGGCAAAGGTAGAAACTGATCAGGAAAAAATCAGTTACGCATTAGGTGTTGTTTTTGGTCAGAATGTAACCCGTCAGGGCATGGAGCTTGACACGCCTGCATTTCTGCAAGCTATAGAAGATGTTCTAACAAATGCTGAACTCAAATTAAATAGTACTGAAATGCAAATCATCATGCGTGAGTACCAGAAAAAGGAACAAGATAAACAAAATGCACAAGCCACCAGCAACAAGGCTAATGGCGAAAAGTACCTGGCGGAGAATAAAAAGAAAGATGGTGTAACCGAATCTGCAAGTGGGCTTCAATACAAAGTCATCAAAGCCGGCACAGGTGAAAAACCTTCCAGTACCAGCACGGTACTTGTCCACTACAGAGGTACACTCATAGATGGTACCGAATTTGACAGTTCATACGCGCGTGGCGAGCCAGTTGAACTCGGTGTTAGTCAGGTCATTAAAGGCTGGCAAGAAACGTTACCCTTAATGACGGTGGGCTCAACGTGGCAAATAGCTGTACCTTCAAGCCTGGCATATGGAGAACGAGGTGCAGGTGGCGCGATTGGCCCTAATTCAACATTATTGTTTGACATCGAGCTTATCGAGATCAAATAATTTGCTTATTGATACGTTTTCATAGAAATACACTATCTAATGATATTTCTGAAAGTTTACCTTCTGGATAAAAACAAACCGCTGTTAATGCTGAGTTTAGGTCTCAGGTCAGACTCGACTCGGGATTTGCAGCGGCAAATTTCTCACCGTCTCATCCCTTGATGTTTTGCGCAAAATAACAATCGCCTTGCAGTCAGATCAAAGCCTTTAATTTCTGACTTTTCCTATTATGAGGTTTGATAATTCCGACTTGGTTTCACACTTTATACCCATCAAAACGATAGGTTAATTCATTGCTTTAACCCTGAGCCCTTCCAGGTCAGTTCATCCTATTATCGTTACAAAATGTTTGAAAATAGCAGGGTTTGTTGTAAAACAGATGGGAGATTAGTCGTAAAGCGATCGCTGTAAAAATTGAGACCATGAAGCTCCGTGGTCCAACCACGTAAGAAAATGATGATAAATCTATGTTTACGAACTATTTTATATGTTATTTTTAACTTTATTAGAACAAAACGTTAACGTTATACTCCATAATCTGATGAATACGCCTGCAAAAATCTGTCTGTATAAGTTGCTGTTAAGCTTGATCTGTCTTTTACAGTTTAACCAGATCGCATCAGCTAATGCAGAATCTGAGAATCTATTCCATACGGGTTTAAACCATTACGAACAAGAAAAGTATAACGAAGCCATCAAACAACTTGAGGTAGCCGTCCAAATAGAACCTCAAGTCGCTGAATATCATCATATTTTAGCAAAAAGTTATGGCAAAGAAGCGGAAAGAACCAATTGGTTCAGGGCTATGAGTCTGGCAAAAAAAACACTGGTACACCTTGAGTTAGCGGCACAACTGGACAGCAGAAATGTCGATATTCTTGATGATTTAATGGATTACTATAGAGAAGCACCCGAGTTTTTGGGTGGCGATACAAAAAAAGCCGATAAAATTGAGCATTTAATCGAAAAAATCAATGCTAAAGAACCTTAGTCGGCGTGTTCGTATAAATATTCCAGATCAACATATCAAGTTATGATAAGTGCTGAAAATTCACTAAGATTAATGATGTGCTGGATTGCACTTATATGAATATTTAAGGTCACTTATAGAGATAGAATCTTTGTTGACCACTTATTAAAAAATTGAGTATTAGCTAACTTGAAAAATATTAGAAAACAGTTTTTAGTTTTTGCCACACTTTTATTGGTGTTTTCCAGCGGCCATACTGATATCCGGAGAGTAACTGACTCGGAACTGGCACCTGAAAGCAGACACATCCGCGCGAGTGAACTGATAACACACATCTTAACAACCTATCATTACAAAAAAACTGAGCTTGACGACACTCTTTCAGCGTTAATCTATAAACATTATCTGGAAAACCTCGATCAAAACAAAGCCTACTTTTTAAAGTCAGATATCGAAGAATTTAATCGATATCAGTATACGATTGATGACGCGATTATTAAATCAGATCTAGACCCTGCTTTCAAAATATTCAAACGTTACCGTCAACGCGTTGATGAACGAATCAAATACGCACTTGCGGCAATTAACTCTGATTTTAATTTTGATATCGATGAATCATATCGTTTCGATCGTCGTAAAGATGACTGGTATGCCTCTACAGCTGATTTGGACGACTTATGGCATAAGCGTGTCAAAAATGATGTGTTGAATTTAAGACTGACCGGCAAAGAAGAAGACGAAATACAAAAAACGCTATCAGAACGTTACAATCGAATATTAACCAGCACCTTTCAACTCAACGCCAATGATGTATTTCAATCATTCATCAATGCCTATACGACGGCAATAGAACCGCATACGGCTTATTTTTCTCCACGCACTTCAGAAAATTTTGACATTAGCATGCGCCTCTCGCTGGAAGGGATTGGTGCAGTATTACGTGGTGATAATGATTACACACAGGTAGTGAAAGTTATCACAGGGGGGCCTGCCGACTTAAGCAAGGAGTTAAAATCCGATGACAGAATCGTCGGCGTCGGGCAAGACAAAGATGGCAAAATAGTTGATGTGATTGGTTGGCGTTTAGATGATGTGGTTGATCTTATCCGCGGTCCGAAAGGCACGGTGATTAAACTCGAAGTATTGCCAAAAGGTGTAGGACCAGAAGGTCCTTCTAAAATCATCACTATGACGCGAGAGAAGATTAGGCTTGAAGAACAGGATGCAAGCTCAAGTATTATTGACGTTCCTGATTCAGATTCACGCATAGGCGTGATTAACCTCCCCACCTTCTATATAGATTTCGCAGCACAAGCTGAAGGTAAACGCGATTACAAGAGTACATCACGCGATGTGCGCAAACTAATCAAGTCCATGCTTGAAGACAATATCGACGGCTTAATAATTGATTTGCGTGGTAACGGCGGTGGCTCATTATCTGAAGCGTTAGAATTAACCGGTTTATTCATCGATAGAGGCCCGGTTGTTCAAACTAAAGATGCTTCCGGTAGAGTTGATATTAACTA
This sequence comes from uncultured Gammaproteobacteria bacterium, assembly GCA_938084745.1. GTDB lineage: Bacteria > Pseudomonadota > Gammaproteobacteria > Eutrophobiales > Eutrophobiaceae > UBA7359. Next base: position 54,802 of record CALKEZ010000019.1, read on the forward strand.
TGATCCTGAGCCTGGCATAAGTTATCCCGGTCCATTGGCCGTATTGGTTGACCGTGATAGTGCGTCGGCTTCCGAAATTTTTGCCGGCGCAATACAGGATTATCACCGAGGCATCATTATCGGTGAACCCACTTTTGGAAAAGGAACCGTTCAGAATGTGATTGACCTGAATCGTTTTATCAAGGAAAGCGATGAAGATCATGGTCGACTAAAAACCACCATCGCGCAGTTCTTCCGCGTTAGCGGCGGTAGTAATCAACATAAAGGGGTCGTCCCTGACATCATCTTCCCTACAGCAGAAGACTCCTCAGACCAAGGTGAGCGTGCCTATGAAAATGCCCTGCCCTGGGACCAGGTTAAACCTGCTCGGTACTATCCTGCCAGTGCACCGGTAGAGAGTTTTCAAGTCGCAAAAGAAGCCCATGAAGAAAGAATCAAGAATAACAAGCTTTTTCAATTGCTAATGGATGACCTGATTCTAAAACGGGAGGCCACCGATAAAAAAGAAATTTCCTTGCTGGAAAGTAAGCGTAAGGTAGAACGCGAAAAAATCCTGGCCGCAAAGAAAGTCATACAAAATGCCATGCGTGCTGAAAAAGGACTGCCTCCACTAGCTGATGATGTAGATGTAGACGCGGATGTCGATATCTCTGCTGAAGATAACGAAGAAGATGAACCAATAGATGTACTATTGAATGAGACCGCAGAGATATTAAATGACTTAATTTCTCCTCCTGAAGGTAAGGCAATTGATACAAGAACAGTAAATGCCAAAAAACCCATCACGATCAATAACAATCTGTAATATACATTTCGTAAATTTAGTACAATCCTGACTGAAACAACTGTTTCAATATACTCAATAGATTAAGGAGAGTTGTCATTAAAAACACACCCGCAACGTTAATCGAAGGTGACGGCATTGGGCCTGAAATCCTCGATTCAACTGTAGAAATTCTTGAAGCACTCGGTGCCAAATTTGAATGGCAACGCTTTAAAGCCGGCTTAGCTGCTTATGAAGAGTTTGGTGATCCTCTACCTAAAGCAACAATGGATAGTATTCGTTCAACCAGACTCGCACTAAAAGCACCACTAGGCACGCCTATCGGCGACGGCTTTCGTTCCGCAAACGTGCGTTTGCGGGAAGAGTTTAAACTTTATGCCAATGTTCGACCGGCAGTATCCTATCTGCATGATCGACGTCGCTATGACAATATTGATATTGTATTGATTCGTGAAAACACACAGGGTTTTTATGTTGGTGTTGAACATTACATCCCCATTGATGATGATCCGAAAGCCGTAGCAGAGGCATCAGGGATCATTACCCGTTCCGGTTGCCGTAAAATTGCCCGATACACATTTGATTATGCGAAAAAAAATAATCGTAAAAAAATCACGATTGTTCATAAAGCGAATATATTAAAAAAACTGACAGGGCTTTTTCTTGAAACAGCAAGAGAAGTCAGCAAGGAATACGAAGGACTTATCATTGAAGATCGCATTGTTGATAACACAGCAATGCAACTAGTTATCAATCCAGCGCAGTTCGATATGATATTAACCACGAACATGTTTGGTGACATACTCTCTGATGAAATTGCCGGATTAATTGGCGGCCTGGGTCTCGCTCCTGGAGGGAATATCGGTGAAGATGCTGCAATTTTTGAAGCCGTGCACGGAACAGCACCGGATATCGCCGGACAAGGTATCGCTAATCCAACTGCCCTGCTCCTCGCCGCTGCGATGATGCTCGATCATATAGAAGAAAAACCACTCGGTGACAGATTACGGGCGGCTATTAAAATTTCCTTAAGCGATCCAAAAACACGAACAGGTGATCTTCAGGGGACGGCAAATACAAAAGAATATACGAGAGCGGTTATTAGTAATCTTGATTAAAAACCAATTCTCTTACCAGAGTCAGTTCTAATCATTTCAAACATAAATAAACGGTGCTTCAGATCCGGGTTCTTTAAAATGTTAAGTAGCCCTGCGAACAGGGCTACTTAACAAAAAATAGCAGGGCAATTCAGAGAAACTCTACGGGCTCAATCTCATCTGCGCATTCAAAGTTAAATATCGTTGAATAAAAGTACAATTCTGCTTCCAGAGTTCGTTTAATATTTTTCGCCTGTCGAAAACCATGTTGCTCTCCTTCATAAGCGATATAAACAACTGGAATACCTTTTTGTTTTAATGCATCAACCATCATCTCTGCCTGGTTAGGTAATACAATCTTATCTTCCATTCCCTGGAAGAAAATGACGGGGCAAGACAATTTATCTACAGCGTTAACCGGAGAACGATTTTTATAAACGGCTTGTTCTTCAGGGTATTTCCCAATTAACGTATCGAGATAACGTGATTCAAATTTATGTGTTTCTTTTGCCAGGGCCTCCAAATCGCTAACACCGTAATGGCTCGCGCCCGCTTTAAACACATCCGTAAATGCCAATGCGGCCAGAGTGGTGAAGCCTCCGGCACTACCACCACGTATCGCCAGACGATTCTTATCTACCCAGCCCTGTTCTGCAGCATAGAGTGCCGCTTTACTACAATCATTAACATCGACGATTCCCCAGTTGCTATTTAATCTTTGCCTGTAGGCACGACCATAACCACTGCTACCACCGTAATTAACATCAAGCACGGCAAAACCACGACTAGTGAAAAACTGAGCCACCATTTTCAGGCCATTGTGTGATTCACCTGTCGGACCGCCATGACTCATCACTATCAACGGTGGTTTTTCATTATCCTGCCCGGTGAAGTATCTATTTTGTGGCCTATAGAATATTGCATGCGCATTGTCATGTTCACCTACCGGAAAGGTGATCGTTTCGCCAATAGAAATGTACTTTTGATCTAATCTGAGTTGATTTGATTTTCGAATGACACTGACTGATTCCTGTTCAATATCAAATAGAATTACCGATGCAAACTCAGTTGGTGAAGCGGCAAGAAAACAGGCGTGTTCTCGATCACAGACCAGCGATTCAATATCGGTATAGGGCAATGAAATAGTTCTACAGGTTTTTTCATGTACATTAATTCTAGCCAGATAGGCCAAACCCTGTTGTCGATAGATGGCGAGGATAGAATCCTGATCGACAAAATCATAATTACATTCACGAAATGACCATTGTGGGACGGCAAATTCAGCCTCGAGCTCAATGACACATTCAACTTCATCATTAGTATAGCGGTATATATTCCACCAGTTATTTCTGTCCGAAATGAAATAGAGGATATCATCGGGGCTCCATAAAGGCTGGCAAACTGCTTCATCAATATCACCGCCGGCAATTAATTGGGCCGATTCCAGCCCCCCTGCACTATTAATCTCGCTAATAAATAAACTTGTATTATCCCATGGCATATTGGGGTGTAACCAACTAATCCAGCAGAGTTTTTTTCCATCATGGCTTAATCGGGGGTTGGCATAGAAATCTGCCCCCTCAAGCAAGATGGTTTCACTATCGGGATCGGAAAATGGGATTGCCACAATAGTGTTAACAGGCTCACTGCTTTTGTTCGAGTGATCTTCTCGCACACAGATCAATCGCTGCTGATATTTATCATATATCATATCCGCATAACGACAATTTTCCTGATTCGTCAGTTTTCGACAGTTATCATTTGCATCGATGAGATACAAATTTTGATCTGAGAAGTTTGCAAACACGAGACCCTGCTCGGTCATCAGATATGAACCACCCCCATATTCATGCACACGTGTACGCGCATTATATTCAGCAGGAATAGCGTCTGATTCTTTACCATCAAGCGTTCTCTTGACCACGACATAACGCCCACCATCATTGGCACGCATTTCTATCCAGTAAATATCATCATTAAAAATACTAATTTCACCCAGACCCACGCTACTGTTGAGCATCAAGTCGGTCGTAATGGTAGATTCCCAGGAACCAAATGGGGCTTTTTGTTTAGTGAAGACGGGTTTTCGTGGTTTATACATAAAATATTGCGTTTTTTGCTATTCTAAAAATCATATAATAACGAAACACATGATTACTGACATAAAAATTTTCCTCGCATATGAAAACAGGTTTTATCCAAGACTCACGATTTCTGGCGCATGATACCGGACCGGGTCATCCCGAGTGTAGTGCACGGATATCCGAGTCTTTAAAATACTTGCAAACTCAAACCTGGTTTGATTCATTAATCCAGATTGAAGCTGTAAGTGCTGACCTGAAGGCTATATTAGATGTTCATGATGCGGACTATATAAGACGCGCCGAAGAAGTATGCCGATCCGGAAACAGTTATCTGGATTCTATGGATGTGAGTGTTTGTACTGAATCTTATGATGTTGCCTTACTTGCTGCAGGCAGTGCACTACAACTGGCTGATCATGTCATAAATAAAAAGGTAGACAATGGCTTTGCCTTACTAAGACCACCAGGTCATCATGCAGAAATGTCCATGGCGATGGGTTTTTGCCTGTTTAACAATATTGCTGTACTGGCGCGTTATCTGCAAAACACACATGGCGTGAAGAAAATCGCGATCATTGATTGGGACGTACATCATGGTAATGGCACACAGCATTTATTTGAAGAAGACCCGTCGGTTTTATATATCAGCATACATCAATATCCATTTTATCCAGGCACCGGAAATTACACAGAAACTGGAACGGGTAAAGGTGTTGGTGCAACATTAAACTGTCCTATGCCGATGGGCTCATCAGATCGCGATTATGAGAACGTCTTCATAGAAAAGATTTTACCTAAACTGGATGAGTTTAACCCTGAGTTCATTCTGATATCAGCTGGCTTTGATGCACATAAGTCCGATCCATTGGCTAATATTAATCTTTCCTCAGACGCATTTGCATGGATGACAAAACGCGTTATGGAAAAAGCAAACCAATATTGTGACAATCGAATTATTTCTTTACTGGAGGGTGGTTATAATCTGGATGCCCTGCCGGTATGTATAGGCAAACACCTTGTAAGCCTGCTGCAAAATTAAACCATTATTGTATTTATTATGCGTTTCTTCATTGTTCACAGTATTTTAATAAACATTATCAGCATATTAGTTATATCAACTTCTGTTTTAGCAGAAACTGATATTAATCATCTGCCCTTTTACGGCGGCACAGATAGAATCGAATTTCACGAAATCACGGAGCAAGACAATATTTTCATTGCCAATGCAACCCGCACATTTGGTACACGCGAACATGCAGCGGAAGGTTATGTGGAACGTGGCTTTGATCTCTATGCAGAAAATAAACTGGATGAATCAATGGAGCACTTCAATCAAGCCTGGTTACTGAACCAGGATAATCCATACATTTACCTGGGTTTCGGTTTATTGCTGAATAAGAAGAAAGAGGCCTGTGATGCCGCACAGATGTTCAAACAGGCCAATCAAAAAGGGTTAAAGGAAAGTGGTTTTATTGCAGACTATGCTCACACGGTAACGTTGTGCGCATTAACAAAAGGTAAAAAAGAACAGATAGAGTTATTTGATGATACAAATAAGCTCTACGATTCTGCAATACAAACGCCGAACAAAAAATTAAAAGCCTATGTCTATCATAACTGGGCAAAATCCTGTTTCCTGCAGGAAAATTACTTAAAAGCACAGGAAATGTTGCAACAATCGACACTATTAAACAACAAAGTCGATACTGAACTTGAACAATCTATAAAAGCAAAAATACAGGAACAAAATTAATATGAATGCTCTTATCATTCTAGCGCATGGCAGTCGACGAGCAGAATCCAATCAGGAAGTCGTGTCCTTAACCGAAGCTGTCAATGCAATTTCGAATCAAGAATACAGTATTATTGAGTATGCCTATCTCGAATTAGCCGAGCCGGGACTACTACAATCCATTGATAATGTTATTGTACAAGGTGCTTTAAACATTACGGTTTTCCCATACTTTTTAAATTCGGGCAACCATGTCAAACGTGATATTCCGGCCATTATTGAAACAGCCTCCGTAAAATACCCCGATTGTGATTTTAATGTATCGACATTCATCGGTATGCACAGAGATATACCCGGACTTATTCTGGAACTGGCCAGAATGAAATAACGCTGGAATATCTGTTTACAAAGAATCTTCAGTTTAAGTAACTATTTTTAAACCTTCCCCCGAATAATAATTTCAATTCGTTATTTTTTACTATCCGCTTGTTGTTTATTCCTGATTATTCTATCTGATATAGTACGCCTCATTATGCAGATTCATTTAAAAACGCTGGGTTGTCGTTTAAACGAAGCTGAACTCGAATCATGGGCCGAAGGTTTTCAGGAAAAAGGGCATAGCCTGACTCAGGATGCAGATAAAGCCGATCTTCTGATTGTGAACACCTGTGCCGTCACTCAGGAAGCGGTAAAAAAATCACGGCAAATAATAAGACGCACCCATCGTAATAACCCGCAGGCCAAACTGGTAGTCAGTGGCTGTTACGCGAGTCTTGACGAGCAGGTTCAGAAAGATATTCCGGGCATTGATCTGCTCATCAATAACCAGCTAAAAGATCAGTTGGTGGATATCACATTAAACGAATTAAATTTTGAAACAATGCCTGACTTGTCTTCCGAACCGGGCGAAGCAACTATTTTCAGTCGCGGCAGACACCGGGCTTTTATTAAAATACAGGATGGCTGCCGTTATCGTTGTACCTTCTGCATCGTAACTTTTGCAAGGGGTGATGAACGTAGCCGGCCAATAGCTGACATCATTCGGGAGATTAATCAGTATCATCAACAAGGTGTAAAGGAAATCGTTTTAACCGGAGTTCATGTAGGTGGTTTTGGCAGCGACATTAACTCGACGCTCTATGAATTAATTCAAACGATACTTACTGATACGAATATTCCACGTATAAGACTTGCTTCAGTTGAGCCTTGGGACTTATCTGATAATTTTTTTAGCTTATTTGAGAACAAACGATTGATGCCACATATGCATCTTCCATTACAAAGTGGTAACGATAGTGTTTTAAGACGCATGGCTCGACGATGCAAAACCAATGACTATAAAAAATTAATTCAACAAGCAAGAATAAAAATCCCTGGTTTTAATGTAACGACGGATATTATTGTTGGTTTTCCCGGTGAGACAGAAAGTGAATGGCAAGAATCTATAGATTTTATAGAAGAAATTGGATTTTCACACATTCATATTTTTACGTATTCGAAGCGTGATGGAACAAAGGCTGCTGCATTGCCCAATCAAGTCGACCCCGAAGTAAAAAAGTATCGTAGCAATCAATTGCATAATATTGCCAGGGTCATGCGTAAGAATTTTCTGAACCAACATATTAATAGGACGTACTCTGTACTATGGGAAGCACCTCATTCCGAGAATAGCTGGGCGGGGTATACCGAAAACTTTATTCGCGTTGAATTAAAATATTTTTATCATTGCAATCTGGAAAATAAGATTTCCAGAGTAAATATTATTGGGATCGAATCTGACGCTAATCACTGCATCGCTGAAATTATATAACCGCTTTTAGCCTGTCGACTGACTACTGTTTTTATTTTCTTCGATCATTGCGCTCACCTGTTCAACTGATTTTTCTGCGAATTTAATCTTCGCAATTTCATCCTGTATGGCTTTAACACTGGAAAATGCGCCCAGCAAGTACGGATTTTTTATGAGTTTATGCGCGTTCATCATTATCTCGTTGATTTGTTTTGCCTTTTCCGGGACAAATTTCAAACCCCACATATCATGTTTTAAACGAGAAAGCCGACGTTGAAGTTTTTTTCGTTCCGCTTCAAGCACTTCATATTCTGCCTTCATTAAGCTTACTTTTTCATCGTTGCCAGGCGTAGTCAAAACATCAGAAGTCGCAACGCTGTTGCTGGTAGCTGCATTTAAATTCACCGCCTGACTTTTTGTGTCTTCTTTAAATGACATATCAGGGGCATCAACTTGATTTGATGGCCAAAACAAATTCAATATAAAAATAACCAGGATGGCAATAACCAAACCTACCATGGTTTTCATACATTATTTCCTCGCTTGATAAAGCATACTATTTTGACATAGTTCACAATCCCATGTGAAAAATTGTAAACAGTTCATGTTTTTGTAAACGACTTCATCAATTGCGCGTTAGTTATTGTAAATTTAATAAACAATAACAACGAGGTCACTAACATGAAGTTATCTATTTATATAAGAAGACGTTTACTCGGCGACATTATCACGCTCCTGATTTTATCCGGGATAATTTATTTACTGGTAAATGCATCGAATGAAAACAGCTTGAATGAGCAAACAACCTCTGAAATGCGGCTACTTGATGATAATCCCCCCAATAAACTAGGTTAATAAAAACCTGTCAGCTTGAACGTTGATATCCTGTATGAACCAAATATATCAATATATTTCAATAGCTTATGTAATTAAGCCGCACTTTTTATTTAATGCTATTACTAGGAGTACTTTATAAACACATGATATATATAAACTTTTGCTTGATTTATCTATAATAATGTCTTACAACTGTATTCTATAAGTGCCTGATTAATTAGGAGATCATCATGTTAACTGGTGTCAGTCTAAATCGTACTTCATATCATTCGAGAATGGGCTCTGTTACTCGACCACAAATACCGGGTCAGTCAGTACAATTTGAGAACGAATTATTGGTTGGTTTTATTCAACATCCCGATCGGTTTCCACTTCAGTTTCGGCGTTTGCGTTTTTGGGAACGCTCAAAAATCAAAGAGAACCAAACTTCAAACGTTGGTTTGATCTTCTGCGCTGAAGAGTATCAAAAACCGGGCAGTATTATTGAAGTAACCATACCAACACGTAAGGAAACGCATCAGTTTTTGGGTAAAACGGTCATGGTTAAAGAAACAGACAAAAATTATGAAATAGGTATCTGGCTTTTAAATAGTGCTGATAGTCCTAAATTAAGAATTGTTGAACAAATTTGTCATATAGAGCTCTATTTGAATGACAAACGCTATAAAGAAGGCCCTTTTTTAAGTCCGGAAAGATTGACTGAAGAATGGATTAGCCGCTTCGCGAGTAGTTTTCCAGTAAATTAATAAAACCTGAGGAGGTAACAAGATGAACTATATAAGAACATCATCTGGATCGATGATGGCAATCAACACCAAGTCCACTACGCAGATTGCTGTCAATAAACTTAAAGCTGTTGTTAAACCGACAAAAAAAGCTAAAAAAGACTTAGCTCCAAATTCAAAATAGTGCTCGTTGTTAAGAGAGCAAACTGCGTATCAACTAGTCGACACAACTCACGCCAGTGCCACCCAGACCGCAATATCCCGCCGGATTCTTTGCTAAATACTGTTGATGGTATGACTCTGCGTAATAAAAAGCAGGGGCATCAATTATTTCGGTTGTGATTGCAGAAAACCCCGCTTTATAAAGTTCCTCCTGGTAAGCCTCTCTGGAAGAGTTTGCCATGTTTTTTTGTTCGTCATCGAAGACATAAATGCCTGAGCGATATTGCGTCCCGGCATCATTGCCCTGGCGCATACCTTGAGTTGGATTATGAGACTCCCAAAAAAGGGTTAACAAGCTTTTGTAGCTCATTTTACTGGGGTCATAATTCACCAACACAACTTCATTATGCCCCGTCATACCTGTACACACTTCCTCATAGGTTGGATTTGGTGTAATTCCTCCTGCATAGCCAACCGCAGTCGAAAAAATGCCGGGAACCTGCCAAAATTTACGTTCAGCACCCCAAAAGCACCCCAAGCCAAACAAGGCTTGTTCTATCCCTGCGGGAAAAGGTGGCGCAATCACATTACCATTAACGAAATGACGATTATCGATAACTATAGGGATATCGCGTCCCGGTAAGGCTTCTCCGGCACTAGGCAATTGTAATTTTTTATTTAAACCAAATATCATAATTTCTCTGATTGATGTGTGTAGCTGAAGTTCGCGAGTCTAACCCGGCAATAACTGTATCGGATCATTGCTTGTATCATGCTTGAAACAATCGAGATAAGACACATATACGCTGGCACTGAGTACCGGAATCAAGATCAGGTAGCCCAGCATGAAGGGTATAGCGGCGATAACAGCCAAAATTAACAGAATAAGTCCGTATAAGGTGAAGGGTAATATATTTTTTAAACAGGCATTAAAACTCATTAGCATTGCTGTTAGGGTTGTTTCTTCACTATCTACAATAATCACCGGGGCAAACCAGAGGGCCATTATGCAGGGGGTCAACAAGGTGATGGAAACTAGTGCCACTAAGATAAGATTGGGGAGAAGTGCCGATATATCTTCAATTTGCGCTGTTTCAATTTGTTGAAAAAAATCAAGCCCGCCAAGCATAAAAAAAGCCAGAATGCCGGCCAATATAATGACAATAAATGTGGCAATAGTATAAAACACACCAAGTAGCACCAAACGATTGAAGTAAGGTTGTTTAAATCCGGCAAAAATGTGTTGAAACTCGAAAGATTGACCACTTTTATGAGCAATACAACCCAGCATATAGCCACCGATAATGACAGGATAAAAGATGTTTATCAGGATGCCGCCTAATGGGATAATCCCAACAACCATTGAAATGATAAAAAGCACGACAATGGCAGCAATCCAGCCCAGCGGGTTACGTGTAAAATAAGGAAATGCCTCAGCAATCCATGCATAACCACGATTAAATCCCACTGTTTGTATATAAATACTCATCACGCCCTCCTCGCTCCATTTTAAAGCAGCATATCTTATATACCATATGGATTCCGTAAAGTTTACCCGATGAATTTCTTACTGTTATTTATTTTTGGCTTAATAGGCTGGTTTTTTAGCACCATCGCTGCTGGTGGCGCAGCGACCCTTCTAATTCCGGTCATTACACTTTTGTTAGGTGCACAAATGGTTGCGCCTATCATCTCCATTGCTGGACTTTTAGCAAATCCCTCACGTGCAGTTTTGTTCCGGAAAAAAATTGATTGGCACGTCATTATCTATTTGCTACCGGGTAGCATAATCGGGGCGGTAATTGGTGCTTGGTCATTAACACGAAGTGATGTCCAAATAATTCAATTCTTACTTGGTCTTTTCCTAATCACTTATGTATTGCAGGATCGATTCGGCAAAATGAAGTTAACGATACAACTGAAGTTAGCCTGGTTCTTTCCATTAGGTTTAATCGTTTCATTTCTTTCCGGCTTGATAGGTGCCACGGGCCTCTATTAAACCCCTTCATGCTCAGTTATGGCCTCGAAAAAGAAAATTTGGTCGGTACCAAGGCAATTAATTCTTTCATAATGCAACTGACAAAACTGATCAGCTACGGCACATTTGGCGCGCTCAGCATGCCAATTCTTCATCACGGCATTATGCTTGGTCTTGGTGCAACAACCGGTGTATTTCTGGCACGCAAGCACCTCATTAATATTGATGTGCTGGAATTTAAACGATACACCCTCTTAATTATGTTCATTAGTGGTGTCTTCATGCTTTATAAAGCATTCTAATCGTCGCCACTGAAAATATTTAATGTTGTAAACCCATGAATCTATTAAAGAAAATATTATGCGCCCCATTATTATATTGCGGTGCACAAAATATACTATACAATTACCTGAAAATTCATTTTCCATTAAATTTAAGAGGTTCCAAGCATGGAAATCAAAGATAGAGTTGCGTTGGTTACAGGTGGTGCGAGTGGTATTGGTCGCGCTGTTTCATTTGAATTAGCAAAACGCGGCGTAAAAGCAATCGCAATGGTTGATTTAACAGAAGATGTTAAAATAGCCGCAGAACAGGTCAATAACGAAGTTGATGCACCAGTTGCAATTCCGTTTCAAGGTAATGTGACCGACGAAGAATTCAGAAAAGAAGTCTTCGCCAAAATGGAAAAAGATCACGGCATGGTAAGCATATGTGTACCTGCAGCAGGCATTACACGAGATTCTCTCGCTATTAAAGTCGATAAAGAAACCAAAAAAGCAAGCATCTACCCGATTGAAAACTTCAAACTCGTCGTCGATGTTAACCTGATAGCACCCATTTACTGGGCGATGCAGATGATTGCAAATATTGCAGAAGACCGTGCCAAAGAAGGCCTGAAAAAGTGGCATCCGGATGAAGGTGTGCGCGGCACAGTCGTATTTATTGGTTCGATATCATCTCAAGGAAATAAAGGGCAAGTTTCTTATGCTTCAACCAAGGCCGGATTAGAAGGTGCAGCAGCTACTCTGACTAAAGAAGCTATCTTTCATGGCATACGTTGTGGCGTTATTCATCCTGGATTTACTGATACCCCTATGGTCCGCGCCATGGGTGATGAGTACATCGACAAGTATGTATTGCCAGAAACTCAGTTGGGCCGTTTAATCAGACCTACTGAAATTGCAGACGCTATTTGTTTCATGATTGCTAACTCTGCTGTCAGTGGTTCGCTGTGGGCAGATGCAGGTTGGCATCCATCTCCTTAATCATTAATTAATTTTTCAAAAGTAAGCCCTGTTCATTTTAAACATGAGCAGGGCTTTTTTATTCCGCGAGTTCTGCGCAGGTAATACAAAAAAGCGTGGATGGATCAAATTTAAGACGAGCGACCTTTATTGGTTCATCGCATTTGAGACAATGACCAAACTGACCGGTTTCAATTCGTGACAAGGCAGAATTAATTCTAAGTATTTCACTCTCTCTTCTACGTTTTGTTTCTATGGACATGGCTTGTGCTTGCATTGCATCCATGCGGGATAAACGGCCAACCCGTGTCTGATCCAGTTCAACCGGTCTTGCTGCGACATCACCTATTTTAGTGATTTCATTTAACTCAAACAATCGCTCGGTAAGTTGTTCCTTGAAAAACAGCAGATTTAGTTGCTGGTCCATAACTTCACCTATCGACTATTGATGCTAAGGGCAGGCTTCGTCGCTGTAATCGGTCAATTTGATTTGTTTTAACTCCGGGTATGCCTCATCACGAAAATAGACCCAGTTTTCCTGGTGCAGAGAATCAAAAGTCCCGCCAGTTTTCACATCAACAAATACCCAGCGTTTTAAATCACTATCTATGGATTTATGTTTAATACACGCAAGAATCCATTTGGCACTGAAACCCAACTTTAAAATTGAAGGCTCTATCATGGTGATATTCTTCTGATTAATCACAAAATATTCTCCGGCATCATTCTGTTTCAAGCTATGCCTGCCGGGAAGATCCTGAGCGAATAGTAAACTGTGTGCACACGTGAGAAAAACAATTACCCAAAACCGATTCATAATATTAGACCTTCGTTTAGAAATAATAAGAAATGTTCGCTGTATGAGACCATCAGGTTGCCCTCTCGTTACAGCCCGCTAATAAAAACTTGATGAAACTACTATAAAAATAACGGCAGACAATGGCAATATTGAATCAGACTTTAAAGAAGAGACAGTTTCAGACTATTTAAGTTTTTAGACAGTATTTTATTGAAACAGGCATGGAAATAACCCGATACTATCAATCTTGAACGGATAATCAGTACTGTCACATGAATTTTAACGAATAGTCTTTGCCATTAGCCGCTGTATCTCCTAAGATTTCTAATTATTATCAGGAGCTTAAAGAAGATTATGACTGTAGAAGATAATGCTCAGAAAAAACCACGCCCTCGCCTGCTAGGTGAGTATGTACCATGTTCACGGGGTTCGATTAGAATCGCCATGCAAAAGAAACGTGATGCTAAACTACATGGAAAACCACAGAAACGGATTGGTGAATTATTGATTGATCTGGACATGATCTCTGAAGAAGACTTACGTAACGCTTTACGTCAGCAACGAGCGGATAGACTCGGTTTATGCCCTGTATTTGAATCCTTAAGTCGAACCGAATTGGCCGGCATCAGCAACCATTTTACTGAGATCAGTTTAGCCGCTGGAAAACAGTTTATTTTCGAGGGTGAAAATGATCCAACCTTATACATACTGGTAGAGGGAAGACTGGAAGTATTTACAAAAGATAAAGAGGGAAAGGAAATCCATATTGCCTACGTCAAACCAGTAGAACCAATTGGTGAAATGGGCTATTTCCAGGGTGGAATTAGAACCGCTTCTGTAAGAGCAGCCGACCCTTCAGAATTATTATCCGCTCCCTATAAAAGTCTCACCCATTATTTTGAACATGTACCCCGTGTTGCTCATGCTTTCATGGACGTGATAAATCGTCGTCAAGCTGAAACAAATGCACGATTAGAGGATGCTGAAAAATCATAAACCAACAACCTTGATGTTGGGATCAATTGAATTTGATTGAACTGCAACATCACAGATAACTCACTCACAAATAGAACTTTTATACTTTAAAATTTACAAATAATGTCTGACACGAATCTCGAGAAAATATTAATAATTGACGATAATTCTGACTATCGTAAATTAATTAAAACATTTCTTGGTAAATTATTACCCGATGTAGAGACCGTAGAGTACGACCCTGTGTTTGAAGGCGTCCCCGGTGATGACTTTAATTGGTCAGAATACGATGTCCTACTGCTTGATTATCATCTGTCCATCGTTGGTACGACGGGGCTTGATATCATGCATAAATATCATAAAAACCCCATGTTTCCAGCGACCGTGATGCTAACCGGAGCAGGCACTGAAGAAATTGCCGTGCGCGCACTCAAAACAGGTATTTATGAATATCAACCGAAGCAATCCCTGACTAAAGACAAATTAAAACAATCTATTGTTAGTGCCTGGCAAGACAAAATTTCCCAGCGTAAAAAACAACAAGAGATTACCCAACATAATAGATCGTTTAGCAAAGAAGTATTTTACGAATCACTGGAAAAAGCGATTACCAAAAATGAAGTCAATCGCGCACTCATTGTAATCAAGCCAGACAACATCAAGCGGCTGGAACAACTCATCGGCATTATCGGCAGGGATAACCTCATCAACTATATTGGAAAAAATAGTTTTGAGGTGTTTAAACTTGGTGCTTGTAATCCAAATATAACCCGAATTAGCGATACAGCCATTGCTGTTCAAATTGATACCCCCGAAAGCCAAGAAACCCTCGAATTCAATATGCAAGGGCTCTGTAAGCACTTGTCAAAATGCACATTTAAATTTTCAGATGAAAAGTATCCCTTCTCGGTCAGTATAGGAATACTGAAAATTGGTTTATTTAAGACAACGGCAAAACAACTAATCCAGTTTGCAATAGCCGCATCTAAAAAGGCGAGCGAAACTGAAGGGAACACTTATTACATATGGAAAGAAACCGATACCTTACCTATCCCTGTTGAACAAGAGTCTAAAAATGAAAATGCTGGATCTGCAACCACATTCGATAACAATGCGAAAGCTGAAAAAGAAAAACTGGAAGTTGAACTAAAAGCTGCGGAAGAAGCTAAACAAAAAGCAGAAGCAGCCACACATGCTGAACATAATGCTAAAAATAAGCTAGAAGCCCAATTAAAGCTGGCATCAGAAGCAAAAGAAAAAGCCGAGGCTGCTTTACAAGCAGCAACAGAAGCCAAAGACAAGGCCGAAGCGGAAGCGAAGGCACGCGCTGAGCAGGATGCCAAAGACAAGGCCGAAGCGGAAGCGAAGGCACGCGCTGAGCAGGAAGCCAAAGACAAGGCCGAAGCGGAAGCGAAGGCACGCGCTGAGCCGGAAGCCAAAGACAAGGCCGAAGCGGAAGCGAAGGC
>CALKEZ010000020.1 GCA_938084745.1 uncultured Gammaproteobacteria bacterium
AGATGGTCATGCCGGGCGACAACATCAAGATTACGGTTAAGTTGATTAACCCGATTGCGATGGAAGAAGGCTTACGTTTTGCAATACGAGAAGGGGGTCGCACAGTGGGTGCGGGCGTCGTTTCTAAAATTATTGAGTAAAACAGGCAAATTATTTGAAAGAAAGTATAGGCCAGTAGCTCAATTGGCAGAGCGGCGGTCTCCAAAACCGCAGGTTGGGGGTTCGATTCCCTCCTGGCCTGCCATTAGATAATTAATGGCCTAGGACTAAATGTAAGTAACTTATGAACTCAAATGTTGAAACAACCAGCACGAAGCTGGATACACTAAAACTTGGCTTGGCGTTGTTGATAGCGCTTGCAGCTTTGGTCGGTTTTTATTTTTATGCTGATCAATCACTGCTTTATCGCGTTGTCGGATTACTTGTCGCTGCGGGAATTAGTATTGCGATTGCATTGCAAACTGAAAAAGGCAGGCACATATGGAGCTATTTTCATGATGCTCAGATAGAAGTTCGCAAGGTCGTGTGGCCGACCCGACAAGAAACGATACAGACGACCTTGATTGTTATAATCATGGTCGTATTGGTGGCAATTATTTTATGGTTATTGGACATGTTTCTTGGTTGGTCAATAGGCCTGTTAATGGGACATGGGGGTTAAGATGGCGCAGCATTGGTATGTAGTCCATGCGTATTCTGGTTTTGAAAATCAGGTAATGCGTTCATTGAAGGAACGCATTGAGCGTAGTGGTCTCGAAGAAATGTTTGGCGAAATACTCGTGCCGACTGAAGAAGTTGTTGAGATGCGCGATGGTAAAAAACGCAAAAGTGATCGCAAGTTTTTTCCAGGCTATGTACTGGTAAAGATGGAAATGAATGACGATACCTGGCATTTGGTGAAAGAAGCACCCAAAGTATTGGGTTTTATCGGCGGCACCAGTGACAGACCTGCCCCGATTAGCGAAAAGGAAGCAAATGCAATCTTACAACGTGTTGAAGAAGGCGTTGATAAACCAAGACCAAAAATCCTGTTTGAACCTGGTGAAGTGGTTCGCGTTAAGGATGGTCCGTTTACTGATTTTAACGGCGTTGTTGAAGAAGTGAATTATGAAAAAAGTCGTTTGCGAGTATCAGTATTAATATTTGGGCGATCGACCCCGGTTGAACTCGAGTTCGGTCAAGTAGAGAAAGAATAGTTTTATTGTTTTAATTTGTTAATGGGGAGCCGCAAGGCGTTTGCACCCAGGGAGAAAGGCTGTGGCCAAGAAAATTGATGGTTATATAAAGTTACAAGTGCCTGCTGGTCAGGCAAATCCGAGTCCACCTGTTGGGCCTGCTTTAGGTCAAAAGGGTGTCAATATCATGGAATTCTGTAAGGCATTCAATGCCCAAACACAAAACCTGGAGCAAGGATTACCCGTCCCGGTCATCATTACTGTTTATGCCGATAAGAGTTTTACATTTGTCAGCAAAACTACTCCGGCTGCCATTCTATTATTGAAGGCTGCGGGTATAAAGAGCGGCAGTGGTACACCTAATAGCAAGAAAGTGGGCAAGGTAACTCGCGCACAGTTGGAAGAAATTGCCAAGACCAAAGAGCCTGATTTAACGGCTGCTGATATGGATGCCGCAGTAAGAACAATTGCTGGTACTGCTCGTAGTATGGGTATCGATACCGAGGGAGTGCTTTAATCATGGCTAAATTATCCAAACGTACCAAGTCATATCAAGACAAGATTGAAGCAGGCAAATTCTATCCAGTAAAGGAAGCATTGGAGTTATTGAAAGCTATTTCATCGGTAAAATTTGATGAGTCTGTTGATGTGGCAGTAAATTTAGGTGTTGATGCACGTAAGTCGGATCAACAAGTTCGGGGTTCGACTGTATTACCCAAAGGAACGGGTAAAACGGTAAGAGTTGCCGTGTTTGCACAAGGTGAGAATGCAAAAATAGCTGAAGCGGCTGGTGCTGATGCTGTCGGTTTTGATGACCTTGCGGAAGCCATGCAAAAAGGCGATATAGATTACGGCGTTGTTATTGCCACGCCTGATGCCATGCCTGTTGTAGGTAAGCTGGGTAAAGTTTTGGGACCTCGCGGTCTAATGCCCAATCCTAAGGTAGGTACCGTTACCAATGACGTCAAACAGGCTGTTGAAAATGCCAAGGGCGGTCAGGTTCGTTATCGTACTGATAAAAACGGCATTATTCATTGCACCATAGGCAAGGTTTCGTTTGATGCAGATTCTTTAGTCGAAAACCTGCACTCATTGCTGATTGACTTAAAAAAAGCGAAACCCAGTGCCGCGAAAGGCATATATCTAGGTAAGGTGAGTTTGTCGACAACCATGGGACCTGGTGTCTTGGTTGATCAATCGACTTTGACAATATAAGTCATAGTTAAGGAATTTGTTTTAGTTTAGAAATGATGAACATTATTGGCCGGTATTTCTCAGCTAATCATGTTTTAAAAACTTTGTAACTGGCAGTTAACTGTCAGACGTCAAAGACCGCAGGTGACACTCCCAGGAGATGTCTTAATGTAATTGAAGTTTACCTGCGCAGACGGTGTTATCACACAGGAATTCAGTGTTGGTCACCGTAAACCGGTCTGTCGGAACTTATGTGAAGACGGGCTATTTAGTAAAGGTATGTAGTGATTACATGCTTAACTTAACAGGAGGCGAAGAGTGAGTCTTAATCTAAATGCAAAAAAGGCAATTGTTGAAGAGATTGCTGGTGTTGCGGCGGAGGCTCCTTCTGCAATCGCGGCCGAGTATCTCGGTTTAACGGTGGCTCAAATGACTGAACTGCGTAACGCAGCGCGTGAAGCGGGTGTGTACCTCAAAGTGGTACGTAACACTCTAGCGCGTCGTGCATTCGAAAATACACAATTTGAATGTATGCGTGAAGCAATGGTCGGGCCGTTAGTGTTGGCATTTTCAAGTGATGAACCTGGAAGTGCTGCACGAGTTGTTCGCGATTTTGCAAAAGGTAATGACAAACTGGTGGTTAAGCTTGTTGCTTTGGATGGGAATCTTCTGGATCCCTCTGAAATTGGCAGGCTCGCTAGTATGCCATCGCTTGATGAAGCACGCGCTATGTTACTTGGATTGTTATCTGCACCGCTTGGCAAGTTTGTACGCACATTAGCAGAACCACCGGCGAAAATGGCCAGGGTTCTTGCTGCACAGCGCGATAAACAACAGGCAGCATAGTCTGGATAATATTCTGTATTTCAGTTTGGTTTTTAATTTTTGGAGGTTTTAAAAATGGCAGTTTCACGAGAAGAAATTAAAGAAGCATTGGGTCAAATGCCTGTGCTTGAACTCGTTGATTTAATCAAAGAGCTCGAAGACGAATGGGGTGTATCTGCGGCAGCACCGGTTGCTGTAGCGGCTGGCCCTGCTGCTGGAGATGGTGCAGCAGTTGAAGAAAAGACCGAGTTTGATGTTGTAATGTCAAGCTTTGGTGAAAACAAGGTTGCAGTTATTAAGGCTGTACGCGCAATAACTGGTCTTGGTCTTAAAGAAGCAAAAGATCTTGTTGAGAGTGCACCTGCTACTGTTAAAGAAGGTGTTAGTAAAGATGAGTCTGAGGAAGTTAAAAAGCAGCTTGAAGAAGCTGGTGCAGCTGTTGAAGTTAAATAATTTCAATTGCAGCGCTTAATAAACTTAAAGCGTAACCAGCAGGCGACGATTGTTGCCTGTTGGTTTTCTGCGCTTATTGATATCACCCAGTTTAAATTATATATGTGTAAAGAATTTCAGTTTGTCATTTTGACGGCTAGAAATCTACTTCACACAAACAATGAGGAATTGTAATGGCCTATTCCTATACTGAAAAAAGACGTATTCGTAAGGATTTTGGAAAGCGTCCTAGTATCTTAGAGGTTCCCTATTTGGTTGCGACTCAGATCGAGTCATTTAGCAAATTCATACAAGTTGACGCTAAGCCTGAAGAACGGACAGATGTTGGCTTGCAAGCGGCATTCAAATCTGTTTTTCCAATTGCCAGTTTTTCCGGTAATGCGGCTTTGGAATATGTTAGCTATAAACTCGGAACCCCGGTTTTTGATGTTAAAGAATGTCAGCTCAGAGGCTTAACCTACGCTGCTTCATTGCGCGTAAAGGTACGTCTTATTATTTATGACAAGGAAGCTGGTCTTAACAACAAGGTTGTAAAGGATATTAAAGAACAAGAAGTGTATATGGGTGAGATGCCATTAATGACTCGCACCGGCACCTTCGTTATTAATGGAACCGAACGCGTTATTGTCTCGCAAATGCATCGTTCACCTGGTGTCTTTTTTGAGCATGATAAAGGTAAAACGCATTCATCGGGTAAGTTGCTGTATTCAGCTCGTGTTATTCCTTACCGTGGCTCATGGCTTGATTTTGAGTTTGACGCTAAAGATCTTGTCTACTGTCGTATTGATCGTCGACGCAAGATACATGCGACGATTTTGTTACGCGCGCTGGGTTATACCACTGAAGAAATACTCGAGATATTCTTTGATAATGACAAATTTAAGTTTACCAACAAGGGTATCACTCTTGATCTTGTCGCTGATCGTTTACGTGGTGAAACCGCGTCATTCGATATAAAGGATAAGAAAGGTAATGTGATTGTCGAGCAGGAAAGACGTATTACTGCGCGCCATATCCGTGAAATTGAAAAAGCAGGTTTAACGACCTTGATGGTTCCCGCTGAATATCTGATTGGCAAAGTTATTGCGAAAGATATCGTTGATACAGAAACGGGTGAAATAGAATTTCCGGCAAATACTGAAATAACTGAAGAATTTCTTGAAAAGATCACTGAGCGATCCGGTTTTGAACTAGAGACGATCTATACCAATGATCTGGATAACGGACCTTATATTGCAGATACACTGCGTGATGATCCCAGCACTAATCAACTGGAAGCGCAGGTAGAAATTTATCGCATGATGCGTCCTGGTGAACCACCAACAAAGGATGCGGCTGAAAATCTGTTCAAGAATCTGTTTTTTAGTCCAGACCGTTATGATTTGTCTGCTGTTGGACGGATGAAGTTTAATCGTCGCGTTGGACGAAAAGAAGTAGAAGGCGAAGGTGTTCTGTCGAATGAGGACATTATTGCCGTGGTGAAAGTCTTATTAGACATTCGTAATGGTAAAGGCATTATTGATGACATTGATCATCTTGGAAATCGTCGTATACGTAGCGTCGGTGAAATGGCCGAGAATCAATTCCGGGTTGGACTTGTACGAGTTGAACGCGCAGTTAAGGAACGCTTGAGTCTGGCAGAATCTGAAGGTCTAATGCCTCAAGAAATTATTAATGCCAAGCCAGTATCGGCTGTTATTAAAGAATTCTTTGGTTCAAGTCAGTTGTCTCAGTTTATGGATCAAAACAATCCATTATCTGAAATCACACATAAACGTCGTATTTCTGCGCTTGGACCTGGCGGGTTAACACGCGAACGTGCGGGTTTTGAGGTTCGCGACGTACATCCGACACATTATGGTCGTGTGTGCCCGATTGAAACACCTGAAGGGCCGAATATTGGTTTGATTAATTCACTGGCCGTTTATGCCAGAACGAATAGTTATGGTTTTCTTGAAACACCTTATCGTAAGGTTGTGGATAGTAAGGTGACTGATGAAATCGAATACCTTTCTGCTATTGAAGAAGGTGACTTTGTTATTGCACAGGCAAGTGCGACTATTGATGAGAAAGGAATACTGGTTGATGAACTGGTTTCTTGTCGACATCGAAATGAATTTGCCATGTCTACCGCAGACAAGGTTAATTATATGGATGTATCACCACGCCAGATCGTCTCTGTGGCAGCTTCAATGATTCCGTTTCTGGAACATGATGATGCGAACCGTGCTTTGATGGGTTCAAACATGCAGCGTCAGGCAGTCCCCACGCTGAGAACTGACAAGCCATTAGTTGGTACGGGAATGGAAAGACGTGTCGCGATCGATTCAGGTGTTACCGTAATTTCTGAACGAGGCGGTATTGTTGATTCCGTTGATGCCAGTCGTATTGTGGTACGTGTTAATGATGATGAAGTCGTTGCCGGCGAACCGGGTGTTGATATCTACAACCTGACCAAATATACACGTTCAAATCAGAATACCTGTATCAATCAAAAACCGCTTGTTAAGCCGGGTGATCAGGTTGCTATGGGTGATGTGTTAGCGGATGGTCCATCCACCGATATGGGTGAACTGGCCCTGGGTCAGAATATGATGGTCGCGTTTATGCCCTGGAATGGCTATAACTTTGAGGATTCGATTCTGCTATCAGAGCGTCTGGTCAAGGAAGATCGCTATACTTCAATTCATATTGAAGAATTGACCTGTGTTGCGCGTGATACAAAATTAGGCTCAGAAGAAGTGTCATCTGATATCCCTAACGTAAGTGAAAGTGCACTTAATAAACTGGATGAGTCCGGTATCGTTTATATCGGTGCCGAGGTAAATGTTGGCGATATCCTCGTTGGTAAAGTGACCCCCAAAGGGGAAACGCAGCTTACGCCGGAAGAAAAATTGTTAAGGGCTATCTTCGGTGAGAAGGCGTCTGATGTAAAAGATACATCGCTTCGTGTTCCTTCAGGAATGAACGGCACTGTCATTGATGTTCAGGTGTTTACTCGTGATGGCGTAGAGAAAGATGCGCGGGCTCTTGAAATTGAAGAGTCAGAATTAAATAGCGTCAGAAAGGATTTGAATGATCAACTTCGAATAATGGAAGACGGTGTTTATCAGCGTGTTGCCAAGTTGTTAGTTGGCAAGATTGCCGCCGGCGGTCCTTCAGGACTGAAAGCGGACGATAAGATTACCAAGGAATATCTTGACGAAACGTCACGTGACAAATGGTTTGAAATCCGTCTCAAAAATGACGAGGCAAACCATCAGCTGGAACTTGCAGCGGAACAAATTGGTTCTCTGAAAGAAGAATTCGACGGTCGATTTGAAGAAAAAAGAGCAAAACTGACTTCGGGTGATGATCTGGCGCCAGGTGTTCTGAAAATGGTGAAAGTGTATCTTGCTGTTAAGCGCCGAATACAACCCGGTGACAAGATGGCGGGTCGTCATGGTAACAAGGGTGTTATATCAACCATTGTTCCGATTGAGGACATGCCGCACATGGAAGATGGCACGCCAGTCGATGTTGTCTTGAATCCGCTTGGTGTACCTTCCCGTATGAATGTGGGTCAGGTTCTTGAGACTCATTTAGGTTGGGCCGCAAAAGGCGTTGGTATCAAGATTGGCAAGATGCTGGAGCAACATGTACAGACCTCCGAGGTGCGACAGTTCCTGGATAAAGTCTATAACACGAGTGGTAAAAAAGAAGACCTGGATTCATTCTCGGACGATGAGATTACTGAGTTGGCAGGCAATCTTAAGGCGGGCGTGCCTATGGCAACCCCGGTCTTTGATGGGGCCAGCGAAGCTGAAATCAAGGCAATGTTAAAGTTGGCTGATCTTCCAGAAGATGGACAGACGACACTTTATGATGGCCGTACCGGCGAAGCGTTTGACCGTAAGGTCACAGTTGGCTACATGTATATGTTAAAACTGAATCATCTGGTTGATGACAAGATGCATGCGCGTTCTACAGGTCCATATAGTCTTGTTACTCAACAGCCATTGGGTGGTAAAGCACAGTTTGGTGGTCAACGTTTTGGTGAAATGGAAGTCTGGGCCTTAGAAGCCTATGGCGCTGCTTACACCTTGCAAGAAATGCTGACTGTCAAATCGGACGATGTTAATGGTCGTACAAAAATGTACAAAAACATTGTTGATGGTAACCACCAGATGGAAGCCGGCATGCCTGAATCTTTCAATGTATTGGTTAAAGAAATCCGATCACTTGGTATTGATATCGAGCTTGATACGTAGAGATTGACCATGAAGAAAGACATGAATATTAACGATTCTAAATTCGGGCAGTATCCCGAACAGATCTCCTAAGGAGGTAGTAAACCTTGAAAGACTTACTCAAGCTTTTAAAGCAACAAGGACAGGTTGAGGAATTTGATGCAATAACAATCGGATTAGCATCACCTGAAAAAATTCGATCCTGGTCTTTTGGAGAAGTTAAAAAGCCCGAAACGATAAACTATCGAACGTTTAAACCAGAACGTGATGGTCTTTTTTGCGCCAAGATTTTTGGTCCGGTTAAGGATTACGAATGTTTGTGTGGCAAATATAAAAGATTAAAACATCGTGGTGTTGTTTGTGAAAAGTGTGGTGTTGAAGTAACACTCTCCAAAGTACGCCGCGAGCGTATGGGGCATATTGATCTGGCTAGTCCAGTCGCACACATCTGGTTCCTGAAATCATTGCCGTCCCGAATGGGTTTGATGCTGGATATGACGTTACGAGAAATTGAACGCATACTCTATTTCGAAGCTTACGCGGTAATTGAACCGGGCATGACCGAGCTTGAGCGCGGTCAAATGCTGACAGAAGAGAATTATCTTGAAGCCATTGAACAATACGGTGATGAGTTTGAAGCGAAGATGGGCGCAGAAGCTATTCGTGAACTGCTTATGTCCATTGATCTTGAAGCTGAGGTCGCCGGGCTACGAGAAGAAATCCCGAATACCAATTCCGAGACAAAACTGCGTAAGCTGACCAAGCGTCTTAAGTTGCTTGAAGCATTCATGAAGTCAGGCAATAAACCTGAGTGGATGGTGCTGAAAATATTACCGGTTTTACCTCCGGAGTTACGTCCACTAGTCCCGCTGGACGGTGGCCGTTTTGCAACATCAGATCTGAATGATCTGTATCGACGTGTGATCAACAGAAATAATCGTTTGAAACGATTACTGGATTTGAATGCGCCAGATATTATTGTACGTAATGAAAAAAGAATGTTGCAGGAATCAGTCGACGCCTTACTAGATAATGGTAGACGTGGTCGTGCAATAACCGGCACCAATAAACTGCCGCTGAAATCTCTGGCAGACATGATTAAGGGCAAGCAAGGACGTTTTCGCCAGAATCTGTTAGGTAAACGTGTTGATTACTCAGGTCGTTCAGTAATTGTTGTCGGACCAACATTACGTTTACATCAATGTGGTATTCCTAAAAAAATGGCTTTGGAACTATTCAAGCCATTTATCTTTAGCAAGTTGGAAAGACGTGGTCTGGCCACGACAATCAAGGCTGCGAAGAAGTTAGTTGAGCGTGAAGGGTCCGAGGTATGGGACGTTCTTGAAGAAGTGATTCGTGAACATCCTATTATGCTTAACCGTGCACCTACCTTACACCGATTGGGTATACAGGCATTTGAGCCTGTCTTAATCGAAGGTAAAGCGATCCAGTTACATCCGTTGGTTTGTACCGCGTTTAATGCTGACTTTGATGGTGATCAGATGGCTGTACATGTGCCGTTGTCGATTGAAGCACAACTTGAAGCACGAACATTAATGATGTCGACCAATAATATATTATCACCTGCTAATGGTGAGCCGATTATTGTGCCAACACAGGATGTTGTACTCGGTCTTTATTACCTGACACGGGAATCAGTTGAAGCAAAAGGTACAGGTATGGCATTTGCTGATATTGATGAAGTCCATCGTGCTTATGAAAACGGTGTGATTGATTTGCAGGCAAAGATTCGTGCGCGTATTCGCGAAGTGACGTTTAACGAAGAAGGCGAAAAGCAGGTAAAAATGACGCGCTATGAGACGACAGTCGGTCGCGCATTATTATCACGTATTTTGCCCGATGAAATGCCGTTTGAACTGATAAACAAAGTTTTAACTAAAAAAACCATATCTCAATTAATTAACACCTGTTATCGAAAGCTGGAATTAAAAGATACCGTTATCTTTTCTGACAAACTGATGTATACCGGCTTTAAGTATTCAACCCGTGCCGGCGTGTCCATTGGTGTTGAAGACATGGTCATTCCTGAAAGTAAAAATGAAATCATCAGTAAGGCAGAGGAACAGGTCAAAAACTTCCAAGAGCAATACTCATCAGGCTTGATTACAGATGGTGAACGCTATAACAAGGTTGTTGATATCTGGTCGCATACTAATGATCAGGTTGCCAAGGCCATGATGGATAAGTTGGGCGTTGATATTCGTATCGATGCTGATGGAAATGAAGTTAAAGAACCTTCATTCAATTCGATTTATATTATGGCCGATTCAGGTGCACGAGGCTCAGCAGCACAAATTAGACAGTTAGCGGGTATGCGTGGTCTGATGGCTAAGCCAGATGGCTCCATCATTGAAACGCCTATCACGGCGAACTTTCGTGAGGGTCTTGACGTCCTGCAATACTTTATCTCAACTCATGGTGCACGTAAGGGTCTCGCTGATACAGCACTTAAGACAGCGAACTCGGGTTACTTGACTCGACGACTGGTGGATGTTTCTCAGGATTT
Source organism: uncultured Gammaproteobacteria bacterium (assembly GCA_938084745.1). GTDB lineage: Bacteria > Pseudomonadota > Gammaproteobacteria > Eutrophobiales > Eutrophobiaceae > UBA7359. The sequence continues at coordinate 10,404 of CALKEZ010000020.1, forward strand.
AGTTGTATCAGAAGAAGATTGTGGTACCACCGAAGGTTTGGTTATGAACCCCATCATTGAAGGTGGTGATGTTATTGAGCCACTGAGAGAACGCGTTCTGGGTCGAGTATTGTCGGTTGACGCCGTCAAGCTTGACGGTGATGTTGTCGCTGAGGCAGGTACGCTGCTGGATGAACGGTGGGTCGATATTCTTGATGAAAAAGGTATCGATCAGGTTGTTGTCCGTTCAGGTATCACTTGTGAAACACGCTATGGTATTTGCCGTCAGTGTTATGGACGAGATCTCGGTCGTGGACACTTGGTCAACATTGGTGAAGCAGTTGGTGTTATTGCGGCTCAATCTATTGGTGAGCCAGGCACACAGCTGACTATGCGTACTTTCCATATTGGTGGTGCAGCATCGCGAGCTGCCGCAATCAGTAATATTGAAGTCAAGAATGGCGGAACCGTCCGTTTGCAAAATGTTAAACGACTTGAACAGGAAAGTGGTAACCAGGTTGTTGTTTCTCGCTCCGGTGAAATTACGATACTTGATGAAGTAGGTCGTGAGCGCGAACGTTACAAAATTCCCTATGGTGCAGTATTAACGATAGACGATGGTGCGAGTGTGACTTCAGGTCAGCAAATAGCTTCCTGGGATCCTCATACACATCCTGTGATCACTGAAGTTAAAGGACGAGTGCTGTTTTCGGATATCGTAGAAGGTGTTACGGTCACACGTAATGTCGATGAAATCACAGGTTTGACAAATATTGTCATTCTAGATCCTAAACAAAGACCAGCAACGGCCAAGGACTTGCGACCGACAGTAAAACTTGTTGATGAGAGTGGTGGAGATCTGAAGATTCCCGGGACTGATCAGCTCGCACATTATTTATTGCCATCAAAGGCAGTAATTAATGTCAGCGATGGTAAGGAAGTTAATATTGGTGATGTTATTGCGCGTCTTGCTCAGGAATCTGTGAAAACACGTGATATCACCGGTGGTTTACCCCGAGTTGCTGACTTGTTTGAAGCACGTAAACCTAAAGAGCCAGCGGTTTTGGCAGAGATTTCGGGCATCATCAGTTTTGGTAAAGAAACAAAAGGTAAGCAACGTATTGTCATTACCGGTCAAAACGATGATGTACATGAAGAGTTAATTCCTAAATGGCGTCATGTGAGTGTGTTTGAGGGTGAACATGTCGAAAAAGGTGAAAGCCTTGCCGATGGACCACCAACACCACATGACATCCTCCGTTTAAAGGGTGTTGTTGCTTTGACAAATTACATCAGTACGGAAATTCAGGATGTCTATCGTTTACAGGGTGTAAAGATTAACGATAAGCATATTGAGATAATTGTCCGACAAATGATGCGTAAGGCGGAAATCACCAGTGTCGGTGATACAAACTTCCTGAAAGGCGAGCAGATAGAGCGCTCGAGAGTATTGGAAGAAAATGAGCGAATTGAGGCCGAAGGTAAATCACCTGCGGGGTGGGTACCTATTTTATTGGGTATCACCAAAGCATCGCTCTCAACGGAGTCATTTATTTCAGCGGCATCATTCCAGGAAACAACTCGTGTACTAACGGAAGCGAGTGTTAGCGGAAAACGGGATGATCTTCGAGGCTTGAAAGAAAACGTCATCGTTGGTCGTTTGATTCCTGCCGGTACAGGGCTTGCCTATCATGCAGAACGACGCGAACGTTTGGACAAAAAAGCACAGCCAGAAACAGCGTTAGAAAATGTTGAAATTGAGGATGTAGAAATTCCACATGCTGACTCAGATTCGGATACTGCAGAGAGTACAACAGGATCTTAAAAAATAAGGTGCAATCTTCCTTGACAGCATCATCGTCAAAGACATAAAATCCCGCCTCTTTGACAGGCTGAGTCAGTTTTCTCAGCCTGTCATTTTGTTTTAAGTACTGGAAATATTGGCAGATTTTACAAAATCTGCTGACACGTCAGACAACACCTCCAGGATATTCGAAGAAATTTCTCCGCATGTCCGCACTGGAATTTGTAATTGTATTCAATAATGAATACGTTCAGTTCGGATGGGTGAGGTAGTCTGCGCACTTAATTAACTGAAATATAAGAACATTTTTATGACAACTATTAATCAATTAGTCAGGAATCCACGTAAGAGACAGCGTGTAAAGAGTAATGTCCCCGCACTTGAGGCATGTCCTCAAAAACGTGGTGTCTGTACGCGTGTTTATACGACTACTCCAAAGAAACCGAACTCTGCTCTACGTAAAGTAGCTCGAGTCCGTTTGACTAATGGCCAGGAAGTAACCACTTACATCGGTGGTGAAGGCCACAATCTGCAAGAGCACTCGGTGATCCTGATAAGAGGTGGTCGTGTGAAAGATTTACCTGGTGTTCGATATCATACCGTACGCGGTACATTGGATACCTCGGGAGTGAATGACAGACGTCAGGGCCGTTCAAAATACGGTGCTAAACGACCTAAGTCATAACTAGATACTTTATATAAGAATAGATACAGGAATAGTTTGAATCATGTCCAGAAGACGCGTTGCTGAGAAAACTGAAATTTTACCTGATCCGAAATTCGGAGATAAGGTATTAGCAAAATTTATAAACATTATTATGCGTAGTGGTAAAAAATCTATCGCAGAAAAAATTGTCTATGGCGCACTGGATGAAATTGGCGGCAAAGGTAACCCGGAACCACTCGAGGTATTCAATAAGGCACTCGAAAATGTTCGGCCGTTGGTAGAAGTGAAGTCTCGTCGTGTTGGTGGTGCAACCTATCAAATACCGATTGAAGTCAGAACCTCTCGCAGTATTACTTTGGCGATGCGCTGGATGGTTGATGCCGCAAAGAAACGTGGTGAAAAGAATATGGGCTTACGTTTAGCCGGTGAATTACTAGATGCCTCTGAGAGTCGCGGTTCAGCAATTAAAAAACGCGAAGACACCCATCGTATGGCTGAAGCCAATAAGGCTTTCTCGCATTATCGCTGGTAATAAATAGAGCTTAACTAAAGAAATTATTATGTCACGTCACACACCAATTGAGCGCTACCGAAATATCGGCATTATGGCGCATATTGATGCTGGTAAAACAACCACGACTGAACGTGTGCTGTTTTATACAGGTGTGTCTCACAAAATTGGTGAAGTACATGATGGCGCTGCAACCATGGACTGGATGGAGCAAGAACAAGAGCGCGGAATAACGATTACGTCTGCCGCTACAACCTGTTTCTGGAAGGGTGCTGTCGGACAATTCGATGAACACCGTATCAATATTATTGATACTCCGGGACACGTTGATTTTACGATTGAAGTTGAGCGTTCGCTCCGTGTGCTGGATGGTGCCTGTGCGGTCTTTTGTGCCGTTGGTGGCGTTGAGCCACAATCAGAGACTGTTTGGCGCCAGGCCAATAAATATCATGTTCCGCGTATGGCATTTGTTAACAAAATGGATCGTGCTGGCGCTAATTTTTTGCGCGTTATCCAGCAGATTCGTGATCGATTGGGTAGTAAGGCTGTTCCTATGCAATTACCTATCGGCGCTGAAGAAAAATTTGAAGGTGTAATCGACCTAGTGAAGATGAAAGCAATTTACTGGGAAGACGAGAACATGGGAATCAAGTTTGAAGAAAGAGATATTCCCGAGGCGCTGCAGGCTGAGGCCATGCAATGGCGTGAAAATATTATTGAAAATGCAGCAGAGGCTAATGAAACTCTGACAGAGTTGTATCTCGAAAACAGTACACTCACAGCGGAACAAATTATAGAAGGTATACGTTTACAAACCTTGGCGAATCAGCTGGTACCTGTGTTTTGTGGTTCTGCCTTCAAGAATAAAGGCGTGCAGACCTTGCTTGATGCGGTTGTGCAATATATGCCGTCACCGGTAGATGTGCCCGCGATTAAAGGGATATTGGATGATAAGAATGAATCAGAAGCAGAAAGACATCCAGCCGATGATGAGCCGTTTGCAGCACTGGCATTCAAGATCGCAACTGATCCATTCGTGGGTACGTTAACTTTCTTACGGGCATATTCAGGTGTGGTTAAGTCCGGTGATGCAGTTTTAAACCCGGTTAAAGGAAAGAAAGAACGTATTGGTAGATTATTACAGATGCATGCCAATAGTCGTGAAGAAATCAAAGAAGTACGCGCTGGCGATATTGCGGCTGCGGTAGGACTTAAAGATGTGACTACTGGGGATACCCTGTGTGACATTAATAATGTTATCACTCTGGAAAGGATGGAATTTCCAGAGCCGGTTATTTCTGTTGCGGTTGAGCCAAGAACGAAGGCTGATCAGGAAAAAATGGGTCTTGCTTTAAGCAAGCTCGCGCAAGAAGACCCCTCTTTTCGTGTACGCACCGATCAAGAGTCCGGACAAACCATTATCTCCGGTATGGGTGAGCTTCATCTCGAAATCATTGTCGACCGCATGAAGCGTGAATTTAAGGTTGAAGCTAATGTCGGTAAGCCACAAGTAGCCTACCGTGAAACTATTCGCTCCATACTTGAAAAAGCTGAAGGTAAATTTGTTCGACAATCAGGCGGTCGTGGCCAATATGGTCATGTCGTTTTCAAGATCGAACCCAAGCAAGCGGGCGAAGGTTTTGAGTTCGTCAATGAAATCGTTGGCGGTACAGTACCTAAAGAATATATTCCAGCGATAGAAAAAGGTGTCGTGGAGCAGATGCAAAATGGCATCGTGGCAGGTTATCCGGTAGTCGATGTGAAAGTAACTTTATACGATGGTTCTTATCATGATGTTGACTCTAGCGAAATGGCGTTTAAAATCGCCGGCTCGATGGGCTTCAGAGAAGGTGCAAGAAAAGCGAAGCCGGTTTTACTTGAGCCCGTGATGAAAGTGGAAGTGGTTACCCCTGAAGAATATATGGGTACTGTGAATGGCGATCTGAATCGTCGTCGTGGCATTCTGCAAGGTACTGAAGAGACGCCTTCCGGAAAGGTGATAAAGGCAGAAGTTCCGTTAAGCGAAATGTTTGGTTATTCGACGGATCTACGTTCAGCAACCCAGGGCCGCGCAGTTTATACAATGGAATTTGAAAAATATAATGAAGTACCAGCAAATATTGCTGAAAGCATGATAAGTAAAAACCAATAATTTTTATTAATAACTAAATATATTGAAGAGGTGATTAGCCGTGTCCAAGGAAAAATTTGAACGCACGAAGCCGCATGTGAATGTAGGAACGATAGGCCATGTTGATCATGGTAAGACGACCCTGACGGCGGCGATCACAAAGACCATGGCAGAAAAACATGGTGGTGAGTTTAAGGCGTATG
>CALKEZ010000021.1 GCA_938084745.1 uncultured Gammaproteobacteria bacterium
TTACGTGACACCAAAGGAACATCTGGGATTGCCCAACAAAAATGATGTAAAGGATGGAATCATTACCTACAAGCTGGCCGCTCATGCTGCTGATTTGGGCAAGGGACATCCCGTTGCACAGTTACGCGATAATGCTTTATCCAAGGCTCGATTTGAATTTCGTTGGGAAGACCAATTTAATCTCAGTCTTGATCCAGATAAAGCGCGCGAGTTCCATGATCAGACGTTGCCTAAAGATTCACACAAAGTGGCACACTTCTGCTCTATGTGTGGGCCCAATTTTTGTTCAATGAGAATTTCGCAAGATATACGGGATTACGCTGATGGAAAAGGCATCGATAATGTAGATGAAGCATTACAAGAAGGTATGAAAGAAAAGGCGAAAGAGTTTAAACAAAAAGGAGCCGAGATTTATTCGAAGGTTTGAGATTCGTTTATAAAATTAAAGGTATTGACAAGTTACAAGCATAAATCCATTTCTTATATTGATTATATATTGTCATTACACTTTTCCAAGACGCTAAGGCACGTTGTCATAAGTCCGTTAATACTCAGCTGATAAAAGGTACCTACTCAGATTAAATAAAATGTATACGCGGACATGGATACTCAAGATGCGTTGGGTTTGTTGGATTTATTTAAATCGCCGCATACCTCGCTATCGCATCTTGGTCGGTTGATGTGACAATTCAGCGTGATTGTCAGAATATTGTCTCGTGTCGTGAATTGACTCTGGGATAAGTTCACGATGTGCGACGCGGTAGTTCCTCACTTATCTTTCACGATTCTTCTGATATTTTCTTTATGTTTATTTATGTATATTATTGTTTAAAAATGTTCTCCGTGATTAAGCTTAAATATCTATTGAAATCAAATGATTATGATGAAATGGCACACAATCTTGAGGGGGTAGTGGGAGTAATCCCGTGGCGGTTCGAGTCCGCCCATCGGCACCAATTTACAGTCCAAGCAGCGTTTATTGTGTCAAAGAAACAATAATTTATTTATAAAAATAGGTATTAGTTTTGCGCCTAAAATCTTTAAGCACCTTACAGTGTAAGGTAGTTATCCCTCAAGCGCATATCTCCGTCTGAATATTCAGATATTGGTACTTCAGTTCTTGGTAGTATTTTCGTTTTTTATCCTAGGATAATTTTCAGTTACATAAATGGTAAACATTATTCTAAAAACACACTGAAATTCATTATTAATTTGAACAGCAGTAATATCCCGTACGGTATTTTTAATATAGTTGTTCATAGAAAAATCAATAAAAATACCGTACGGTAATAATATAAAAAATATGGTGTCAAATATAAAAATATATACCGCTCAGTAAAATAAATTGACATTTTCAAAAATACCGTTACATTTGTACCGATCGGTATAATAAGGTGTTTTTTTATGGTAAAGGATAAAATTAGCTACGGAGTAGTTCGTGATGTTAAAGGGCTTGGTGAAATAGCACGCGCGCACAGAAAAAGTCGTGGTATTACACTCGATAAAATATCAGGATTAGCAAATCTAGGTATACGATTTTTATCTGAGTTCGAGCGGGGAAAAGAAACCGCTGAGATAGGAAAAGTGTTTAAAGCATTAAATACCTTGGGGCTTGAGGTGATTGTTCAGCCACGGAAAAACCGCGCCGAAGCGAATATAGAGATTCCTGTATCAGTGCAAGCAACGGGAAAAGTCAGAAAACCAGGATCTAAAACATAATGACGGGCATAGACGACCTCAATCTATGGCATGAGGACAAGTTAGTTGGGTTTTTGTGGAAAAACGACTTAGATAGAATAGGTTTCCGTTATGATAATAATTGGTTAACGAACGAATCACGATTTCCGATTTCTCTTCAATTACCATTGGGTGATACTGAGTTCACTCCTGATGAGGGTGTAGCACATCGATTCTTTTCAAATCTATTACCCGAGGGTGGGGCTCGAATAAATATTGTTAATAGCCTTAAAATACCAAATAGTGATTTTGCATTATTAAGAGCAATAGGCGGAGAGTGTGCCGGCGCTTTAAATATTCTGCCGTATATGTCTACGCCAGTGCCAAAAAGCGATTGGAAATATGAAAAGTTATCAAAAGAGCGACTAACGACACTAATAAGTCGGAACGGAAAAATATACAGTTTTAACGCGAAAGACGATTCGCCGATTCGCTTGTCTTTAGCTGGTGCTCAGGATAAGTGTCCCGTTCTGATGAAAGAGGATGAGTATTTTTTACCTGAAAATGAAGCGCCTACTAGTCACATATTAAAATTTCAGATAGCTGATTTTAGTCACATACCCGCTTATGAGACAGTCCTGATGAAATTAGCGGGTTCATTAGCGTTGCCTGTTGCTGATATTGAATTGCGGGGACTAGATGGATTGCCAGCAGATAACCCGAAAAAATCATTTGCTGTCATTAAACGTTACGATCGATACATAGGTGATGATGATCTTCTAAAGCGTTTACATCAAGAAGACTTTTGTCAGGTTTTAGGTTATGGATATGACAAAAAATATCAGGCCGATGGTGGACCTTCATTTGCTGATTGTCTAAACATGGTAAGAAAAATATCAGATGAACCGATTGCTGATAGTACGGCACTAATAAATTGGCAGATATTTAATTTATTGGCGGGTAATTCTGATGGGCATGCAAAGAACTTGTCACTTTTATATTCGGATAATAATTCAATTCGGTTAGCACCATTTTACGATTTAGTTTGTACTCGTGCGATAGATCGAATTGCAACAAGCCTGGCGTTTGCCATAGGTGGTCAGCACGACCCAGGAAAAATAACTAAGAATGAATGGTGTAAATTTGCGCAAGAAAATGACATAGGTCAACGCTATCTACTTGGCCTCGTAAAAAAGAATGCAGAACAAATCGTTGAAAACCTACCGGGTGTAATAGAAAAGTTTAATAATGATTATGGTACGTATAGTGCGTTACAGCGTGTAGAAAAGGTTATTATTTCTCAATGTAAACGAACATTAAAGGAGTTAATCTAATAATAGTTGTATTCCTAAATTGTAAATTCGGACTCGAACCCAGACGTTTTTTTGCACGTCTTTTTTATGGTGGTATCTAGATAGGGTAGGTAGCTAAATCTCATCGAGTAAAGCTATATAAATCAGTAGAGTATATGAATACTTAGCCCCTGCCCATCGCACCACTTAGAAGTTTTTACATAATTTAAAATCCTCAGCGCTTTAAACCGTTTTTACTTACAGTACTTTCCAAAATTATATATTTTCAATTACTTACTCGCACATGTAGTAAGCGATCGCGTTATTATATCAATTACGTAATTCTTTTCGCTTTATTACATGAACCTAATAAGGCAAAGTAAGTCACGTCAGATTTAATTGATTACACAAATTGTGTCTCTATAGTAAACAAGAGAGCTATTTAAAAAAAATAAATTATGAAATCAACATTAAGATATATATGTTCACCTATTCTAAATCACTTTGAATCTGGTGAAGGACCTTACAGTTACAAGAAGTCCCATAGAACCATACTTATCGTTGTGGGTAGTTTGTTTTTAGTCCTCTCCTCTCTTTCTGTAGGCGCCATTGTGGCTACTTCGCAGTTGGGCGCGGCGATACCGATTTTAGTATTCTTTATTACTGGCCTGGTTTGTTTGATCGTCGGTGGTTTGGGTACCGACCGGGCAGTAGCAAAAATCTGGGGTAGTAAATAACGTTATACGAGTGTATTGCCTTTAGAAATAAGCAGTTATTTTGATAAATAATCGTAAAGATTACGCTTTAAAGTTCTTCCGATGATTCCCCCTAAGCCAAGTTCGAATTACCGCCTTGGTGATTAATCTCCACCCAAAATAGATTCTAAATCCCCCCATTGTTTAGATACTGATTCACATCAAGAAACTGACATTTTTTGTCAGAAAATCACGGTCTTTGTTTCTATACTATTTAGTATATACGTCTCCTTAATTTACTAGCAGGAGGAGTTATTATGAAATTACGTAGACACTATTTTATTAGCGATAATCTGGATGACCTCGAAGCCTTCGAGGAAGAGTTGGAAGCTTCCGGTGTCGTCAAACCGCAAATCCACGTTTTTAGCCTGAACGATACCGAAATAGCGCAGCATGAACATTTGAACTACGTGCAGTCTTTCCTGAAAAAGGATGTCGTACACTCGACCAAGCTGGGCGCGTTAATTGGAATTTGTGTCGCAGCGCTTTCGCTCTTTACTGCCCATCGTCTCGGTTGGACCGAATCCGGAGCGGGTTGGATTCCGTTCATCTTTCTGGCCATCGCGCTGTTTGTGTTTTGTACATGGGAAGGCGGTCTGATTGGTATCGAAACGCCGAATTATAATTTTACGCGTTTTGCCGAAGCCTTGGAAAATGACAAGCACCTCTTTTTTATCGATCTGCGACCGAGTCAGGAAGCTATTCTGAACGAGGCATTAAAATCACATCCGCAGGTGAAAGCCGCTGGTACGGGATCGGCAAACCCGAGTTGGCTGGTTGTCCTGGAAGATAGGATACCGCGATTCTTTAAACACACTTTTCCGTAGGCGATACGTCAAAACCGAATCAACTCGTGGTCTCATGATTCGCCCAGGCGTTAGCTATTGCTACCAAAATCACTAATGGCGACATAAAAGACTTTGCAGAAAACGCTTTAATGTTTTGTGACCTCGCTCCCCACACAGCTAGATCTGCGCGCTCGTTATCTCGCAAGTATATGAAATGTCGACAATCATCATTGAAATAGAGGTAATAAACCCTTTATAATCGACATTTTTGAGTAATCTGTCGACAATCTGACTAGCTTCGTCCTGAACAGAACAATAACGATTAGAATGGTTTTCAAAAACAAGGTGAAAGGATTTTCATCTTCGGATTGCCAAAAGTAGTAAACCACCACACTGAGAGTAAACATATTATATGAATACCAATTACCGAAAACCGTTGCCCAATTCTGATCTGGATTATTTCGATACGCGCGCAGCGATTGAAGCTATCAAGCCCGGTGCCTATGCGCGCTTACCTTATACCTCTCGCGTATTAGCGGAACAACTGGTTCGACGTTGTGAACCGGCTGCGTTGACCGATTCGCTTAAGCAGATTATCGAACGTAAGCAAGATCTTGATTTTCCCTGGTATCCGGCGCGTGTGGTTTGTCACGATATCCTCGGACAGACGGCGTTGGTCGATCTGGCGGGGCTGCGTGATGCGATAGCCGATCAGGGTGGTGATCCGGCCAAGGTTAACCCGGTCGTGCCGACGCAGTTGATTGTCGATCACTCCCTGGCCGTGGAACACGGTGGTTTCGATCCCGAGGCGTTTGCAAAGAATCGTGCTATTGAAGATCGCCGTAACGAAGATCGGTTTCACTTTATCGAGTGGACCAAGACGGCGTTTGACAACGTCGACGTTATTCCTGCCGGTAATGGCATCATGCACCAGATCAATCTGGAAAAAATGTCGCCGGTGATTCAGTCTCGAAATGGAGTGGCGTTTCCGGATACCTGTGTCGGTACCGACAGTCACACGCCGCATGTGGATGCCCTGGGTGTTATCGCCATCGGGGTCGGTGGGCTTGAAGCTGAAACCGTTATGCTGGGCCGGCCCACCATGATGCGTCTACCGGACATTATCGGTGTCAATATAACGGGTCAACGTCAGCCGGGTATCACGGCAACGGACATCGTCTTGGCCATCACGGAATTTTTGCGTAATGAGAAAGTGGTTTCGGCTTATCTTGAATTCTTTGGTGAAGGCGTTGCCGGACTGACTATTGGCGATCGCGCCACCATCTCGAATATGACGCCAGAATACGGTGCCTCTGCCGGTATGTTTTATATCGACGAACAGACTATCGATTATCTGAAGCTGACCGGTCGCGAACCGGAACAAGTCGCACTGGTAGAAAACTACGCCAAGGTCGCTGGTCTGTGGGTGGATGATCTTAAAGATGCCGACTATGAACGTGTATTGACGTTTGATCTATCCAGCGTTTGTCGCAATATGGCGGGACCTTCTAATCCACATCGACGCCTGGCAACATCGGATCTGGTCTCGCGCGGTATCGCGGTGGGACTTGAGCAAGCGAATGCTGACGAGGCCGAAGGCAAAATGCCTGACGGTGCAGTCATCATCGCGGCGATTACGTCTTGTACCAATACCAGCAACCCGCGCAACATGGTTGCCGCCGGTCTGATTGCGCGCAAGGCCAATGAACTGGGTTTGATTCGTAAGCCGTGGGTTAAGTCTTCTTTCGCGCCCGGTTCTAAAGTTGTGCAACTGTATCTGGAAGAGTCGGGTCTATTGCCCGAGTTGGAAAAGCTCGGTTTTGGTATTGTGGCTTTTGCCTGCACGACCTGTAACGGCATGAGTGGTGCGCTGGATCCTGAAATTCAAAAAGAAGTGATCGAACGTGATTTGTACGCGACGGCGGTCTTGTCCGGTAACCGTAACTTCGATGGGCGTATTCATCCTTATGCGAAGCAGGCTTTCCTTGCTTCGCCACCATTGGTTGTTGCCTACGCAATTGCCGGCACGATACGTTTCGATATCGAGCAGGATGTACTGGGTAAAGATAAAGAAGGTAATCCAATCACGTTGAAAGATATCTGGCCTAGCGATGAAGAGATTGATGCGATAGTCAAAGAAAGTGTTAAGCCGGAACAGTTCAAGAAGATCTATACGCCGATGTTTAATCTGGTTAAAGGCGCTGCTGCCGAAAGTCCATTATATGACTGGCGTCCGCAGAGTACGTATATCCGTCGCCCGCCTTATTGGGAAGGAGCATTGGCGGGTGAACGTGCGATGAAGGGCATGCGTCCGTTGGCGGTACTCGGTGACAACATTACCACCGATCATCTGTCGCCTTCGAATGCGATCATGTTGGAGAGTGCTGCCGGTGCCTATCTGCATAAGATGGGTTTGCCTGAAGAAGACTTTAATTCCTATGCAACGCATCGTGGTGATCATCTCACCGCACAACGTGCGACCTTTGCAAATCCGAAATTGTTAAACGAGATGTGTCGTGATGAGAAGGGCGAAGTGAAGCAGGGTTCGCTGGCGCGAATTGAGCCGGAAGGTAAAGAGAGCCGTATGTGGGAAGCCATAGAAACCTATATGGAACGCAAGCAACCGTTGATCATTATCGCCGGTGCCGATTATGGTCAGGGTTCTTCGCGTGACTGGGCCGCCAAAGGGGTGCGCTTGGCCGGTGTGGAAGCGATTGTGGCCGAAGGTTTTGAACGCATCCATCGTACTAACCTGGTGGGCATGGGTGTCTTACCGTTGGAATTCAAGAATGGTGAAAATCGCCATACCTACGCCATCGATGGTACCGAGACCTATGATGTCACTGGTGAAATTGCACCGCGTGCGGATCTGACGGTTGTTATTCATCGCACTAACGGCGAGACGCTGGAAGTACCGGTGACGTGTCGTCTTGATACTGCCGAAGAAGTGCATGTCTATGCCGCGGGTGGTGTGCTGCAGCGTTTCGCTCAAGACTTTCTTGAATCTAACGCGGCTTAAGCGGGAGTTAATACATGAGTCAGGTTCCCCAGATCAAAATTCCTGCCACGTATATGCGCGGCGGTACCAGCAAAGGCGTGTTCTTCAATCTTGAAGACTTACCCAAATCGGCGCAGGTTCCGGGTGCGGCACGCGATGCCTTTTTGTTACGCGTGATCGGCAGCCCCGATCCTTACGGCAAGCATACCGATGGTATGGGTGGTGCAACCTCCAGCACCAGCAAGACAGTTATCCTGTCTAAAACCAGCCAGCCGGAGCATGATGTCGATTACCTGTTTGGTCAGGTCTCGATCGATAAGCCTTTCGTCGACTGGAGTGGTAACTGTGGCAACTTGACGGCAGCAGTAGGTTCGTTTGCTATCAGTAGTGGTTTGGTTGACGCGAGTCGTGTTCCCGAGAATGGTACCGCTATCGTGCGTATCTGGCAGGCCAATATTAAAAAAACTATCATTGCGCATATCCCTATTACGAATGGTGAAGTACAGGAAACCGGCGACTTCGAACTCGACGGCGTGACGTTTCCTGCCGCAGAAGTGCAGGTGGAATTCATGGACCCGGCCGACGGTGATGGCGCGATGTTACCGACCGGTAATCTGGTGGATGATCTCGAAGTATCGGGTGTAGGCACATTCAAAGCAACGATGATCAATGCGGGCATCCCGACCATCTTTCTCAATGCAGAAGACATCGGTTATACCGGCACTGAATTGCAGGGTGCTATTAACGGCGATGAAAAAGCGTTGTTCATGTTTGAAACTATTCGTGCTTACGGTGCCGTGCGTATGGGCCTGATTAAAACTATCGAAGAAGCTGCCGGGCGAGAGCACACACCCAAGGTCGCGTTTGTGGCCAAGGCTGCGGATTATGTTTCTTCCAGTGGCAAACTCATTAGCGCCAAGGATATCGATTTGAATGTGCGTGCACTGTCGATGGGTAAATTACATCACGCCATGATGGGTACCGCTGCCGTCGCGATTGGAACGGCTGCTGCTATTCCGGGTACGTTAGTGAATTTGGCTGCCGGTGGTGGTGATCGAAAAGCAGTTACCTTCGGCCATCCATCGGGTACTTTGCGAGTCGGTGCCGAAGCTGTTCAAAAAGACGGTGAGTGGACTGCAACGAAGGTCATTATGAGTCGTAGTGCGCGGGTTCTTATGGAAGGTTGGGTACGTGTACCGGGTGATGCGTTCTGAATGTTGTGAATACAGAATACAGTTCCAGAAACAGTTCAACTCATAAGCCATTTTAAGATCTTATCAAAAGCTAATAGATATAAAAAAAATTATCGGGATAAGCAAAAACACAATTGCTTTTTATCATCGGGCTATGCTTGTTTGTACGCCGTTGGCATTGGGTTGGTCGGAACGGGTGATACCAGTCTTTCCGCAATAATCTTAAGCATGTTTCTTCTGGCAGCGGGTGCCGGAATTTTAATAGGGGCGTTACCGATAACTCCATGGCGGCCTGTTTTTATCGCTTCCGCAATTCCAGCAGGGTTTTTGTGTTTCATTTTAATTGCGGGTTTTGTAGAGCATCAAAATATAGCCAGCCTGTATTGGTCTGGTATTCCAATAGGCGTTGTCGCTCTTATTAATGCGCCAGCGTTAATCAGACATGTGTTGTTTTCTAAAACAGAAAAATAATGGCATAGATGCTTTTCTCTACATGGACATAAGGTCAGCCAATTCAGTATCCTGATGACAGACTGAATATTCAGTCTGTATGTTTTTTCATTAATGGATTCAGTTTTTGAAACTCTTCCCAGGCTTGCTGGAATTCCGCCATATCCTTCTGTGCTTCAGCCATAGACACCATTGCTTTTTGTCCTTTTTCCATCAGGTCATAATACTGGGCAGTTGCCTTTGCAGGTAATTGCATCATTTTGAATATTTCTTCCATCATGTTTTCCATAGACACCTCCGTTTTGACTTTAACTCGGTATTCACGTTTGAATATAAACCTTATCTATCAGTCGTTGATTCTGTTACAAGTGCCTTTCCAATGTCCCCCGGATGCGCCGGAGGTGTTGTCACCAATAAAACACTCATCCTTTTTTTCGAGATATGTTGCAAACTCGCCGTAAACTTCGCCTTCTTTAAAGCGTATGAATTTTAAGAGCGATCCATCCGGCAGGTAGAGGTAATGGGCTCCAGCCAGCATGCCGTTCTCGAGCGGGAATATTGCGCAAATATTGCCGTTCTTATAATTGTAGATGAACGAAATGTGTTCAGAGTTAAATTCATTTTTTTCTATGGCACTGGTCCATGTGCTAATAAAATTTGCGGGCTCAGATAAAATATCATCGACTAAATGCTTACAGCGTCTTTTTGAGTCATCTTCCAGAACCTGTATGACCTTATATTCTGTGTCGAGGTGAATACCGAACTTACCCGCAACACCTAATAACTGTCCGCTAGGATTATATTTTCGTATCGTTTTTAAATGGCCATTTTCATAAGATGATTGTTTGACCCGGTTACCCTTAGCATCAAAATATTTTATAACGCCGCTGCCCTCTAGCAGTGTTCCGGAAACCTTTTCCTTCCCGTCTTCATACCATTCTTGCCATGCACCAAAAGCGAGCCCGTCTTTGTATTCCTTGACTATTTTATTACCCCCGTTTTTGTATTTACCCAACATGGTGCCGGTAAAGGGATCATCATCATCGATCAGGTAAACCAGTCCTCCTTTTTCTTCAAGCATTGAGGCGTCATATTCGGAGGTAATGAAAGAAGTGAGTCTATCGATTAATTTCTTGATGGCGTCAATTATTCTGGACCACCACGAAGTATTTTGATCTACTTCGGCATCGCATGTTTTATCCAGCTTTTCTGTTAAGTCATATAAACCAAACTGACCCTCATTTGCTTGGGCGCAATAAGCATATGCCGACATGTTGATCGTAACGAGTAATATTAAGATGGTTCTAATAAAAATAATCATGTTATTTTGCCTACCATTAATGATGCAAACGCTGCCAGCTATTAACAGTATAGGTAGTCTATTTTTGTATTACACGTGATTAAGTTGAACCGGTTATATTAAGGATAACTTCTCAAACTGCATGGATAGGCGTGATTGGGGACTTGCGCGTTGTTACTATTCATAACCTATTTTTGTAGCTATATATAATGTATTGGTCTGATTTACATGATAATTATCCAGCACATCAAGCTTATCAAGCCAAAAATCGGGCCTGAAGCAAACGACTGCTTAAGGTATGTTTAATGCCTATAAAGAATAGAGAACAATGTAAATATGCGCTCCAAAAAAATAATTAAATCAGGTAAGTAATTATAAATGTTAGTAATATTATCTATTTCAGGGTTCATGCTCAGCCATAAAGCTTGAAAAATACATAGTGTTCAATATAATAATTGACAACTAATCTAGTGGGTTATTAAATTGAAGACGACAGAAAACAAGGTTTTGTGTGACGATGTGCTTGTTGCTTTGCGGCGGATAATGCGAGCAATAGATTTGCAGTCGCGCAAGTTAGTGCGCAGCACCGGTCTGACAGGCCCACAATTATTAATATTGAAAGAACTCATGCAGGAGAACAATTCTACGGTTACCCGTTTGGCCGAGAGGATCAGCCTGAGTCAGGCAACGGTTACCGACATCCTGAAACGACTTGAGTCCAGAAAGCTGATTACACGCAATCGTTCGAAAAAAGATAAACGCTGTGTCGAAGTTGCGTTAACGGATTTGGCGAGGGAATTGGTAGAACAGGCACCACCTTTGTTGCAGGAGAAATTTGTTGAGCGTTTTACGGGTTTAAAAACCTGGGAAAAATCCCAGCTACTCGCTTCTTTGGGCTGTATCGCCGATATGATGGATGCCAAAGATATCGATGCCTCGCCTGTACTTTCGTTAGCTCCAATTTTGACAATCTCTGTCTCGGATGAGATTAAGCCCGTACCCCCTGATATTGAAATACCCGAAGATATCATTGCCTGATTAATTTTGGTGTCATCCATTATGATGGTAGTCAGTAGTTATCATGAAATATTTAAGCAGCCTCTATTGCAATCAATAAAATGCAGTTGTCAGTGAAATTGAACAGCCTTGTTCATAAGCAATATTAGAACGCTACTGTTCTGTTTCAGCACACATCAGTCATATACTTACTAACGTTTTTGTCTTCTTTGACTAATGAACTTGGCACAATGCTGTTGTGTGATATTCAATAGCGGATCGGCAGTTTTAGAGACTGAGAAACAAGAGACTGCTGCAAGCGATGGTCTTCTCAATCTGACTTTGGAACAATTGCCTATTTTTGTTAATCAACGCTTACCATTCTTGTTTTATTTGTAATTTGTCATTTTATTTTCTTGTTTTAAGAAAATTTATAAACGTTTTAGGTGATTGGCAGGAATCTTGTTAGTATACTTCCCGATATAAATTACATTTATTTTAAGGGCTCTGGAACAAGCATATGTTGGCGAATTATTTCCCCATTCTTTTATTCACCTTTGTTGGTTTAGTCATGGGTGTTGTCCTCCTCGGTTTAGGCCTCGGTTTAGGAAAACTAATGGGACACGCTCGTGCCGATACGGAAAAACAGTCGCCTTATGAGTGTGGTTTTGAAGCCTTTGAAGATGCCCGTATGAAATTTGACGTGCGTTATTATCTGGTCGCCATACTCTTTATTATCTTCGATCTTGAAATTGCCTTTTTGTTTCCCTGGTCTGTAGCGCTTGATGGCATTGGTATGGCTGGCTTTTGGGCGATGATGATATTTCTTGGTGTGCTCGTGGTTGGTTTCATCTATGAATGGCGCAAAGGCGCGCTAGAGTGGGAGTAGGGAGTCAAATGGGAGCTGAAGAAAAAATTCATGAATCGGGTATTGTCACCACCAGTGTAGACAATCTCATTAATTGGGCCAGAACAGGTTCAATGTGGCCCATGACATTCGGGCTCGCCTGTTGTGCTGTTGAAATGATGCAAGCTGGTGCGTCACGTTATGATCTGGATCGATTCGGTATCGTTTTTCGTCCAAGTCCAAGACAATCCGATGTCATGATTGTTGCGGGAACCCTGGTGAATAAAATGGCGCCGGCTTTACGCAAGGTTTATGACCAGATGTCAGAACCACGCTGGGTTATCTCAATGGGATCATGTGCTAACGGCGGTGGTTATTACCATTATTCGTATGCAGTTGTCAGAGGTTGTGACCGCATTGTTCCGGTTGATGTCTACGTGCCAGGATGTCCCCCCACCGCAGAAGCGTTATTGTTTGGCATAATACAATTACAAAAAAAGATAAAACGAACTAACACCATAGCTCGATAAAATCACTTAATAGAATTTAAAACGGTATGACGGATACAACCGCCAATCTCGCGGCAAAACTTGAAGAACGATTTAGTAACGAATTGATCAATTGTGTGATTGATCGAGACGAAGTCACGCTGGTCCTGCCTGCTGAGCATTTATTGTCAGTATGTAAGGTACTGCGAGATGATGAACAATTCGCTTTTTCACAACTTTCTGATGTCTGTGGGGTAGATTATTCCGCCTATGGACAAGTCGATTGGTCAACTCATGAAACAACTTCAACCGGTTTTAGTCGCGGTCGTCAAGCTGCTGATCAGGCACAAGATGCTGATGCAGTTTCGGAAACGACTGACAGCAATCAGCGTTACGCGGTTGTTTATCATATGCTATCGATAAAACATAACATCCGATTACGAGTGCGTTGTTTTTTAGCAGACGAATATCCCCGGATTCACTCGGTAACAGAGATCTGGAGTTCAGCGGATTGGTTTGAACGCGAAGCATTCGATCTTTTCGGCATACTGTTTGATGGACATCCTGATTTACGTCGATTACTGACAGATTATGGATTCATCGGCCATCCGTTCCGCAAGGATTTTCCATTGGAAGGTAATGTGGAAGTGCGTTACGACCCGGATAAAAAACGAGTCGTTTATCAGCCAGTGACGATTACTAACCGAGTATTGGTGCCCAGGGTTATTCGCGATGACAATCGTTTTTTCACCCCGCAAGAGGAGCAGAACGATGCCTGAGATTCGTAATATGACCATGAATTTTGGTCCCCAGCATCCTGCGGCGCATGGTGTCCTTCGACTGATCCTGGAAATGGATGGCGAGGTTATCGAACGAGCCGATCCACACATCGGATTATTACATCGCGGCACTGAAAAATTGGCCGAGAGCAAGCCCTTCAATCAAAGTATCGGTTACATGGATCGACTCGATTATGTCTCCATGATGTGTAACGAGCATGCTTATGTTATGGCCATCGAAAAATTGCTTGGCGTTACACCGCCAATACGTGCGCAATATATTCGCGTTATGTTTGCCGAGATAACCCGCGTGTTAAATCACTTGATGTGGTTAGGTGCACATGGTCTGGACATTGGAGCGATGACAATCTTTCTTTATTGTTTTCGTGAACGTGAAGATCTGATGGATTGTTATGAAGCCGTTTCCGGCACACGTATGCATGCAACTTATTTCCGTCCCGGTGGAGTCTATCGGGATTTACCTTCGATGATGCCAAAATATGAAGCATCGAAATGGCATAACCAGGAAGAAGTCGATCGTTTAAATGACAATAGACAAGGTTCATTACTGGATTTCATCACTTCCTTCACCGATCGTTTTCCTAACTGTATTGATGAGTATGAAACCCTGTTAACCGATAATCGTATCTGGAAACAACGAACAGTCGGTATTGCTGAAGTCTCTCCTGAACGCGCTTTGCAGTTGGGCTTTACCGGTCCGATGTTACGCGGTTCAGGTATTGAATGGGATCTGCGAAAAAAACAACCCTATGATGTTTATGATCAACTCGATTTTGATATCCCCGTGGGTACAAATGGGGATTGCTATGATCGCTATCTGGTGCGCGTCGAAGAGATGCGCCAATCAAACCGGATAATTCAACAATGCGCAGCATGGTTAAAAGACAATCCTGGCCCGGTCATGATCGATGACCATAAACTGGTCCCACCACGCCGTGAAGAAATGAAAGATGATATGGAATCACTCATTCATCATTTTAAATTGTTTACCGAGGGCTATTGTGTGCCCAAGGGCGAAGTTTATTCGGCGGTGGAACACCCGAAAGGCGAATTTGGTATTTATCTGATTTCAGATGGTGCGAACAAACCGTATCGCTTGAAAATACGCGCTCCCGGCTTTGCTCATTTGGCCTCGATTAATGAGATGGTTAAAGGACACATGCTAGCGGACGTTGTTGCGGTGATTGGTACACAAGATATCGTTTTTGGCGAGATAGACAGGTAAAAGAATGACTGAAACAGCAAAAACTATTTTGACAGACCATACGCGATCAGAGATTGACGTATGGTTAAAAAAATATCCTGAAGACAGAAAACAGTCTGCAGTGCTTGCAGCGTTGCGAGAAGCCCAACATCAAAACCATGGTTATCTAACAACAGAGCTAATGGATGCGGTTGCTGATTATCTTGGTATGTCGAACATTGCTGTTTATGAAGTCGCCTCTTTTTATTCCATGTTTGAAACACAACCGGTTGGTCGTCACAGTATTTCTGTGTGCACCAATATTTCCTGCCTGTTGATGGGGTCGGATGACATAGTCGAACGTGTGGAAAAGAAACTCGGCATCAAAACGGGCGAATCTACAGCAGATGGAAAGTTCTATATAAAGTGTGAAGAAGAATGCCTGGCGGCTTGTTGTGGTGGCCCCATGATGATGATCGACCATAAGTACTATGAGAATCTGACACCGGAAAAGGTTGACGAGATTCTGGATAGCCTGGACTGAATATGATGGAAATAAATAGTGTTTGTTTTGCTACGCTCAAATTTGATGAGCCATGGACCTTTGAAAACTATTTGAAGGTAGGTGGTTATGAAGCGTGGAAAAAAATAATTAATGACAAAATCCCACCCGAAGACATCATCGAAGAAGTAAAGACTTCAGGACTTCGTGGCAGGGGCGGCGCCGGTTTTCCGACGGGTTTGAAATGGAGTTTTATGCCACGTAATGCGGCTGGCCAAAAGTATATTGTTTGTAACTCGGATGAGAGTGAACCGGGTACCTGTAAGGATCGCGATATTCTGCGTTACAACCCACATTCTGTTATCGAAGGCATCGCGATTGCCTGTTACGCGACAGGTTCGAGCGTCGGTTATAACTATATCCGTGGGGAGTTCCTGGACGAACCGTTTCCACGTTTTGATGATGCATTGAAGGAAGCCTATCGCGAAGGATTGTTAGGTAACAATATTTTAGGCAGTGGTATTGATATTGATATTCACGCCAGTCTCGGTGCAGGTGCTTATATCTGCGGCGAAGAAACGGCTTTACTCGAATCTCTGGAAGGTAAGAAAGGTCAACCGCGTTTTAAACCGCCTTTTCCGGCAAACTTCGGTTTGTACGGTAAGCCAACCACCATCAACAATACTGAAAGTTTCGCATCGGTACCTAACATCATTCGTAATGGTGGAAGCTGGTTTGCTGATAAGGGTGTACCCAATAGCGGTGGTATGAAATGTTTTTCCGTCAGCGGTCATGTGAATAACCCCGGGAATTTTGAAATTCCTTTAGGCACACCTTTTTCCAAATTACTGGAAATGGCTGGCGGTGTACTCAACGGTCGTGGCTTAAAAGCGGTTATTCCTGGCGGTTGTTCCATGCCGGTTGTGCATGGCGACATCATGCTTGAAACCAATATGGATTACGATTCGATTGCCAAGTCCGGTTCTATGCTGGGTTCGGGCGCAGTTATCGTCATGGATGATTCAACCTGTATGGTCAAAGCATTACAACGACTCTCGCGCTTTTACTTCTCCGAGTCTTGCGGACAATGTACACCCTGCCGGGAAGGTACGGGCTGGTTATACCGCGTTGTTAAACGTATCGAAGAGGGTAAAGGTGAGCAAGGTGATCTGGATAAACTGGATGATGTTGCCAGCAAGATAGAAGGCAGAACAATTTGTGCTTTCGGTGATGCCGCAGCATGGCCTGTAAGGAGTTTCATTAAACAGTTTCGTGATGAATTTCAGTATCACATCGATCATAAACGTTGCATGGTGGATACCGGCCATGAAGACGATATTGAAGCAGCTTAATTAATATATTAATAGTATGTCAGACGAACAAATAACAATAGAAGTAGACGGCAAGTCCTTAAAAGCCAACAAAGGACAAATGCTGATCGAGATAACCGATGCGAATGACATCTATGTCCCACGATTCTGTTATCACAAGAAGTTAACTGTCGCGGCTAATTGTAGAATGTGTCTGGTTGAAGTTGAGAAGGCACCAAAGCCATTACCTGCTTGCGCAACACCGGTAATGGATGGGATGAAAGTGAAGACCCGTTCCAGGCTGGCCGTCGATGCACAAAAATCCATCATGGAATTTTTGTTGATCAATCATCCGCTGGATTGCCCTATTTGTGATCAAGGTGGTGAGTGTGAGCTACAGGATCTGGCGATGGGCTATGGTGGTGATGTCTCGCGTTACCAGGAAAAGAAACGCGTTGTTAAGGACAAGAACATCGGTCCGTTGATACAAACCGATCTTACCCGTTGCATACATTGCACACGCTGCGTTCGTTTTGGTGAAGAGGTTGCAGGCTTGCGCGAAATGGGCGCAACTGGCCGCGGCGAAAATATGGAAATTGGAACCTATATCGAAAAAAGCGTCAGCTCTGAAATGTCGGGCAATATTATAGACCTTTGTCCGGTTGGCGCATTAACGTCAAAACCATTTCGTTATTCAGCAAGAACCTGGGAACTGGTACAAAAGAACGGTATCGCGCCGCATGATTCTGTTGGTTCAAATATACACATACATATTAAAGGTGACCGCGTTAAACGTGTTGCGCCGGCCGATAATGAAGCCATCAATGAAGTCTGGTTGTCTGATCGTGATCGATTCAGTTACGAAGGTATTTACAGTGATGATCGTTTACAGGTGCCGATGCTCAAGGAAGATGGTGCCTGGAAAGAAGTTGATTGGGAAACGGCACTGGATGTTGTTAAGCAGAAGCTTACTGACACCATCGATTCGCAAGGCGCAGATCAAGTCGGTGTCTTAGCTTCGCCATCGTCAACAGTTGAAGAACTTTATTTATTACAAAAACTGGCCCGCGCGCTAAAGGTTAATAATATTGACAGTCGTTTAAGACAGGTCGATTTCTCAGATCAGGATGCTGTATCTCAATTTCCCTGGTTAGGACAATCTATAGCAGCGTTTGAAACATTACAGTCAGCGTTTCTGATTGGTAGTAACGTCAGGAAAGAGCAACCCATTATTAATCATCGTATACGGAAAGCAGCCCTTAAGGGTGCATCGGTAATGATGTTGAATCCGGTTGACTATGACTTTAATTATCCGGTCGCAGCGAAAAGCATCGTTGCTCCTGAAAAAATGCCGATAGAGTTGGCGGCTGTTTTAAAAGCGCTGATTGAATCATCGGGACAAGCGATTGATGCACAGGTAAAAGAGTGTATCGATAACGTCAGCGTTACAGATGCGCATAAAGCAATCGCGAGTAAGTTGAGCGAATCGGAAAACAGCATTGTCTTGCTGGGTAATATTGCTACTGCGCACCCGCAATTTTCAATATTACGCACACTTGCCGGACTCATCGCAAAATACAGTCAATCAAAACTCGGTTATTTGTCGGAAGCCGCCAACAGTTCTGGTGCCTGGTTGGCTGGCGCGGTGCCGCATCGTCTTGCAGGCGGAACGCAAAGTTCGGCTGCCGGTCTGGATGCCAATACTATGTTGCAGTCAAAATTAAAGGCTTATGTTCTGCTCGGTGTAGAGCCAGAGCTGGATTGTTGGGATAGCCATGCAGCACGGACCGCACTTAATGAAGCAGAACTGGTTGTTTCACTCACCGCGTTCAGAAGTGAAGAAATCGAAAGTTACGCTGATGTGATGTTACCCATTTCTGTTTTCGCAGAAACTTCCGGCACCTTTATTAATAACGCCGGTGATAGTCAGGGTTTTACTGGTGTTGTGCCTCCTCTGGGAGAAGCAAGACCGGCCTGGAAACTGTTAAGAGTTCTGGGTAATGTGTTTGGACTTGATGGCTTTGAATATCAGTCTTCTGCAGATGTCTATGCTGAATTCAAGCAAGCATCAGCAAATATCAAAACAGAAAACATGGACCAATGGCAAGCGCTTGCTGCTATCGCAACCGAGTCTTCTGGCTTGCAACGTATTACTGAAATTCCAATGAACATGATCGATTCAATTTGTCGGCGTGCTGTTTCATTGCAAAAAACCAATGATGTTTCAGATGGCGCGTTGCATATCAATACTGCATTAGCCGATAAAACTAATTTAACTGATGCCAGTGATGCGAAAGTAGAACAGGATGGACGCACGGTTACCCTTAAAGTTGTTATTGATGACAGAGTAGCTGATGACTGTGTCTTGATTCAGGCAGCCCATCCGGCTCAATTAGAACTGGGCGCATCGTTTGGTTCGGTAAGGATTGCAAAGGCTTAATGGTATGTTGGAAATAATTTATCAATTCATCAGTCAGAACCTGTTATTGCCACTAACCAGCTTTTTGGTTCCGCTTGATTATCAACCTCAGGCGATGACGGTCTTACAAACAATAATAAAAATTCTGGCGATATTGATTCCTGTCTTGCTAACCGTTGCTTATTTTACTTATGCAGAACGCAAGGTCATTGGTTTTATTCAGGGCCGAATTGGTCCGAATCGTGTTGGTTTTTTCGGTTTTAGTCTCTGGGGACTTGGTCAGCCTATTGCTGATGCCGTAAAGCTTATCGTAAAGGAAATTGTTATTCCGACGGGGTCAAATCGAACCCTGTTTATTATGGCTCCCGTATTATCATTGGCTCCATCGCTTGCGGCATGGGCCGTGCTGCCGTTTGATGACACCAAGGTATTGGCCAATATTAATGCTGGATTGTTATATGTTTTGGCCCTGACATCATTAGCCGTTTATGGTGTGATCATCGCCGGCTGGGCTTCTAATTCAAAGTATGCCTTTTTAGGCGCGTTGCGTTCAGCAGCACAAATTGTTGCTTATGAAATTGCGATGGGCTTTGCTCTGGTTGGTGTAGTGGTTGCTTCAGGTAGCTTGAATCTCGGTGAAATTGTTAACTCGCAATCGGGCAGTATTATTCATTGGTTCTGGCTGCCCTTGTTCCCCCTGTTTGTTATTTATTTTATATCGGGACTGGCAGAAACAAATCGTGCACCGTTCGACGTTGCGGAAGGTGAGTCAGAAATTGTAGCGGGCTTTCACGTTGAATACGGTGGCATGGCGTTCTCGGTATTCTTCATGGCTGAATATGCGAACATGATATTGATCGCCGTACTCTCAGCGATTATGTTTTGTGGCGGCTGGTTATCGCCTTTCGAGGGTATCCCCGGACTCGAAGGTCTGTTTACATGGGTACCACCGATGTTCTGGTTATTAGCCAAGACCTCTTTCTTTATGTTTTTGTTTTTATGGTTCAGGGCAACTTTTCCGCGCTATCGTTATGATCAAATTATGCGACTCGGCTGGAAGGTATTTATCCCGATAACAATATTCTGGTTAGTCGTGGTATCAGCGTTGGTCGTTACCGATACACCACCCTGGTTTAACTAATGAGTACGAAAGTTAATATGCAATATTTGTATAGTAAATTCTTGGATGTTTCAGGTTTAACTCTGCACATCAGTGGAGTCTGTGTATGACGGCAATTACAAATTACATTCAGAGCCTGTTTCTCTGGGAGTTATTAAAAGGCTTACGTCTAACCGGGCGCTATATGTTTAAACGTAAGATCACGGTGCAATATCCGGAAGAAAAGACACCGCAATCGCATCGCTTTAGGGGTCTGCATGCGCTGCGACGTTATCCTAACGGTGAAGAACGTTGTATTGCCTGTAAGTTGTGTGAGGCAGTCTGTCCGGCTGTTGCAATAACAATCGAATCAGAACAACGAGATGACGGCAGTCGACGAACAACCCGCTATGATATCGATCTTACCAAATGTATTTTCTGCGGCTTCTGTGAAGAATCATGTCCGGTAGACTCAATTGTCGAAACAAGAATATTTGAATATCACGGTGAAAAACGTGGTGATTTGCTAATGACCAAACCAAGGTTACTGGAAATTGGTGATATGGTTGAAAAACAGATCGCTGAAGACCGGGCAAAAGATGCGTTATATCGTTAATAAATGACGTGCTAAACAAAATACAATAAAGAAAAACAAGTAAATGATAGAACAAATAATCTTTTATCTTTTTGGCGGAATACTGCTTTTATCGGCAGCTATGGTTGTGGTTATGCGTAACCCGATTCATGCTGCGTTATTTCTGGTACTGTCATTCTTTGCCTCTGCTGCCATCTGGTTATTACTGCAAGCCGAGTTTCTCGCGATAACATTGGTACTGGTTTATGTCGGCGCGGTAATGGTGTTATTCCTGTTTGTGGTGATGATGCTGGATATTAATCTGGTAACGCTACGTGAAGGCTTCGCCAAATTTTTACCGATCGGTATCACCGTTGCAGTACTGATGGTCACGGCTATGGGACTGGTCGTCGGTGCAGACTATTTTATGTCTGACACCTATATGGCGATAAAATCGGTTGGACCGGATTACAGTAATACCAAAGAGCTGGGTATGACGCTCTATACAGAATATCTCTACCAATTCGAAGTTGCTGGCGCGATCTTGCTGGTTGCCATTATTGCGGCAATCTCTCTGAGTATGAATAAATCGAAGATAACCAAATCGAAAAAACCTGAAGATCAGGTTTTTGTTAAAAAGCAGGATAGATTACGTATCGTTAAGATGCAGTCCGAGCCTAATACCAAGAACGGGGAATCTGAAGCATGATTACCTTACCCGAAGTTTTATCATTAGCGGCACTGCTGTTTTGTATCAGTGTGGCAGGCATATTTTTAAACAGGAAGAATGTCATCATCCTGTTAATGTGTATTGAATTAATGTTGCTGTCGGTCAATATGAATTTCATCGCGTTTTCTCATTTCCTCGGCGATATCCATGGTCAGATTTTTGTGTTTTTTATATTAACCGTTGCTGCCGCTGAGTCTGCAATAGGCTTGGCAATTCTGGTTGTTATGTTCCGTAATAAAGACACGATCAATGTTGATGCGCTGGATAGCATGAAGGGATAAACGACTATGAATAATATGGAACAAATTTATCTCGCTATCGTACTGGCACCTCTGACAGGCTCTCTGATAGCAGGGCTATTTGGCAAGTTTATCGGCAGAAGTGGCGCACATTGGGTGACTATCATCGGTGTTGCGACATCCAGCATTCTTTCCATGATTGCTTATAAGTACCATATGTTTGATGGCGGTGAGGTTTATAACCAAACCTTATATACCTGGTTGAGTAGTGGTGGTATCGATTTCAAGATAGGCTTTCTGATAGATCCCTTGTCAGTGACGATGATGGTCGTTGTGACTTTTGTCTCATGGATGATTCATATTTATACCATCGGATATATGCATGACGATCCGGGCTATCAGCGTTTCTTCAGTTATATCTCGCTGTTTACCTTTGCGATGTTGATGCTGGTTATGTCAAACAACTTCCTGCAATTGTTCTTTGGTTGGGAAGCCGTTGGTCTGGTGTCTTACCTGTTAATTGGATTCTGGTATAAAAAAGAAACCGCTATCTTTGCGAACATGAAGGCTTTCCTGGTTAATCGTGTCGGCGATTTTGGTTTTCTGTTAGGTATTGCCGCAGTCTTAATGACGTTCAACACGCTTGATTACGCCGAGATTTTTAGCAATGTCGCACAACATGCCGATGCCACTATAACCATCTGGGGTGATGAGCCCTGGTCATTAATGACTGTAATCTGCATTTGTTTATTCATCGGCGCGATGGGTAAGTCTGCGCAGGTGCCGTTACATGTCTGGTTACCGGATTCAATGGAAGGCCCGACACCGATCTCGGCCTTGATTCATGCGGCAACCATGGTGACCGCCGGTATCTTTATGGTATCGAGAATGTCGCCGTTGTTTGAGTTATCCGAAACTGCATTAAGCTTTATCCTCGTGATCGGTTCTATTACCGCCTTGTTCATGGGTCTATTGGGACTGGTTCAAAACGATATCAAACGTGTCGTCGCTTATTCAACGTTATCACAACTGGGCTATATGACAGTCGCACTGGGTGCCTCAGCTTATGCTGCAGCAATGTTTCACCTGGTAACACACGCCTTTTTTAAAGCGCTGTTATTTTTAGCGGCGGGTGCTGTGATCGTGGTTATGCATCATGAGCAAGACATGCGCAAGATGGGTGGTTTATATAAAGCCATGCCAATTACCTGGCTCACCTGTTTGTTTGGTACTCTGGCGTTAATAGGTTTTCCCGGCACATCCGGCTTCTTTTCCAAAGATGCGATTATCGAAGCGGTTCACCATTCTCATTTGGCGGGCTCCGGTTTTGCGTATTTCTCGGTAGTCGCCGGTGTCTTTATCACCGCACTGTATAGTTTTCGATTATTTTTTATGACCTTCCATGGTAAACAACGGATGGATGTTGAGACATGGAAACACTTGCATGAAGCGCCAGCAGTAGTGACCGTGCCTTTGGTGGTGCTGGCAATTCCTTCAGTTATTCTCGGCGCGTTTCTGATTGGGCCGATGTTATTCGGTGATTACTTTGGTGATGCGATCTATGTCGCAAGCACTGGCGGTCATGATGTGCTTGCCGTCATGGGCGAAGATTATCATGGTATCGGCGGCTTTTTGTTGCATTCGATCAAACATCCGATGGTGCTCTTGTTAATGAGCGCCGGAATATTAGTGGCCTGGTTATGTTATATCAAGTTTCCTGAATTTCCTGCCAAGCTGGTCAGTAAGATTAGTATCGTTCATAGAATACTGCTTAATAAGTATGGCTTTGATGATTTCAACCAGGCTGTATTTGCTAAAGGTTCGAGAGGAATAGGCCAGTTTCTCTGGCAGATTGGTGATATCAATATTATCGATGGTTTTTTTGTGAATGGTACAGCCAGGAGTGTGCGCGTTTTTTCAAGCCTCGTACGTCATGTGCAATCGGGCTATCTCTATCATTATGCCTTTGCCATTATTATTGGATTGCTGGTACTTCTCGCTGTCTTTGTCCATGGCGTATTAAATTAAGTAACAGCTAACAAATAAAACAAGCGTGTTAAAGAAGAATAATTTTAAACAATGACATTAAATACTTTACCCATTTTAAGCATCCTTATCTGGACCCCGATCATTGGTGGTATCTGGGCATTGATTGCGGGCGATAGACAAGAACAAACCGTCAAATACTTTTCATTTGCGGTTTCTGTTCTTACTTTTATTTTTTCTGTCATTTTATATTATCAGTTCGACCCGACCTATGCCGGGATGCAATTTGTTGAAGAAACCAGCTGGATAAGCGCATTCAATATTAAATATCACCTCGGTGTTGATGGCATTGCCTTGCCGTTAATATTGTTAACCAGCTTTACCACGATACTGGTTATCCTGGCGGCATGGGAAGTGATAGAAAAACACATCTCTTACTACATGTGTGCTTTTCTGATACTAACCGGTTTGATGAACGGCGTTTTTATGGCGCTTGATGCCATCCTGTTTTATGTGTTTTGGGAAGCGATGTTAATCCCGATGTTTTTGATCATCGGCATTTGGGGTGGACCAAACCGGGTTTATGCCACGATAAAGTTTTTTCTGTATACCTTTTTGGGTTCGGTCTTCATGCTGGTTGCGTTTCTGTACCTTTATTCCGTAGCCGGTAGTTTTAATATACAAGCCTTGCACGATGTGCCACTAACTTTAACAGCGCAGAAATTGATCTTTGTCGCTTTCTTTCTAGCTTTTGCAGTGAAGATTCCGATGTGGCCAGTACACACATGGTTGCCGGATGCGCACGTAGAAGCGCCAACAGGTGGTTCGGTGATACTGGCGGCCATCATGCTGAAAATGGGTGGCTATGGTTTTCTCAGGTTCAGTTTGCCGATTACCCCTGACGCCAGCCTGTTTTTCGATGATGTGATGATCGCGCTGTCATTGATAGCCATTGTCTATATTGGTTTTGTTGCCCTCGTGCAGGAAGACATGAAGAAACTGATTGCTTACTCGTCGATATCACACATGGGATTCGTGACATTGGGTTTTTTCATTCCTTTTAGCATTGTGACAGCAACCGGTTCAACTTCCGGGGCCATCATGGGTATGGAAGGAGCCATGATGCAGATGATTTCTCACGGTTTTATATCCGCAGCGATGTTTTTGTGTGTCGGTGTCATGTATGACCGCATGCACAGCCGTATGATTAAAGATTATGGTGGTGTCGTAAATTCGATGCCGTACTTTGCCGCTTTCATGATGTTGTTTGCCATGGCTAACGCGGGTCTGCCGGGAACATCAGGTTTCGTTGGTGAGTTTCTGGTGATACTGAGCAGCTTTAAGGCCAGCTTCTGGATTGCGTTTACTGCAGCAATAACGCTGATTCTCGGTGCGGCTTATACTTTGTGGATGTACAAGCGCGTTGTGTTTGGTGAAGTCACCAAAGAGGCCGTCGCAGAATTAAAAGATATCAATGGGCGAGAAGCATTAATTCTCTTCTTATTGGCCGTCGTTGTTTTGACGTTTGGTATTTGGCCTGCCCCTATATTCGAAATCATGCATGTATCGATTGAGCAATTGATTGAACATGTACTTCAACCAAAGATTTTATAGAAGATCATGAACGCTGATTTAATTGTAGCCTTACCTGAAATAACGTTGCTATCTCTGGCATGTCTGGTATTGATAGTGGAGGCGTTCAGTAAAGATCCACTGCACTTGCTGACTTACTGGACCGCGCAGGCGAGTTTAATTGTGGTGCTTGCACTAACCGTATTTTACTTTCCTGAAAATGCACAAATTGCGTTTCACGGCAGTTTTATCAGTGATGCTATGAGTACGGTACTGAAGGCATTCATGTGTGGTATATCATTTGTTGTGTTTCTTTATTCGCATGAATATTTAAAAGAACATAAATGCCTGAGAGGCGAATACTTTGTGCTCGGCTTGTTTGCGGTGCTTGGCATGATGATTATGGCTTCCGCATATAGTTTGTTATCGGTCTATCTTGGTCTTGAATTATTATCACTGTCTCTTTATGCCATGGTGGCAATGAAGCGTGATTCCAGTTCTGCATCAGAAGCCGCGATGAAGTATTTTGTGTTGGGCGCTTTAGCGTCAGGCATGCTGCTGTATGGGATTTCGATGATCTATGGTCTGACCGGATCGTTACAATTATTGACCATTGCGGACACCATTAATGTTGATGCGGCTAACCGCATGTACCTGGTGTATGGCATGATCTTTATGATCATTGGCATCGCGTTTAAGCTCGGCGCGGCACCGTTTCATATGTGGGTTCCGGATGTCTACCAGGGCGCGCCTACGTCGGTGACTTTATTTATCAGCACGGCGCCAAAGCTGGCGGCCTTCGCCATGGCGATGCGTGTTCTGGTTGATGGCTTACTGCCATTAATCAGCGATTGGCAATCTATCCTGACGATACTTGCCGTGTTATCAATGGCAGTCGGTAATATCATTGCTATCGCGCAAACTAACATCAAACGGATGTTGGCTTATTCGACCATCGCTCACGTTGGCTATTTATTTCTGGGTCTTATCGCGGGAACAGCCTCCGGCTTTTCCGGTTCAATGTTCTATATCATCAGTTATGCACTAATGAGCATGGGTGCTTTCGGCATGGTCATCTTGTTAGGTCGTCATGGATTTGAAGCAGATATGCTTGATGACTTTAAAGGTCTGTCTGATCGTAGCCCGTGGTTTGCCTTCGTCATGCTCTGCTTAATGTTTTCTATGGCTGGCGTACCGCCGTTTCTGGGATTCTGGTCCAAGTGGTTTGTGTTAAAAGAACTCGTTGCGTCTGGTTTTGTTGAGTTAGCTGGTATTGCCGTCGTCTTTTCAATAATCGGTGTTTATTACTATCTGCGTATTATCAAGCTGATGTATTTTGACAAACCGGATTCGATGACAGCGCTTAAGTCATCTAAACAAATGCGCCTGGTTTTGAGTGTTAACGGTATATTGATTCTGCTATTAGGTCTTGCGCCTAATATGTTGATGAGTTTATGTCTGGCAGCCCTCTCGGGCTAAATCCTCTAGCGACACACTGTGAGATATCACAGCCTCTTCATGTCACCTACCAAGTTAAAACAGATCTCAAGACACTAATTTTTGCGTTGGCAACTTGAGCGTATCTTCCTCTGCTTGAACGTTTTGCATGTTATGTTCAGCCCGTGTATTGATGTACAACAACAGTACTAACATCCCGGCGACTAAAAATGCGCTTATTTTCAAAGGTGGTGTTGCTAATAGCAACGTTATTGAAAAACCAATAATAATCGAGATACTGATCGTATATTTGGTTTGTCTCTTTATGGTTTTATAGGTCATCCAGTTCCTGATGGTAGGGCCAAACCTGGGATGATTGAGTATTGCTTTGGCGATTGCCGGATTCGATTTTGAAAATGCCCAGACAGCGACTATCAAGAAACAGGTGGTTGGCATTAGTGGTAAAAACACACCAATAATACCGAGCCCCGTCGCAATAAAGCCCAGGCAAGAATATAAATAACACGCTATTTTTTTATTCATAGGATCTCTTCTTATTTACTAGCAATACGATTCTTGCAAAAAATATTCCCACTTGGTCAAAATAACGTTGGTGATGTAGTGTTGCTTTAACCAGGCAGTCAAACCCATTGCACCCGGATGTGAATAATCATTCATATCTTCATCCTTATAGAGAACGTATCGACCCGGCTTGAATTAAGCTTTAGTACTATGTTGGGTTAAAGTTTGATTATTTTGCGATTTGGGCGATGTCAGGGAGGTGTCAGCAACAACGACGCTACGACCGATAACAGGTTAAGATTCTAAAGATAAGAAAATAGAAAAAAACAGCTTGAGTAAGCTAATGGAAATTTACCGTCTTTCGCAATGAAAAGAACGGCGGTTAATGTGTTCCGGTTTTGCCTAATATTTGCCCGACCTGTATCGGGTTACTTTCATGCAAGCTATCCAGCCAGGATATGGATTCTTTTTCAAACAACAGAATGACTGTTGAACCCATATTGAAATGACCAAATTCATCAGCCTGATTCAGGACAATGTTACTGTCAGTATGGTCTTCAATACGTAATTGCCGTTGATCGGTTGGTGTGATTTGACCTGCCCATACTGTTTCCATGCTGCCGACGAATATAGCTCCCACCATGATCTGTGCCATCAAACCTGAATCGGTTTCAAACAAACTGATAAACCGTTCATTGCGTGCAAACAGACTATCGACTGTACGCACACTTGCCGTGTTTACCGGAAATAATTCACCGGGAACATAGATAGACTTAACAAGTTTACCGGAAACAGGCATATGGATACGGTGATAATCACGTGGTGACAGGTATAAGGTAGTAAATGCTCCGTTGCTAAATTGCTCGGCCATAGGTAGATCATTGGCCAGCAGACTGGCTAGGCTATAAGTTTTGCCCTTGGCCTGAATTAACCGTGCATCATTAATGTTACCAATCTGACTGATAAACCCATCGACCGGCGAGAGAACAAGACTACTGTCTTTCTGCCAGTGCCTGACATCAGGTTTCAGTTTACGCGTAAAAAAGGCATTAAAAGACGCATAGTCTTTCGCGTCATGCCATATCGCCTGAGACATATCGATTTTATACAGCGCAATAAAGCTATTGATGAGGAAATTTTTCCAACCGATATGTTCTATTCTCGTCAATCGATAGACGATGCGCGATAGCGCATGTTTTGGTAAACAGTATAGGGGCCAAACCTTGAGCGCATCGAAAATGCGGGTTTTTAGTGTCGTAAATAGAGTCATTCTGGATGATGGTGTTTATGTTGATGGGCGGTATTGCGTTTCATGACGCTTGCTTCTATTGAGACGGCAGAGCCATCGGCAAAAGTGAATACTAGCATTGCCTTGTCTCCGGCAACGAATTGTTTGCCCGGATTAAACAACATTAAATGATATCCGCCAGGAGATAATTCAATTGTCGCCTCCGCCGGAATAGTCATGGCAGGTTGTTTTTCCATCCGCGCCATTCCGTCAGCTACTAAACTGAGATGAATCTCGATATTGGAAAAGTCAGGGCTGGATACGGCAACCAGCGTCATCTCGTAACTGGATTGATTCTGCAGGCTTGCATACGCGGCAAGTGGTGAAACAGCTGGTGGTGCCTCACTAATCCAGACGTTCGTTATCTTTATGGGAAGATCGTCTGCCAGGGCCACCTGGATAGATAAACATAGCACCAGAAAGACAGTGTAGTAGAGCGATTTAATTCTGGGCATTGATAAAGGTCTTTATTGTCGTGAATTCGTCTGTTATTTGACTTGCCTGATGCGGGGGTGCGAGTTTCGCGACCATACGTGCCTTGGGATCGAAGATAAATATAGATGCAGAATGATCAACCATATAGTTGGTCGATGAGTCTTCTTTATTCAGATAATACGCTATGCCTAGTTGTTTGGTCAGACTCTCTACCATCTCGGCGGTACCACCCAGACCGATGAAACGATCATTGAAGTAGGCAACATAGTCGGCCAGTTTCTCCGTGGTATCACGCTCCGGGTCAACCGTAACAAAGACAATTTGCAAATCATCATTAGTCGGTGCCAGTGTTTTGTATGCATCAGCCATAACTGACATCGTCACTGGACAGATATCCGGGCAGTGTGTGTAGCCAAAAAAAACGAAAGACCATTTTCCCTGCATTTGTTCCAGCCCAAACGCCTGATTATTTTGATCAAGGCTATTAAAAGCGTGTAACTGTTTTGTGTTAGGCCAGTAAAACCCGGCTATCGCCGGAACCTGATTGTTTTGCTGTGATTGTTTTAACGAAATATAGAATCCCGCACCTGTTGCCAACAAGGCAATGATAATCATGAGGGGGATAAGGAACTTACTGCTACTGAGTTGTTTAATCATGCCGGCATTATACCTTAAGTCGTTATGAGTTTTATATTGCCTTAAATTAAGTTTGCCCAAGATCAAACTGTCCATGCTGAAAGCAGCTGATCAGCACTCAGGTTTTGCAATCGATATCCCCTTAATAACAAATTTATGATGTCGGTAATCAGCGATGCCTGGAACAAAGTTAAGGATTATTTTGACGGTAATTGAAGGAAGAAACTTGCCGCTGTCGTTTTTCAAAATACCTGATCGTAAATCCAGAAAATGCAAC
The DNA here is from genome assembly GCA_938084745.1 of uncultured Gammaproteobacteria bacterium. Taxonomy (GTDB): domain Bacteria; phylum Pseudomonadota; class Gammaproteobacteria; order Eutrophobiales; family Eutrophobiaceae; genus UBA7359. The sequence continues at coordinate 29,794 of CALKEZ010000021.1, forward strand.
ATGCTGATTTCTAATAGTAATTTTTTTAAATTTCGGATGTATCAAGACTGGTACGGATTATGCCTTGTATGTATTGAAAGTCTTTTTAATGGGGATGATGAATCAGTTAAATTTAGTTGTTAAAGAAAATTAATGATAGTGCCGATACGCTTCTAGGAATGGTAAATATCATGAAATTAACCATTAAATTTTTAATTGATCACCGAGGATATCAATTATGGCAATAATTCTTACAGTCGATGACTCAGCATCAATGCGTCAGATGGTGTCATTTACCCTGAAGGGTGCGGGTTATGACGTTATCGAGGCTGTTGATGGTGTGGATGCATTGAACAAGGCAAAAGGAAGTAGTCCTGATGCAGTATTAACTGATGTGAATATGCCTAATATGGATGGCATTACCTTGATTCAGGAATTGCGTAAATTACCTAATTATCGACACACGCCTATGTTGATGTTGACGACCGAATCATCGGGTGAGATGAAAAACAAGGGTAGAACCGCGGGTGCTACTGGCTGGTTGGTTAAGCCCTTTAATCCTGATCAATTATTAGCAACGATTAAAAAAGTCATTGCCTGAAGGTTACTCATAATGAAAAAAGAGTCTCTAAATATTAAAAGATCAAGTGAAAGGATAAAAACTAATGACTGTACCCCGTCAAAACATATGAGACAGAATTGAGCTAAAAACTAAGAGAGACTTCTGCTACGTTAAATACAATAACTGAGGAGTCTTACAATGAGCAATAGTACCGAGAAACGAGTTAAAGAGATACTGTACGTCGTCA
>CALKEZ010000022.1 GCA_938084745.1 uncultured Gammaproteobacteria bacterium
CCAGGATTAAACATGAAACATTACAACAGAGGAGAAAAGAAAATTTAAAATTATGTGTGAACCAATAAAACAGAACTATAATAGATAAAAGTCTCTCTTAACTTTTTAGATGATTTGTGCCATATCATTTGACGACGTACAATTAATACCCGAGCAACGAGAGAACCTGATTGAAATGTTAGAGGAAGACGGTGCAACCTCACCTTGTTTGATAAAACCAGTCGATACAGCAGAAGTTATTAGATATTCAAGTGATGCTGCTACCCGAGCGGGGATCAGATAGGCTAATTGTCATCCCGGTGTCAGGTATATTGGGTATATCTTTTAGATTAAAAAATTGCGGACGTATCACAGCAACATTGTTACGCAGTTGAATTTAAGTTAGTTTTTATTGCATGACCCATACGTCAACATTTGGGAACCCAGGTGTCCGGTTCCAGATCTGAATTTTGACTTACCGTTGCCTGTCATAAAAGAAAATTTGTTAGCCATTACCTGATAGGTGAATTGCATACTTTTATTAATCGCAACTATTTCAACTTCCGACTTTACGATTAAATTAAGACTCTCATAGGGGAGATCTTCGCGGCTACTTTTAATGTCGACAACATCATTGGTAATTGTAATAAGCAGCTGTCCGCCGCGCGCATCTGAAGACTTACCGGTTCCGACGACATAAGTACTGTCAACGATACAATTATATACTTCGTATATACCATATACCTCGACGGCCTCTAACTCTTCATAGTTTTCGTTGTCATTGGCATAAAGGCCATGCGCCCAAAAAAAGGACACAACCAACATCAATAACCGACCTTTTTTCGTCATAGAGAATTCTTCTTATTTATACGCAATGTCAAATAGACAAACATGTCTAAAAATTCCTGTCTCCATAAAACCAACCTTAACCTTGATTAATTTGCATCATGGCATATTTTCAACAAATCATCGCCATGTCTGCTAACTGTTTTTTCGCCAACCTTATCTATTGATAATAACTGGGTCTTGTTCTCGGGCAACTGTATTGCTATTTGTATTAACGAGTGATCCGGTATTATCCATTTCCTGGGCCTGTTTCTATCTCGTGCTGTCATTTCGCGCCAGGCGGCGAGTTGTTTAACAACTGCCAGTTGTTTGCCTTTCATTTTTTTTGCGGCAAATATTTTTTTCCACATCAAGCCGGGATTCGGTTTATAGGTTTCTTCTTTTACCAGCCTGGCTAACTTTTCAGTTAACAATGATTCATTATCAATCTTGACCAGCTTTTCTATGAATAGTTCGTAGACTTTGCCTAGATAAATAACGTCATCAGCTGCATACCTAAGCATGTCGTCAGTTAACGGTCTCATCTTCCAATCGGCACGCGCATGGCCCTTATCCAATTCAATATTCAATGCCTCATTAATTAAATTGCCATAGCCTATGCCTACTGCATAACCTAATAATGGTGCTGCAAGCTGAGTATCAAATAGTGGTGTTGGTACAGTGCCCTTGATGTTAAAAAATATTTCAAGATCCTGATGCGCGGAATGCAGTACCTTGGTAATTAATGGTTGATAGAGTAAATCCAATAAAGGCGTTATATCTTCAATGACTAAGGGGTCAACGACAGCAGTTATCTCGCCATTAGAGATCTGAACAAGACACAGTTCCGGATAATAGGTGCTAACGCGTTCAAACTCAGTATCAACAGCCAGCCATTTTGAACCATTTAATTCTTCACATAACTGCAATAATGCCTGTTCATTATTAATTAGTTTGAAGGGTTCGGTCATAATCTAGTTAAATAGCGCCCACATCTTTTAATACAGCGTAAATCGATTCTCCCATTACGCGATACCCCTCTTTATTGGGATGCACAGTATCAGACTTAAGTGCATTATCGCCCAACACATCAGGAATCAGGTCTTCAATAAAAATAATATCCATAGACTCCGCTATTGTTTTATATACTTCAAATGAAGATAAAAACAAACCCGGCTTGGGTACACCTAACATGACAACAGCTATATTCTTATCTTTGGCCAACTGAATCATGCTACGTATATTGCTTTCCATTTTGTTTATGTCTTTTTTCCGTAATAGATCATTGCCGCCATGACATAAGATTAATAATTGAGGATTATGTAAGGCTAGTGTCGCAGGCAATCGATTAAGACCCGCCTCTGATTCTTCTCCTGAAATTCCGGCATTAATTACTTTACGCCCGGTTAATTGCTGTAATACTGCAGGATAACTCTCCCCTTCCCTGGCACCATTACCATGAGTAAGACTATCACCGAAAGCGAGAATGGTAGCGTTATCGGCAAGCTTTGGCATGCCGGGCGAAGGATCGCCACAGCCAGTCAGGACAAAAAACAGAACAGCACAAAATAATAAACTGATTTTCATAATGCGGGTTTCTGAACGACATGATTCAAATTGTTCATAATGAGACCAACCTATTCCTCATCGACTTTAATACTCGATATCTCATTATCATATTGTTCAAGTTTTTTTCTATATTCTGCAATTTCTTTATCAAAGTATTCAATTTGTACTTTGAGTGATTGATTTTCACTTTCAAGCAATGCAATTTTCTCTTTTGCTTCTTCCAGTGTTGCAATTTCATCAGCATTGACTGCTGAAAAAGATAACACGAATATTAGACCAGTAATTAAAACAGATATTTTATATTTGATATTCATATTTATTCCCCTTTGAATTACTTTTTCATCAGACCATAAAACCACGTCATTTTACGCAATCGGTGTGAATTAAGATAATATTTCCAGCACATTGATTCTATACGTCAGCAAACCTGAAACCACTCAAGCCTGCTTGCCTGAGTTTTTCAATAATACTTTCTATTTCATCCTGATTATAAGGTGTCGCAGCATATTTACCCCATATTGGCGCGGGCCATGCAGCATCGGTTTTATAACGCACGACATGATGAACATGGCATTGAGACACGATATTACCTAATGCGGCGATATTCATTTTATCACCATGGAATATATCCATCAGGGATTTGGAAAGTAATGATGATTCACTTATTAATTGCTGTTGATCAGTTTCCGACAGGTCATATATTTCAATGACACCCTCCCGGTCAGGAACCAGAACAAACCAGGGACTATTTGCATCAAGCATCAATAATAAATGACATAAAGAAAAGCGACCCACCACCAAACAATCATTTAAAAGTTGTGGATGTATATCAGCCATTGTTCTTGACCAGAGTCTGCTTACAATTACGGCAACTATAGCGTACACCTTTCACTGCCCGGTTATGTCTTATGCGCGTTAACTGGTGTGTGCGACAGGCGCATGAATAATCAAATCGCTTATAGTGTTTAGTTGGAATTCCAGCAAGATCAAAACAGCATGTCACACTTGGATCAGCGTTCAGCAACGCCATTACCTTGCGCCACTCTTGCCCATGCGGCAATGTATTCCTGATACCATATAAAACATCAACGACATAATGGGCTACTTCATGCGGCACTGTCGTTGTGCTGTTTTCAGAAAAATACTTGGCAAACAAGTATGGATTGTAGCGGATCATGCGACCGGTTTTGCTCACTTTATACATGCCGGCTGCCCTGCCTTTTAAATCAAAGACGATCGGCACAGGTTCGAAAGAATAATCTAATAGCGTGCTGGCATGATAAATACAGGCTTCGGTTGCAGCGATAATCTGTTCCTTCTGTTCTGCCTGAATTGGAGCGATATCTAACATCTGACCAACTCTGCCACATCCAGACAAAAGCGGCAAATCCTTACCGTTCCATCGACTATTCAGTTACCGACTTCGCAGCTATAAGCCTGTTATTAATCAACAATTATAAGATGGTATATCGATTGCATTTATAAATTGAGATTTCACAGGAGTTCGGCTTGCCAATACAAAACTTGTCCAGCGCAGAGATAATTAAATTCAATGCTGCCAGCAATACACTGCCTCAGGAAGGTAGAACCAGTATTTTTGGAGACGATGGATTTAGTTTTGGGGATATTCTGGATATCGTCAACCCGCTTCAACATATTCCTATTGTTAATAGTATCTATCGCAAGTTAACCGGCGATACTATTGCTCCTGCGATGCAGATTGCGGGTGATGCTTTATTCGCTGGACCGCTTGGTGCTGTAATGTCCATAGCAACCGAGGCGATTAAAGCCCGCATGCAACCTGACCCGGTTGAACAAAACAAGGGTGCTGTCAACCCGGCAACAATTGCTGATAATGAAGCTCCACAGGCACTCCCGAAAACAATCGGTGGGAATGATTATTCGCATATAGGTGACTCAGGCTTCATCTCATCAATTAATCATCCGCGCTCATCAGAGCAATCCGTATTCAGGCAGCACAGTGGTTCTATCGGCGCTGCTCTTGCTTCACTTGCTGCGTTAAATAATCATGCAGAAACAGCGACTGCGAAATATGCGGAAGTAATCTCGTCCACAAAATCGCCTGAAAAAACTATCGACATCCTGATTGGTTCGCGCAACGACGCCAGCTAACGAAGATGATTGGCTAAGGACTATTCTGGCCCTGGTTTTTAAATTTATATTCGTACGCACCGCATTAAGCTCGCTGTTGTTTTCCTTTAGTGCTTCTTTCTTTTAAACTTCTGCGCATGACATTATATTATCCCGCTTCACTCTTATGGGTTTCGGAATCAACGGCGAATACCTTACTGGCTTGTTATGATTATCCGCACCCGGAAAAACGCGGAGAGATCATTCCGGGTTACGATAAGGATCACGCATTAAGAACGGCAAAGATGTGTGCCGCTGTCGCATTATATCTAGGCCATGATGAAGACAGAGTACGTCAATATCAGATAGCCTGCTTACTCCATGATTTAGGCAGGGCCGGTCTTGAGCAAGCGCTGTTTGGGAAAATCTGGACCTGGGCAAAACAACAGAATATCCCGACCCGACCTGCCGAATGGCGCGCACTTTATCCCGAAACACCTTATGGTGAAGAAACTGAAGCCTTTCTGGTTTTGTATGAAAAACAATTGGAAGATCTGGGAATAGCGATAAATAGCTGGACAAAAGAACAAATTGAAATGCGTTTGGGTTATGCACGACGATTCCGCCGTGTTATTAAACAATTAATGCCGGTACTTGAACAAAAAGGCATTGAATGGTCAGCCTGGATGGAACAGGTTGTTTCTTATTATTATTATCCGGAAAAACTGGATGATGCGCCTGACTGGGTTCATGAGTTAGGTGAAATCCTGGTGGCCTGTGAACAACTGGAAGCCTATAGTAATCGTACGCGCGGCAGTGACTATTACAATCGTAATGATGAAAGCTTCATTGATGCCTTCAATTATCTGGAAAGCTTAAGAGATAAAGGTCAACTATCCAACAAAGTCTTGTCAGCCGTTCGCTATCTGACAGGACAAGGCTTGTTTGACTCGATACTTGCCACAGCCCGTAATGGAAAACTAACAGCAGACGATTTGAATTTCCTCAGGTCGTTAAATAGCGAGACGAAATAGACAGGAATCAATATGGCCGTAGTGACACAAAATTTCTCATTGAACATGCAAGGCGCAACGCAAATTGAGAACATCACTGAAGTAGTACAACAGCGTGTCAACGCCTCCGACCTTGCAGCCGGCATTGTGACACTCTTCATCAAACACACTACTGCATCAATCATGATCTTTGAGGACGAGCCGGGGCTACGCGCCGACACAAAGGATATATGGGATGCATTAATACCGGCTAAACCGGACTGGCAACATAACACACGCAATCCAGGTGAAACCAATGGCCATAGTCATTTGCGCGGGCAAATACAGGGACAATCATTGACTATCCCCTTCTCAGAACGAGCTTTAATGTTAGGAACCTGGCAACAAATCGTTGTCATTGATTTTGATAGCTGCGCCCGCACTCGGGAAATCGTCGTACAGATTATGGGTGAATAGTGCCTAGTTATTATTAAACGGTTCGATATGAATAAAGGCATCCCCGACATTGAACTGTTCCTCGATCAGGACTTCTACTTTATCCGCGATTGCATGCGATTCTTCCGTCGTTAATTCTGCACTGACCAAAACAACAACATCAAGCGCAACATCCGGCCCTATCCAGCGTGAACGGATACGCCCTACTCCCCTGACACCCATTACGGTCATCACGGCTTTCTTTAATTTCTCAGGATTGATTGCATATTCATCTACAAGTACCGGGAAAGCGCTTTTAAATAAACTATAGGCAAGATAGAACACCAGACCAGCAACACCCAGAGCACATAATCTGTCCAGTATCACAAACCCCATGCTTGATAATTGCCAACCGATAATTACGACAACTGTCGTCGCAACATCGGCAAAGGTATGAGCTGCATCGGCAAGCATGAGGTCAGATTTTAATTTTTTTGCCCAATATTGTTGCCATGTCGCTAATACTATATTCACAACCAACACACCAAACATTAACGTAAGTTCCCAGCCGCCACTGATGATCTCTGTTGTTTCTCTGGTAAATGCGCTTTTGGCAATCTCTATTGCCATAACAGCAAGCAAGGTTGCCAAACCAAACACGGCCAATGTTTCAAATTTTCGGTGCCCGTAAGGATGTTTGCGATCAGCGGGCAGCGCAGACAAACGTATGACTATCCAGGCAACTATATTATTAGCGACATCAGTTAAGGAATGTACGGCATCCGCTAATATGGCGAGCGAGCCGGTGGTTAAGCCAACAAATAATTTTACCAGAAGCACCAGTAAATTTGCGCTACCTTCAATAATAATTAAACGTTGAACCTTTCTGTCGCGTCCAGAAAATTCGATAGATTTAGATTTACTTGCCATAGATATTATAGCGTGACCGAAAGATGCAGATTAACATGCGTTGGCCAATAGTGGAGTTCGAAGCTACTAGGATGTTTCAATAAAATCCGTACAACTTCGAGTAAAGTGCCGAACACTGTCTGGAATCGGAACGCGTAAGGTAGCCAGTTTGATGAGAATAAACCCGCCCTCTTTAATTAAGCGATAGGCTTCCATGTATTGCTCATCTTTCTTGTGGTTTTTGTCCACCAGCAAATTTTGTAGACTCTCTTCGTATGCTTCTTTGGCCGCAATATAACGTGGCCAGACATCAAACATGACCGGATCGGTGCGTATGGTTTCACAGGTCATTTTAGCCATAACAGCTAGCTCAAGTATTTTGCTCATCAGTTCTGAAAAACTGGAATTATTATCAATAATATTACAGATCCCGCATGAAACCTGATCAATCTCTGACATGGTTTGAGATATTTTAATATATCGACTTTTAAAGAAATCTTCTATCGGCATGGAAAAAACCTTGAACGGTTCGCCCCAGAGTTCATCGACACCCTCACCGCCATCGGCGAGTTTTATATGTTTACCCAGAGACAATGCTTCGATAAAACATCTGCCACATTCACGTAGTAATTCGTTACTGGATTCGATTTTCACGCCGGCATCTTCAAGATCAACAATGGCTGTTAAAATATGCCGACCACGATTTAGCAGGGAACCGGCCAACATAGCGCCTTTTACTCGTTTCCTTGCCGGGTCTTCTTCAGACTCATAAATTGCACGTATCTCATCAAGTCGATTACTCGGAGTATTTATACCCTGTTCAACATGATGAAAAACCCGTCGCGTTAACTGATCAATCATCTGTTTCTTGTCAGCATAGCTATCCTTGTGTAAGTGATAACTTCGTATCCAGTAACCGTCATAAAAGACACAGGATTTACCGTCTATCTCACGAGTCGTACCGTTTTTTACTTCATTCGACATAATCTGATTCGTTGAATATAAATAATTAAGTTAAGCACTTCTGAAATCAATATATTGTAATACTTATAAACAATTACTCATACCCACACTTACGATGATGTGGACTAAAAATGTCAATTTCTCTAAATAGAATCAATTTTCATCCCGTATTATAAAACGTGCTTTAAATCCGTAAATTGGCACGTTATCTGGAATATAATTTTGCTGTATTCATGGTTTCAAGCAGGCTATGCTTTATGCAAGATGCTATATAAAACCAGACAACTAGACCGAATTGCCGGAAACACAATCATCCAGTTTACAGCTGTTGATCCGGCCAGATTAAAGGTCGATGCCGTAGTCGAAGAACAGGATACCAACCTGTTACTCGGTAAGGCACCTGTCATCATGGAAACTGTGGAGAGTTTTCCCGCCCTGGTTGAGCAGATGGAACAACAAATACGCGAGAAGCCGGGTAGCGTCATTGTAAAAGAATCAAAACCAAAGCGACTAATTGCGATTATTTACGATGTCGAACATACGCCCATCTGCGAAGCAGCGTGGATTAGTGAGGCTTTATTAAAAATATTCGAACAATGCTCTAAATACAAAATAAGTGTACTGGCTATGCCTTTATTGGGCACGAGTTACGGAAAACTAACTGACGATCATATCATTCAGATATTACAAGACATCCTGGTAAAGAACCGACAGAAAAGTCCAAAGAAGATATTTATTTACCAGAGGACAGAAGATTAATTTCTATTTAATCGCTGCAGTTCAGTTGTGCCAGACTTGATATTGTTTATACAGCTTCTGCACCACGCTGATTGCCCTGGGCGTGTGATCGCACTGCAAAAGCAAGGCCGGCAAAAACAATCAGGACACCGATAATAAAATTCAGCTCAATCACCTCGTCCAGAAACAGGTAGCCCAGAATAATAGCGGTAATGGGATTCAATGTTACGAATAAGGTGGTAAAGGTTGCCGTGCTCTTATTCAAAACCCAATTAAGCAGAAAAAAAGCCAGTCCACCGGCAACGACACCGAGATAAACCATTAAACCAATCTGCATTGGCGACAATGCTAATACATGTATATCGATTCCATTCGCAATACTGAATGGTGACAAACATAAACAACCGGTCAGCATAGCCAGTGGTGTTACTGTTGAGGCCGGCACGGCTTGTAATACCTTTCTGGCAAAGGTTGCATAGATTGCACCCATCATAGCGGCGAGCAACATGATAAGTTCGCCCTTGAATAAAACTTCATGCTCGGAAAACAGGAGTAATTTATCTGATAGTGCCACGGTCAATCCCAGAAAGGTGAGTACTATCGCGATGAGAGAAGTCCTGTTAATTGCTTCATGCCCGATAGCTTTTCCAATTAACATTGTCCAGATAGGCATAGTTGCCAATACCAGCGAACCGCGCGCCGCGCTGGTATAAACAAAGCCCCAGGAAAACAGAAAAGGGAATAAACCAAAAAATAATGCGCCGAGACCGGCTATCTTAAGCAGTAAGGTTTTTGTTAAATTCGATGTACGAAACAGAAAGAACAAAGGCAGCATGGCAAAGCCACCGAACAGGTAGCGCATAAAGGCAATCTCGACCGGATCAAGGACACTGACCAGGTAACGGGTAATCACCGAAGCGGTACCTGTCAGAATATGACAACACATTATCGCCAGAGTGACGCGCAAGGCTGTCATCAGAGAAAACCCTGTAGATTAAATATGAATCTTAATTTCGTCATAAGCAGCGATGATAACGTATAAAAACCAGAAATAACTGTATTTGAATTAATTGCCAGCCGACAATGGGGTTTTATACATCATCCAGTGACCAGAACAGAATACGTAAGCTTAAGAGAAAACATTCAAATTCCTCAAGCGAGGCTGTAGTCTTGCTTACAATTTCACCCTACAGGCGGGTAAAAAATCAGCCCTGGCTGTATTATTAAAAAATATTCAGGATTAATAAAACATTATGACTTACGCACTTGTCATCGGCGCATCAGGTGGAATCGGTATTGCAATGACGCGATTATTGCTTGAACGAGGTAATCGGGTTATCACGACTGTTCGTGGTGATAACACAAAAAATAATGACCATTTGAAAACGTTACACGAAAAGTATAATGCGCAGATTGTGTCGTTAAAGCTGGACGTTACGCAGCAACAGAGTATTGAAACTGCATTTACCGAAATACAAAACCTGACAGATCATTTACACCTGGTCATAAACTGTACTGGGCTGTTACATAATGGTGAAGGATTGCAGCCCGAAAAACGACTCGAGGATGTTAATGCAGATAATCTCGCTGGGTCATTTGCAGTTAATGCCACTGCGCCGTTGTTGATTGCTCGCTATGCACTACCCTTGCTGCGCCACAAGGAAAGAAGTGTATTGTCTAATATCTCGGCCAGAGTCGGTAGTATCTCGGATAACCGGATGGGGGGCTGGTACGCCTACCGTGCGGCCAAAGCCGCACAAAACATGATCACCAAAACGATCGCGATTGAATTGTCTCGACGTTCACCGAATACCATATGTGTCGGCCTGCACCCCGGTACCGTTGATACAGGATTATCACAACCCTTTCAAAAAAACCTGAAGCCGGGTCAACTGACAACGCCGGAACAGTCTGCGCAATATCTGTATGACGTCATTAGCGGTTTAAAACATAACGATAGTGGCAAAGTTTTCGCCTGGGATGGCAGTGAAATACTACCGTAATGTTAAACACTCAAATTGGCTATAGACCGAGTCTGACAAGCCTCTAAATCGGTAAGCCAGTTATATTCCTTCTAGTTACTTTTCAGTTAGCTAAGTAGTTTTTGGCTTGCGTCGTGATCTGTTTTTTTTCTTCCTGAGTAAAACGTGACAGGTTTCTATACGCCATCGCCATACGTTGATTGTTCTTCAATAACGGTTCGTTACGAATCAAATAATCCCAATACAAATTGGTAAAGGGACAAGCATCTTCACCGACCCGTTTACGGTAATCAAATTCACAATCCTTGCAGTAATTAGACATGCGATTGATATAGGAACCGCTTGAAATATAGGGTTTGGTTCCCACTATGCCGCCATCACCATAAAGTGCCATACCTAGTGTATTTGGTAATTCAACCCATTCATACGCATCCACGTAAACAGCCAGATACCATTCACAGACTTCCTTCACATTTAAACCGGCAAGGTTGGCGTAGTTGCCTGTGATCATCAGTCGCTGGATGTGATGCGAGTAAGCTTCTTTTCGTGTCATATTTACAACATCAGCAACACATTTCATTTTGGTGTCCCCATCCCAATAAAATGCCGGTAATGGTCGTGATGTATTCATTGCATTGAGTTGTGCATATTCCGGCATGTGATACCAATAGATGCCACGAATATATTCTCGCCAGCCGATAATCTGTCTTATGAATCCTTCAACAGCATTCAGTGGTGCCAAACCATCGAGATAGGCTTGTTCTACTTTTTTGCATGCCTGCAACGGATCGAGTAAGCCATTATTAATATAGAGCGACAGCATACTATGATAAACAAATGGCTCGTTACTGAGCATTGCATCCTGATAATCGCCGAATGAAGATAATTGATATTTAATGAAATAATCTAATGCCTGGCTGGCTTGTGTCGCTGTTACAGCAAACCAGAATGGTTCAAGGTCTCCAAAATGGTCTGGAAAATTAGCAGCCACCAGTGTTAATACGTCAGACGTGATCTGGTCTGGTTCAAACTGCAGTGGTTTTTTCAATTCACTTTTCTGTTTTAACGTTTTTCTGTTTTGTTTATCAAAATTCCATTGACCGCCGATGGGCTTATCAGCTTCCATTAAAAGATTGGTTTTACGACGCATCTGTCGATACCAGTATTCCATGGTTAATATCTTTCTATCAGCAACCCATGCCTTAAACTCATCGTGATCTGCAATAAAACGCGTGTCTGGAAGTATGGTAACCGGCAACTTCATTGTTTTATCCCAGCCTTTTATCAACTGCAATAACCGGTATTCACCCGGCTCGGTAACGATGATGCGTTGCAGCGGTTCTGTTTTCAACAGTCGCTTGACTTCCTCTTGTAGAGAGCCGGAGTTATCAGGATCATCAAACTTGACATACTTGATACGGTAACCATTATTCTCAAGGTCTTTAGCAAAGTGCCGCATGGCAGAAAAAATAAAGGCAATCTTCTTTTTATGGTGTTTTACGTAAGTGGCTTCTTCAGTCACTTCTGCCATCAGGATAATATCCTTTGATTTAATATCCTTGAGCGAAGAAAGCGAAAAAGAACATTGATCACCAAGCACCAATCTTAAATCAGACATTTTTATTTTAAATCCCAGTTAAGCTTATACACGTAGTGGCATAGCCAGATGTAGTTTGAGTCTTGCAGAAATTTCATCACTGATACAAAAAACCTACCAGCCTTCGCTGCCCGGTTCGCCTTTAAATGGTCCGACCACGTCGGATGTAATCCAGCCACCATAAAACAAACCCGGTTGTGGAATTACTTTTTCATCTCCGACAAAACAGGCGTCCATAGCATGTGCATAAAAGGCGACATGGTCTTTCAACTGAAGGTATTGATTATTGGGTGACTTGTAAAACCAGGCACAACGATCACGTCGTTGACTACCACTGACAACATCAAAGTAATTTGCCACGCCTTTCCATTCACAAAAACTGCTTGCCGAGGATGCAAATAACAATGACATATCAATGTCACCCGGCGGCAGGTAGTAACTCGGTGGATGACTCGTTTCCAAAAGGCATAATGCGTTTGTTGTATCTGCCAGTGTCAAACCATCAAACAGGATCCGTACTCGTTTTGTACAAACTCGTAACTCGGGCGGCCTTGGGTAGTCCCAGACTGACTCCTGACCGGGACCTGCTTGCTGTCGATGTCTCATGCAAGCAAAACGACTCTGGCAAAGGCAATCAGTAACATCATTGTTACTAACATCGTTAACACAACCCGCATAGTTTTATACCCATCGGGCAGCAACTCATCCAGTTCCGAAAGCCTTTCATAGATCAACACTAGTGGATATGTGATTATTAGGATAATAAGTGCAACCGGTAACGGACTGATTAGTGCTAACCAACCGAGTAATCCCGGTAATACACTAATAGACAATAGTAAATTCTGTCTTCGTAAATCATCGCTTCTTAAAATAAAACCCCAATGTACAGCGCCAACAAAGCTACAAATAACGGCAGCATAGGAAACAAATGCAACAACCGAATATGCACTAACGGCTTCATTACCGAAATAAATACCTGCGAGTGTCAGGATAAACGGAATTAATCCGCCATAACCGAGGTAGGAAAACATTAATTTACTTTTCTCTGTGTTTTGATTAGTCATCTTGATATCGCCGGATAGAATATCTCATGTTCGTATTTAGCCGGGCTTGATTATTTCAATCGAGTTTCCAAAAGGATCTTTAATATAAATCGATTCAGTGCCATCACGATGTGGTGTCAATTTACCAAACTGCTCTGCCTGTGCATTTTCAATTGCAAAATGAGGCGGATGTTGATCCGGTATGACCAGCGCCAGCGAAAGATTTTGAAACTCGAGCAAGGCCCAGGTTTCATCTTCATAAGCAAGCCTGGCATCAAACTTATCCATGTACCACTCTACTGCTAATTTTATATCATCCACTTGTACGGCGACATGATGTATCTTGTCCATAATCAACTCCGGCGATTAAGCGTATTTGTTTAATTTTATCGTGTATTGTCAGAAGACGCATGTACTATGAAAATGAATAACGTCCTGGACAGAGGTATTACCTTTATTTCATCTGATTCTAATATCAGATTATTTAAGTAAAGATGGCCTTATAACAATTAGCGAGAAAACAACTTAACAAATGAAACGTATTGCTATTATCGGCGCGGGCATATCTGGTCTCACCGTCGCAAATCAACTCAAACATCACGCCACCATCCAGATATTTGAAAAATCCCGTGGCGTCAGTGGCCGCATGTCAACACGCTATGCCGATCCATTTCAATTCGACCATGGTGCCCAGGATTTTACCGTACGCGATCCGGATTTTAAGGATTTTCTGGCACCCTATATTGAAAGTGGCTTATTGCAGGAATGGCAACCGAAACGGGTATTACTCGAACAAGGCAAACCAGCACTCGATCGCTCCTGGTCGGATAGTCATTATGTTCCGGTGCCCGGAATGAATGCACTCTGCATCAAGTTAGCCGAAGATCTGGACCTGACGCTTAATACAGAAATTATCAACATCGAACAAAAGTCTGGTGCGTGGTTTCTTGAAACCAAAGCCAACAATAGCATTGGCCCTTTTGATTGGGTTATCACCAGTATTCCGGCGCTACAAACAATAAAACTGTTACCCGCCTCTTTTACCAGTCATAGCGCTATAAAAGATGTTGTTATGTTGGGCTGTCATAGTGTCATGCTGGCTATGGAAGATCCCTTTCCCTGGTCGTGGCAGGCCGCAATCGTCAAGAACTCGCCTATTGCCTGGATGGCGGTAAATTCAAGCAAGCCGGGCCGCCGTGCCAAACAAAACACCCTCGTTGTACAAACTGATAATCAATGGGCTGAGGCCCATATAGAGACTGATCCAACAGAAATACAATCGATCGTAATTAAGGAATTAACTGCCCTGTTATCGTATGATTTTTCCAAACCGACTTACATCACAACACACCGATGGCGGTATGCAGACACACCGCAGTCTGCCGGTGCGGATTATCATCTGGACCATACGCTAAAACTGGGAGCATGCGGTGATTGGTTCATTAAGGGTCGCATAGAAGCCGCCTTTTTAAGTGGCCACAGGCTGGCACAAAAAATAAAATCAACCGGGTAAAGCCTAATTAAGCTCCCGGTCTTGCCATGACCGCATTAATGCTATTTTTGTTTTGTCTGCCAAAAACAAGAATACTCTTAAAAATAACGACTTAAATAAAAAACATACAAAAAACCCGAGATGTGTTAAAGTCCGCGCATCTGCACACCCTATAGGGCGTCCAGAGCGTCATCTTTAGTTGTTAGTTCGTCTCACTGCGTTGCCTTTGCATTGATTGCAATTCATTCATAGAGTCCAACTGTCCCTCCCTTTGAGAGCCAATTACTGCATGCCGCACTTACGGCAAAGCTATCTACTGCCCCGATTTGCTCACGCACATATGCGTGCGTAATTATTAGCGCTAATTTTACTTGCCAGCATTGCACGCCATCGCGTTTATCTTTTGCTTTAATCAGCAAGTAACACATTGGCACAACCTTAGTATTTAGGAAATTATTTAATGACATTTGAATCACTCGGATTATCCGAAGAACTTTTACGCGCCGTGCGCGACACAGGCTATACCAGCCCAACACCAATTCAGGCCCAGTCCATCCCTGCAATATTAGAGGGCAAAGACGTCATGGCCGCAGCACAGACTGGCACCGGGAAAACCGCCGGATTTACGCTGCCTCTGCTACAACTGCTTAATAGCAAACCACCTGTTAAAAATAACCGTGCTCGCGCATTGGTATTAACCCCTACCCGCGAACTGGCTGCACAGGTAAAAGAAAGCGTATTTACCTACGGTAAACATCTCAAACTACGATCCGCTGTTGTCTTTGGCGGTGTAAAAATCAACCCACAGATGATGCAATTGCGTCGTGGCGTTGATGTTCTGGTCGCAACACCAGGACGGTTGATGGATCTCTATCAACAACGCGCTATTAATTTTAATGATATCGAGATACTGGTACTGGATGAAGCAGACCGTATGTTAGACATGGGTTTTATCCATGACATCAAAAAAATCATGGCACTGTTACCCAAACAACGACAGACACTGATGTTCTCGGCTACGTTCTCGCCAGAAATCAGACAACTTGCTAAAGGTATTATCAACAACCCGGTTGAGATCGATGTTGCCCCACGCAACTCTACTGTTGAAACCATTTCACAAGTAGTTTATCCGGTGGATAAGGCACGTAAGGCAGATCTACTGAGTCACCTTATTACTAAGGAAAACTGGTTCCAGGTATTAGTTTTCAGCAGAACCAAACATGGCGCCGATAAACTGGTTAAACGTTTACTACGCGACAATATCCATGCTGCGGCGATACACGGCAACAAGAGTCAGGCGCAACGTACCAAGGCGCTGGATGGATTTAAAAAGAACAAGATCCAGGTACTCGTGGCAACCGATATTGCAGCAAGAGGCATCGACATTGATCAACTGTCACATGTTATTAACTTCGACCTGCCAAACGTTCCGGAAGATTATGTCCATCGTATTGGACGCACCGGTCGTGCCGGTGCAAGTGGTCAGGCAATCTCTTTGGTGAGTGCGGATGAGGCTAAACAATTACGAGATATTGAACGACTCATTAAACGCAAGATTGAACGTGAAGAAATTGAAAGTTTCGAGCCACTGCATAGTGTTCCCGAGTCTGTTTCCGGTAGGTCATCAGGAAATAATCAACGCGCTAATCCAAATAAGAATAAATCCAGATCATATAGTGGTAAACGCAACTCTTCTGGCGAACAAAATCAGCGCAGTCGATATGGCAAGCCTAACGGTTCAAACCAGAGAAATAATAACTCCGGAAATCGTCAACAGCGCTCCGCGTCGGCAGAAGTTCCGGCACTGTAAAAGCAAGTTCAATCATGAAGACCATCATAAACATTGTCAGCATTAAACGATGCTTGTGATTGGTCTTCGTAAACTAAAACCCGGTTCCTGTGATAACGGAATCTAAATACTGCAGAGGAAAACAACCATGGAAGCCATAGTCCATAAACAAAAAAATGCCGGTGATGGCCGTATCTCATTTCCAACACTACATTGCTGGAATCCAGAGACCGAAATTATCACCATAGCAGCGCAAGTCAGTGGTAAACGCGTCTCCTGTCGAATCGCATATGCTGATGTAAAGACCAAGTTTCCTGTGCTGGCAGATACACCGTTGAAAACTGTAGTCACCTACAGAACTGAAATTGAAACTGCGGCCAGAAAGCTGATTGAAAACAAGAAGTATGAAAAAGACGGTTCTATTAAAATAGACTATGCTGATCTTTAAAATGTAATTTAAGTCATTACATTTGACTGTTTTTATCTCAACAAGAGCAAGGGTGTTTTCGTATTAAGTAACATCTTTGTGGTAAAACTACCCAGCAACAGATCGTGCAATCGTGTATGACTGAACGCACCCATGACCGTTATATCGATATTATGCTTTACTTGATATTCACAAAGTTCATGGTCTGTTTTTCCCTGTAAGCTGGCGCTAATAATTTCAGCCCATCCCGCAGCTTTAAGTTTATCTGCCGCTGTTTCGATAAGGCTATCTGCTGTGTCTTTTTTATTAACACAAACCAGGTGGCAACTCAGGCCTTTGTAAAGCGGGCTATCAGCTATCATGGCGATAGCCTTATCACTCGCTTCACTACCATCGTAGGCAATCATGATCCGTTGCGGTGACTTGAATGCCTCGTAGGCAACCAGAATGTGTCCGTGGAAAGAACGGATCATAGACTCAAGTTTTGCACCAATTTTGTCTGTCTGATCTTCATGAATTTTGCCACGCGCACCTATTACCAGAATCCGTATATCCTCTTTAATCTCCGCCAGGGAATCGATTAGGCTGCCATGTTGCAAACAGACAATGGGGTCAGCAAAACCATCTTCAACAACACGTGCTTTAGCAACCTGTAAGATCGACTTACCTTCCTGTATCCGTTGTTTGCTGTGCTGGTGTTCGCTAGTGGTAATTTCTTCAAGTAGATGGTCGCGACTGTCCACGCCGATGCTGCCGGACAAATCGACCGTTTTAGCAGTTTCCGGATGGTGGTCTATCATGTACATCAGTTTCAATGGGCCTTCAATACGTTGCGCTAACCAGACTGCGTAATCACATACTGCTTCAGAAAGCTTGGAACCGTCGATACACGCCAGAATTAATTTTTTATTATTCATTTAGTGACCACCTATAATTTTTTCGATCTCTTCCGGTTTATCGTGAACCGCAAAGCTGTCGATAATGGTTGAGCTGGCTTTATTCAAGCCAATCAATTCTACATCGGCACCCTGTCGTCTTAATTTGATTACCACTTTATCCAGCGAAGATACCGCAGTGATGTCCCAAAAATGCGCATGAGTCAGATCGATCACTACTTTTTCAACCGCTTCCTTGAAATCGAATGCCGCAATAAACTTATCTGCCGAACTAAAAAACACCTGACCGACTATGCGGTAGGTTCGAATATCGTTTTGTTCGTCTAATTCGGACTCAACCAACATATAGCGACTAATCTTGTTGGCAAAGAATAACGAGGCCAGTAAGACGCCGACAAATACACCCAACGCCAGGTTATGAGTCCATACCACCACCATAACCGTCATTATCATTACCACATTAGAAGACAGCGGATGCGCCTTTAGATCACGAAGCGAACCCCAACTAAAGGTACCAATCGAGACCATAATCATCACCGCCACCAATGCGGCCATGGGTATCTGCTTAATCCAGTCGTCGAGAAACACCACCATAATCAACAGAAAGCTACCCGCCAACAAGGTCGATAAGCGACCACGGCCACCGGATTTTATATTAATGACAGACTGTCCAATCATCGCACAACCCGCCATACCACCCAGTAAACCGGCACCAATATTAGCGATGCCCTGACCTTTACACTCACGATTTTTATCACTGTCCGTATCGGTCAGATCGTCAACAATCGTGGCTGTCATTAATGATTCCAACAAGCCCACCACTGCAAGTGGCAGAGCATAAGGCAGGATAATCTGTAAAGTATGCAGATTGAACGGCACATCCGGCCACAGAAAAACAGGCAAGGTATCCGGTAATTGACCCATGTCACCTACCGTACGAATGTCCAGCTTCAGCATTAAGGCAATACCCGTCAGCAGGACGATACAGACCAGTGGTGAAGGAATCGATTTTCCAATTAGCGGAAGATAGGGAAATAAATAAATGATACCGAGACCACTCGCCGTCATGGCATACACATGCCAGGTCACATTCGTTAATTCCGGTAACTGCGCTATAAAGATCAATATCGCCAAAGCATTTACAAACCCGGTCACGACCGAACGTGATACAAAGCGCATTAAACTGCCTAAACTCAGGTATCCGGCAATTATCTGGAAGATACCGGTTAGCAAGGTCGTTGCTAATAAATATTGCAAGCCATGGTCTTTGACCAGCGTCACCATTAATAACACCATCGCGCCGGTCGCAGCACTGATCATACCCGGACGTCCGCCCACAATAGCTGTCGTAACAGCGATACAAAAAGAAGCATAAAGACCGACTTTAGGATCGACACCGGCAATAATCGAAAATGCGATTGCCTCGGGTATTAATGCCAGCGCAACGACTAGTCCTGCGAGAATGTCGCCACGTGTGTTACCAAACCAATCCTGTTTCTTTGAGAGTAAAAGCATTTGAATCCTGTGAAAAATAAACGGCTAACAACATTAAACGCGTTGCCAGATAAACATTAAAACGTAGGGGCTGATGCATGGGTTAATGACATGCCTATTTGATCCCGGAACTGCGGACAAACCTTGGAGTGAACAAAACCCAGTGACGAATGCCAACGCCACTCATTATAGTGACTCTTTCAAATCAAGATAGGGCATAACATAATTTATGTGTGCATTTGAGCCTGATATTTCAGGAATAATGTTCTCGGAGTTCATTTTATTAATGCTATGATGCGCCGCCAACTAACCAAGACCATGACCACGTGACGACAACTGATTTCTCAACATTACCTTTAAGCCCGGAAGAATTGGCCAATATTCAGTCGCTGGAATATCTGTCGATGACACCGATACAGGCACAAAGCCTGCCCGCTATTCTGGAGGGCAAGGATTTACTGGCTCAGGCAAAAACCGGTAGCGGAAAAACGGCCGCATTCGGCATAGGCTTGCTGCACCAGCTTGAGATCACAACTTATCAGGTACAGGCATTGGTACTTTGTCCCACGCGTGAACTCGCCGATCAGGTCACAAACGAAATCAGACGTCTTGCGCGCGCAATTCCGAATACCAAGATAGTGACGCTTAGCGGCGGTAAATCCATGGAACCGCAACTGGCGTCATTGGAACATCAACCGCATATTGTCGTCGGAACCCCCGGACGCATACTGAAACATCTGGATAAAGGTTCATTAAAACTGGAAGGACTGAAAACGCTGGTACTGGATGAAGCTGATCGGATGTTAGATATGGGCTTTCATGATGAGATGATGCGTGTCATCAGTATGGCACCGAAAAAGAGACAAACACTCTTGTTTTCGGCGACCTATCCCACTGAGATAAAAAAAATCAGCAATCTAATACAAAACGATCCTGTCGATGTCCGGATTGATAGCGTGCATGACGATAAAAAGATAAAACAGGTTTTTTATGAGATCACACCGGGTGACAGAACCCGAACATTAATTGACTTGCTGCAACATTATCGGCCTGAATCAAGTCTCGTATTTTGTAATACCAAACAACAATGTCAGGAACTCACCAATGAATTATGGCAGCACGGTTTTCATGCCCTGGCCTTGCATGGTGATCTTGAGCAACGGGATCGTGATCAGGTCTTAATCCAGTTCTCCAATAAAAGCAGTTCCATCCTGATCGCAACTGATGTGGCGGCTCGCGGTCTTGATATTAAGGAACTGCATGCGGTAATTAATTTTGAGTTATCACCTGATCCGGAGATCCATATTCATCGTATCGGTCGCACCGGTCGTGCAGATAAAGAAGGGCTGGCATTCAGTTTTTTCATGCCCACAGAAAAATTCAGGATCACCGCGATAGAAGAGTTTCAGCAAAGTCCGATCAAGATCGGAACGACTGAATCACTCAAAAGAAAAGAACATGGCAAGCTTATTCCACCTATGGTCACGCTCTGTATCAATGCCGGACGTAAGGATAAACTACGTGCCGGAGATATTCTCGGCGCACTGACAGCAAATGCCGAACTCAGCGGAAACCAGATCGGTAAAATAAATATTTTCGATAAACTGGCCTACGTCGCTGTGGAATATCCGGTTGCCAAACAGGCCCTAGCCATACTTAGCGACGGTAAAATCAAAGGCCGCCAGTTCAAAGTCAAAAAACTGCATTAAATACAGCTATTTACAGAAAACTGCGTAAAAATCGAGCACAATCGAAAAAAATCCTTCAATCCGCATTTTTACCCGGTTTAACTCGACGTTTAAGCCGCAAAGCCCTATAGTACGCCACCTTTTAGGCAGCTCTTTAACCTTACTCAGGAAATTCCATTGATATCGACAGCTAACATTACTATGCAGTTTGGCGCCAAGCCACTTTTTGAAAACATCTCGGTCAAATTTAGCGATAGCAATCGCTATGGTCTGATTGGAGCCAACGGTTGTGGTAAATCAACTTTCATGAAGATATTGGATGGCAGCCTTGCGCCCACATCAGGCAATGTCTCTATTGGCCCCAATGAACGTGTCGGTAAGTTACATCAGGATCAATTTGCCTTTGAAGAATATAATGTTGTCGATACCGTCATCATGGGTCATACAGAACTGTGGAAAGTGAAACAGGAACGTGACCGCATCTATTCGTTGCCGGAAATGACCGAAGACGATGGTATGAAAGTCGCTGAATTGGAAATACAGTTCGGTGAAATGGACGGTTATAGCGCCGAAAGTCGCGCTGGTGAATTACTTATCAGTGCCGGTATAGAACTGGAATTACATGATGGTCCAATGAGTGAAGTGGCACCGGGTTGGAAATTACGCGTGTTATTAGCACAAGCCCTGTTTTCAGATCCCGATATATTGTTACTCGACGAACCCACCAACAACCTCGATATCAACACTATTCGTTGGCTGGAGACTGTGCTCAATGAACGCAAAAGCACCATGGTCATTATTTCCCATGATCGCCATTTTCTTAACGCCGTTTGTACGCATATTGCCGATATCGATTACGGTGAATTGCGCGTCTACCCGGGTAACTACGATGATTTCATGATCGCCTCAACGCAGGCGCGTGAACGTTTGCATTCGGAAAATGCTAAAAAATCTGTGCAAATAGCCGACTTGCAACAATTCGTCAGTCGCTTCTCAGCTAATGCTTCAAAAGCTAAACAGGCTACCTCGCGCGCGAAACAGCTTGAAAAAATTAAACTGGATGAAGTTAAGCCTTCCAGCCGAGTGAGTCCTTTTATTCGTTTCAACCAGACGAAAAAATTACATCGACTGGCGTTAACCATTGAAAAACTCAGCCACGGTTATGAAGATGAAATCTTGTTTAGCAATGGCAATATGATTCTCGAAGCGGGCGCACGTCTGGCGGTCATTGGTGAGAATGGTGCCGGTAAATCGACTTTTCTGCGCTGCCTGATGAATGAGATCGAAGCCAATAGCGGGACAATAAAATGGGCCGAAAATGCAACAGCCAGTTATTGTCCTCAGGATACGGCCGCTGAATTCACCGCTGACATCAATCTGTTTGACTGGATGAGTAAGTGGCGTAAACCCAAGCATGACGATCAAGCGGTACGTGCAACATTGGGGCGTTTATTATTCTCGACAGACGATTTCAACAAAAAGGTCAATGTCTGTTCCGGTGGTGAAAAGAATCGACTGCTATTCGGTAAGCTGATGTTGATGGAAACCAATGTACTGGTGATGGACGAACCGACCAACCACCTGGACATGGAAGCTATTGAAGCACTGAACATGGCATTGGAACATTATGAAGGGACCCTTATCTTTGTCAGTCATGATCGTGAGTTTGTGTCTTCACTCGCCACACGTGTCATCGAAATCAAGGATAAAAAGATGATCGATTTTCAGGGAACCTATGAAGAATATCTGGCCAGTCAACAAGAGTTCGGAAAGAAAGTCGCCAACGCCAGATGACCGGACGTGTTTGAAGAACTCGACTACCAATCGACTCCTCTGGGTGACATCAGCCTCAGGCGTCGTTCTGAACCACGATTCGACAATATCATTCTCTATGAAGTAAAACTGGGCGATGAGTTTCTCATGTCCAGCCTGTTCACGGAATCCGAAATCCAGCTCGCCAGACTTGGGCTTGCTGCACTAAAAAATAACGGCCATAACGATAAACTTGAGCTTGTTGTTGGCGGATTAGGTCTTGGTTATACAGCGGTCGCAGCATTAGAGGATACTGCCGTTCAATCGCTCCGCGTTATTGAAGTTATGCAACCGGTCATAGATTGGCATCAACGCGGCCTCGTGCCTCTGGGTAAAAGACTGACTTCCGATAAACGCTGCCAACTTGTTCATGCAGATTTTTTCGAACTCGCATCGGCAATCAATGGCAGTTTTGATAAAGAACAGCCCGCTAAATTAGTCCACGCTGTATTACTGGACATCGACCATTCACCCAAACATTGGCTTAATGAAGGTAATCGTAGTTTCTACAGTGTTGCATCATTAAAAAATCTGTCACAGAAAATTATGCCGGGCGGTATCTTCGGCCTATGGTCAAACGACCCACCTGATCCTGAGTTTACTGATCTGTTGAACCAGGTATTCCTGTCTTCCGAGTCACACATAGTCAGTTTTCCAAATCCTTATACTGAAGGTGAATCATCCTGCACAGTCTATGTCGCGCATAAGTCCCTCTAGTCTTTTTCTCTTCTTTATAAATTAACTACACCCGCTTATATACGCGAGTACATTCACGATTATATCGTTCGGTATTTCTTGATATGGATCAAGAAAACAATTGATTTCATAAATTAGAATGACAAGACATATTTGATCAGGTGTAGCCATGAAAAAAACAGGATTATTTTTTCAATGTTGTTTATTAATATTTTCAACTCAATATGTGTTTGCAAATGGAACAGAGGTAGTTGAAACAGAATATTATCGCGCTGCCGATGGCGACGTCGATCCCCGAACCTTTATTGGCTGGAATGTCTATCACCAGGTTTGTGTCGGTTGCCATGGAGTTGGTGGCACGGGAACTGAAACCGCGCCGGACTTAACCTTAAGTATTGAAAAATTAAGCCCCGGACAATTCAGACTCAAGGTGCTGCATACGACTATCGTAAAGTTTACTGGAGATGATTGGCGCTTAATGGAACAGGCCATGCTGGAAGAAATCACAAAACATGAACAACGTAGTCGCGGCGAACTCGCAAACATGCCTCGCTGGGAATACAACCCGGCCGTAAAAGCAAACGTAGATAATATCTACCGCTACATAAGAGCACGCGCCGACAATATGATTGGTAAATATAAACCGGGCATACTAAAAGAGTGATCCATTAGTAGCTCAATAGCCTAAACATATTCTTTTCTTATCGCGGCAAGTATTTTTGCGAGTCCCTCGGAACAGCTCATGTTTAGAAATTCACCATGTACACTGTTTATCGCGAGTTCGGCAAATGGATTCTGTGCTATATCGATATTGATAATCGTAGCCTGATTTTGATAGACAATATTAGCGATATGATTAGGCAGGTTCGTTGAACCGAATGTTCCAGCAATAATCAGTATATCTGTTTTGGCCGCAATTCTAATGGCACTTTCAAATTTAAAATAATGTTCGTCATAACACTCATCAAACCACAGCACATGCGGTCGTGAGATAGCACCGCAATCTGGACAGCATAACCGGGCCTTATCATCATCGCTTAAATCCTGATTATTAACACGCGGCAAAATTGTTGTTGGCAAAGAATAAAGCTGCTGCTGACACTCATCAACACAACGCATATAAAATACATTGCCATGTATCTGAAAGGTTCGATCGAAACTATTGCCAGCGCGCAGATGCAGGTTATCGACATTCTGGGTAACCAGTGTAAACCTGTCCTGAAGTAGCCGCTCCATTTCTACCAGAGCATGATGTCCTGGATTAGGGTCTGCTGTGCTACACACAGTCAAACGATAAAGATACCATTTCCAGACCTCATAAGGGTGCGTGTCAAACATGGCACGAGTAGCCATTTCCTGCGGGTGATACTCTTTGGCACCAACAGTCCAATAACCTTCAGGACCGCGAAAAGTCGGAATACCACTCTCGGCAGAGATGCCGGCACCGGTAAGTACGGTTATCTGTTTCGTCTTATCAGCAAAAAGTGATGTGGTCGTTTGCATCTTGTATGTGCTCAACATGGATACCGTCTAATGACGGTTGCTGCTATGGCACTTTTTATACTCATCTCATCGCCGATATCAATAACAAAGTCATCAATTATTTTTTATTGCCAGAGAAGCATTCTGCTCAAGCAGTTCTAGCTCTTTACGCGTCAGCTCGTTACCCCGACTATAAAATTGCACAGCAGCAGGAAGCAGTACAGATGCATTGTCAGGATGAGCTTCCAACTGAGAAAGAAAACTCTGAAAATAGATGTGTGCCATATAGCGATTCCCCTGACGCTCATAGGCAAGAGCCATTTGCACCAATTCATCTACCGTCAATTCACGATCATCATCCGGCTTAACGACCACGGATTTATTGGTAGTTTGAGGGGTAACGACCGGACTTTCTTTAAATCGTTGCGGTGTAGTAGACGAGGCGTCTTTAATGGTTGGCGTTATTACAGTTTGTTGGACTGATGAAACTTGCTCTTCTACGAATTCGTATAACGGTACCCGGTAGAAGATAATGACCAGCAAGATAATTGCCAATATCAGGTATGTGGAGCTGCCCGAATGACCTTGTCGTTGAACTACATCGGGATAATCATCAGGATCATTTGGATAATCTTCCATTTCATTCTCCATCGACTATTACACTACGGGTCAATAAAAGGCCTACTCATCAGATCAATGTCACACTGCCGAAGACAAACCGCTGACCAAAAATTCATGAGCTCGTAGCAATCATATTGCCGATGCGATCTTGTATTACATCATTAGAAGTAACGGTAAGATCTTCGGCTAATTCACCGTCGATCAACCCTGTCAATTGTTCTGGTAAGGCCGCCTTTAATCCAGAGAGAACTTCTTGTGGTGCAACAAAGATTAAACGATCAAACATACCCAGTTTATGATGTTCAGCCAAAAAGTCGGCTTGCAGTTGGATATTTGTTGGTCTATCGGGTTTAACGGCATTGCCTGCGGGGTCAAGTGGCTTAGCGTTAACCAGATAATAGCAAAGGTCGGCGTAAGCTTTTAAATCATCCGCGTCCAGAACTACCAGCGCCTTGCCTTCACCTTTATCAACCAGAATTTTGATGTATCTGCCGTCGCTTAATACGGCCCATGTCGTAACGTTACTCATAATATTGTTATTTGTTCAGAATTAAAATTTAATAGTAAGTGATGATGGCCAGGAGTCCAAGTCCATCATCACTTTTGACTTAGGTTTAAAGTGATTGTTTTAACTTAAGCAGTTCTTTAGCACTATCAACCGCTTTATCTGTAGTTGCATCCACAGCTTGTTCTTTTGTCATGTCAGCAGTTTGTTCCTTAACCATGTCTGCTGCTTTTTGTTTGGCAGCAGCCATTATTTCGTCCTTGTTTTCTTCAATATATTCTTCAGCTTTTTCCTTTGCTATTTCCAGAGCTTCATCCGTCATCGTTTTGGTCTCTGCAACGGTGGCTTCGGTCATGTCAGTCGCCTCTTCAGCTACTGCTTCTGCAGATTCGACCGCAGCGGCACTGGTTTCTGTCGCCGCTTTTGTTACGGCCTTGGTGCTTTCTTCCATTTTAGCCGATGTCTTGTCCTCATCACTACAGCCCGTTAATGTCAGGACCAGCAATAAAGCGAACATTTGTAAATTATTTAACATTTAAATCTCCAGAATATTTATATTTAATGTAGCAAGGAGCGCATTTGTACACGCAGGGCAATCATTAAGCAAACTTTAATTACGCAAGAAAAACCGGTAAGAATTACTGTTTGCGCCACATAATACTGCACTCTTCCTGTGCAGCTGCCGTCAACATTTCAATTAACGGAAATGCACGCTTGCCGAGACTTACTTGAGGTTCAATTGCCTCTTCATCATCAGGGCTGTCTTCAGTCTCATCCTTCTCTTCAACTGCTATCGCCTTTTTCAAGCGTTCCAATGCCGCCGGGATGTCCTTGGCAGCTATCGCGCTGGGTATCGTACCGCTGTGACCCATTAACTCGATCAAAAGTTTTGCCACATCGCCAAACATGGTGATATCGCCATGCGCTTTACTCGTAAATATAACTAACATAATACGTTATTAACTCCCTTGTTAATCTTCAACATAACTACTCAATTTTTGTATTACGACTTACCAGATCAAATCATCCGGTATTTTATAATCCGCATAAGGATCATCTCCATCTGGCTGCGTCTCAATACTATGCTCAGTATTAATAATGCAATCCACATCGCGTTGCTTGATTTTTTCTGCAACGGGCTTTGGTACTAACTCATAAGCTTCCCTAAGCTTGGCGATAGCCAATTGACCGGACATGAGATGCTTATGCACCAATTCTGAAACAAAGAGTCGTTTCACGACATTGGCATCGGTAAAGTTGTAAACAATCTCGCCATCACGATCTTCAACCCGATTGGTTTCGATCAACTGGATAATCTGTGCAGCAATTGCCTTTTGTTCCGCTTCATCTTTTCTTTTCTGATTCATCTGCCGGTCACGTTCAACTTTTTCAGCCTGCGCTTTCTTTGCTAACAGTTTGGCTTCATCTAATGTTTCGGCAGTACCTTTTTTCGACTTCTGCTTTTTGTTTTTATATTGATCATGCTTGGCTTTATGAGCCTTGGTTTTATTAACCAGGCCCGTCTTTTTTAATTGATCAATGAGTGAATTCCCCATCGGGTGATCTCCAGATACTAAATATTTTGATATTAAGCTTGCGTGATAACTATCAATGATATCATATATTGCAATAGCATAATCCCGTATGCGAATGCACTTTTAACCGGTTAGAAACAATACAACATGCATCGAATCAACCCGAACAAATTAATACTGACCAAATGGACGGCAGTAGCACCAAAGCAAAAAGAGCGGCATTTCATCGTAAC
The DNA here is from genome assembly GCA_938084745.1 of uncultured Gammaproteobacteria bacterium. Taxonomy (GTDB): domain Bacteria; phylum Pseudomonadota; class Gammaproteobacteria; order Eutrophobiales; family Eutrophobiaceae; genus UBA7359. The sequence goes on from CALKEZ010000022.1 coordinate 27,794, forward strand.
CAAACTGATTCGTGCGGAGGATGAAACGATTATCGCCTGCGAGCTTGAAGCAGTGATCAATAAGAACAGTTACACGATAGATTGGCAGGAACTCAAAGAGACGTCGAACTGGTTAATGGGTTGGCAATAAAGACTCTTTATGCTCGGTCATGCTGCGGTACTGATTTTAATTTCTTAACTTATTGCAGCGTCCGCTTATCAGACTGCGCAGGAATCATCGACGCATGGTGTTCAATCATCAACCATCCGTCTTCAAACCTTTTATAAACATTGGTTGCCAATACCACGACCTCGGCGCCGGGTTCAGTTGCGATATGCTCTTCAACCAGATGTACGGCCAGATTTTCGTTGATGCTTTTATTAACTACATTAAACAGGATGTCTGGCACGGTGGCATTGTTCAGGATTTCCGACCAACTCTGCATCACAGCATCGTAACCGTAGATGGCATTCGAGCCGGGGTGTATACACACCACCTTATCATCAAGCCACACCGCAGCCATGGCTTTATAATCGCACGACGCAAAAGCGTGATAGAAAGCGTGTTCAGCTTCATCCGCTGTAGCAAAGCCTGATGCGACAGGTTTCATACTTTAGTACTATTTCGCAATGTGCTTAAGCCTTGGCAAGTACACTGGTGGTATCGGTCAAACGGGCTATCAGCGTTTGCACAAACACTTTCAAAAACCGAAGCTGCGTGCTTTCATTCGCACGATCAAGGGTAGCGGAATTAACCTGTATCAGGGAGACATCTGATTTTGATCGCACAGATGCCGTCCGTTTGGTCTTGGTTAAATAACCCATTTCACCAAAACAATCGCCCACCTGAAGATGCTCGATATCCAGACCATTTTTTTCGACACTGACAATTCCGGACAACAGAATATAAAATGAATGGTCCTCATCACCTTCCTGAATAATGTATTCATCCTGTTTGTATTTGCGCCAATCACATGCGCGCATCAACTCCCAGATATCCACATCGGTGAAGCTCTGAAAAAACCGTAACTTCTTGACGATCTCAAATTTTCGTCGCAAAGCATCTTCATTATCAAGATCATCCAGATCCTTGAAGATCGCGGCCAGATCTGCCGCCAAATCGAGCCCCATGCCATAACGCTGATCCGCTTCCTTATGCAACATACCGTTCAAAATCGATTCGAGTTGCTCGGGGATATCATTTCTGAATTCAGACAGTGACTTTGGCGTTTCACGAGTAATATTGTGAATTATAGAATTGATATTATCTGCCTTGAACGGATGCCGCCCGGTCAGCAACTCATACATCACTACGCCCAATGAAAAAATATCGGTGTTATTGCTCATGTTGCGTTCGGTAATTTGTTCTGGCGACATATACAAGGGTGAGCCCAATAAACCACCAATATGCGTTTCCATATAATCATCACGATTAATCAAGGCCACACTAAAATCAGCTATCTTGATTTCACCGGTAGCCGTTTGCATGATGTTATTCGGCTTTATATCGCGATGGATGATGCCTTGTCGATGTGCATAATCGAGTGCCTTCGCACAGTTATAAATAATACTGACCACATCCCGCAACGGTAACAGGGAGTTTGCCTTGCAAAACTCACCCAGTGTTCTCGCCTCAGGAATAAATTCCATTACCAGGTAATAATAATCACCTTCCACGTTCGCATCAAAGACACGCAGTATATTGGGATGATTCAAAACACTGGCGGCATGTGCCTCATTAAAGAAAAGCCTTCTGAACCGATCACCCGTTTCTTCTTTCTTGAGTGCTTCCGCATGCACGAGTTTGATCGCGACATTCTTGTTCGTAAACGGATCATGCGCCGCATACACCACCGCCATGCTACCCCGCCCAAGCTCTTCGAGGACTTCATATTTTCCAATTTTTACAGTCATCGCAGGACCATTTCCAAATCTTCTTATTATTTAACACGCAAACCACATGCCCATTATGACAATAAGCCCGGAATTTGGCGAGCCAGCCCAAGACTGACGTTAAAGAACGACAAGAGGAAACAACTCAGGCTTGATTTAGTCTGAATTATTATTCAAACCACTAATCGCGCTGAGTTCTGAGGGCGATTCTGGTGGAATTTCTAGTGGCGGTGATTGCGGAATTTCAGCGGGTGGATTGTCCGGTATCTCCTCCGGATGTTCCGGAGGTACCTCCGGTGTTTGTTCCGGGGCGGGTTGCTCGGGAGGGTTGTCTGGCGGAATCTCAGGTTCGCCTTCCAGTCCTGTTCGTACTGCTAGTGACATGGCTTCCTCTCAATCTGAAAATTAATATTCATAGCTTCGATTACCCCATTCAATACGGGGACAGGATCAAGGCTCGAAATCACCTTTAGTCCTGAGCATGATAAATACAGAATTATAAACAAGACTCACGATACCTATCCCGGCCATGACCGCAGGTGCTTTTCCCCATTCCGCTATCAGCGCACTGACAAACAAAAGAAAAAACATCGCGTTTAATACCATTACACCTATTTTCATACTGAAACTCCAAATAAAGAAACTCATTGAAAGATAGCAAACATGCGCTAAATAAGAAGCCTTTTCTGTCTTAATCACGCACATCGCATTATATACGTTATTATTGATAAACTTTGATCCAGACAAAACCTGACCATGACAATTGATTACTCAATTATTATTCCTGCCTATAACGAGGAAGAATACCTGCCCAAAACCCTGACCGCCCTGAGGGCCGCCATACCAAACTTAAATCTCAGCGGTAAAATCATAGTAGTCGATAATAATTCCAGCGACCGAACAGCAGCGATTGCCGAGGAACATGGCGCAACCGTCGTCTTCGAATCCATCAACCAGATCTCGCGCGCCCGTAATGCCGGCGCAAAAGTAGCACAGGGGCGTTACCTGATCTTTGTCGATGCCGACACGGTCATCCCAATCGAACTATTACAACAAGCACTAGACAACCTGGAAAGTAAAAATATCATTGGTGGTGGTGCCTGCATCGCGGGTGATATACCACTGCAAGCTTCGATGCAATGGTTATTGAATCTGTGGAATTTTATTTCTATTCAAACCAACAACGCCGCTGGCAGTTTTATCTATTGCCAACGCGATGCCTTCGAAGAAATCGGCGGCTTCAGCGAAGCCGTCTATGCCAGCGAAGAGATCTGGCTATCAAGAGACATGAAGAAATTGGCAAAGAAAAGAAAACAACGTTTCAAAATCATCAAACAACCACCGGTGATCACTTCCATGCGCAAGATGCAATGGTATTCCCCATTACGCATCTATCTTTATGTCTTACTCCTTGCGGTCTTTCCCTTCACGGTACGCATCAAGTCGTTGTGTACGATGTGGTATCGAAGGCCGAATGAGTAATTTAAATAGCCAAGTTTAATCCCTTAACACTCTCTTCCAAATCCACCAAAGATTGTCTTAATTTCGGTTTGTCCAGTTTGAAAAAACCTTCTTGTTTGCAGGCGTTTAATGACGCAAAGCTAAAGGAAAAGCCTGTGCTTTGTGCTTGTCGTCTTAGATCTTCCAGCTGTTTTGCGGATTCGTCCCATAAATGTTGAAAGGGGATGAATTGTATAATTTCGATACCGCTTGCGACATCAATGGTCAAGTTTAAACCTATTTGATCCAGTGTTTCTTCGCATATGACCGGGTCATCCAGATTGGCCTCGTCGAAATAGCTGATGAGTTCGGGTAGTAGCGGATTTAATTCAAGGACCAAGTCTTCCTTGTTGGTGGGGTTGTTGGCGTAGGTATAGATAACAAAGCCAAATACGACAATAGTCCAGAATACGAGCAGGATGATGGCGATTATCTTGAGTATCTTTTTAATCATCATTTCTAACCCACATGGGCAAGATACGATCTCGATAGGGCACGAAGAACTTGATCTGACAGCCTGGCCTGGCCTCTAATAACATCCTTATTTACCCCGGTTGCAATACCGTTATCACGGTATTTCATTAATTAGGTCTTACTTTGCCTGTTTTGGGAAGATAATTGAAGTGAAATACGTCAGTTTGTTCATCACTACGTAATGCTCATAGCTTACTAATAACTTTCAGCCCGCTTGCGTCACGGTGCCCTATCACTATTTCGAAAACCCTTTGCTACGCCAGAATTCCTGCTGGGCTTTAGTGACTTTAACCAGATAGCGTCGCGACTCTTGTTGGGGGTGTTTGTTGGTAAGGTGCTGGTAGACCTCGTTCGGTGGTAGTTGGTTTATCTTTACCACGGCCAGATCGCGATCGCTTGAAAAGGTTTTGAGTACATTACCCGCGCCGCCGTTGTAGGCCGAGATGACGGAATAGCGCCGGGCATTTTGATCGTTTATCTTTGCCAGGTATTGCTCCTGCAGTATCTGGATATAGGCGGTGCCGATATCGATATTGTATTCCGGCTGGTAGAGGTTTTGTGGGCTCGGTTGGCCGGCACGTTTCTTTATCTTTTCGAACACATCCCGTCCCGCTGTACCGGGAACGATCTGCATCAAACCATAAGCCGGCGCACTGCTTACCGCAAATGGGTTGAAACTGCTTTCTGTTTTTATGATGCTGTAAATCAGGCTTTCGTTTACGTTATATTTCTTGCTGTATTTCTGTACCAGACTGGCGTATTTATAAGCGCGCACCTGCTCGTGCCTTGCAATTAACGGGAAAACGACCCTCAGGCCACCGCGCTTGCCGATGTTTACTTTCTCAAGTTTGTTTTTAATCAAGTATTCTGCATATCGATTCGCACGCCACTGCCATTCTATGGGTTTAGCATCATGATCCAGCACCTGTTCATAAAGGAACGGTTTGCCTTTACCTACGGGACTGGCATCTGAATAAAGATCGACATGCCTTGGATCATCCGGCGTAAGCAAGGTGGTGATGATCGCTTTTTTTAAATACGTTTCTTGCGAATCCGGTGCCAGTGTTTCGATAGTTACCGTGCCGGTCTCGAAATTGATATGGGCGCGGTTGTAGTATTTATCCGTATACTTTACATAGTCTTTCGGGCCTGCTTGGGTTGCATCTTCTTCTCCCCAAATAGCGCTGATCAAACTGACAAACTTTTTTATCCTCGTTTGATAAGCCTTGAGATCGGCGGGTAATTGCGTCGGGTTCGCAGCGTATTGGCGAGCTTTGCTTTGCAGAACTTGTGTAGCTGCAGCTGCAGGGTCGTCGGCCAGAACACCTAGCGTCCGGATATTTGCGGCGTTACAACCGAACAATAAACTTGCTGATAACCACATCAATAAACGCGTTGTGATTTTAAAACCCGGTAACTTTGTCAGCACTGTGGAAGGAATAAAACTTCTCATGATATGAACTACGCTAGCATAACGTGGTGCGTTTCAACGTGCTTATCCAGAAACATCACAGTAATAGTGGATGAAAGTCTGTTATACATTGCTTTATAGAAAGTTTTTAAAAAGTTGTTCGCTGGCATGGAGGCTATTTCTAAAGTAATACCATTGCGCACTCCATATCAAGGCATAGGTATCGGTCGAGGTGAGTGGTAGTTGAAAACGGGGTTCTTTTTGTTGCAACAGATTGATCCCAAACATTTCATCACGCAGATGTTCGAGCACAAGCTGGGTAATGTCTGCTTCTATAGCGACGTCTTCGGCAACATCATGCAATACACCATCCAGCGTTAATAATACTTTACGAAAGATTAGCAACGGTCTGGAAAACTCTAGGCCACTTAAGATGAGTGCATCCAGTAGTGACAACACGTCTTTTATACCGGGCAATCGATATAACGAGAGTTGCGCTAGAAATTCACTGATCTGCTCTTTTAGCTTATCTTGGCGCTCAGGCTCTTTGTCGAAGTCTGTGTCGCTCAACTCCATAATGACTTTTCTGATCAGATTCGCATCGCGTAGTGTTAAAGCCGAGATAAGCAGGATAATCTTGCGCCGATGTTCAAAACTCAGGCGTTCGGTTAAAGCCCAATCGAACAGAATTAATTCATGTGTGTCTTCATCAACAAACAGATTACCGGCATGCGGATCGGCATGAAAGATGGCTTCTTCCTCTACTGAAAATAATGGCATGGCTATCAAGGCTTCTACAATGCGGCTGGCCAGGGCATTACGATCGAATTGCTTGTTGGCAAATTCGGTAGTGACTTTAACGCCCTTCTCAAAACTCATCGCCGTGATGCCGGGTGCCGACAATGGTTCGATGAAAGCCGGCACGCGCATACCCGGCACTGACTGGTATCGCTCATGCGCTTCGCTTAAATTTGCCTGTTCTTGCAATGAATCAAGTTCTTGTTGAAGCAAGGCACGGATGTCTTCGAACACACTGCGTAGATTTATTTCGCTCAGTCCGTGTTTGTCTTGTTTGTTATCAAGGTGATCAGCCAGATCGTGCAATAGATCCATTTCTTCCATGAAGTATTCATTGATGTGTGGCTTGATTACTTTGAAGATGCCCTGCTCTCTATTTTTCGTTGCCGGATTTAACCAGCTAAACCGCATTAAGGCGCTGACAGTAGCTTCGGCATGTATCTGCGTTTCCAGCGTGACCTGATACTGCTTCAGTACCGGACCGAGACGGTCTTCTATCACCGCTTGGATCTCTTCTGGCGCGACATCGTGCACTTCATTTTCCAGATTCGTTAAGGACTGACGTAATTCGGGCGTAAGCTTGCGGTTACGAGCGACGACTTGTCCGAGCTTTTGTAAACTCGGCATTTGTGCAATAAAACAGATCAGTCTTTCGGCCAACGTGGTGTCGTCAGGCAACTTCACTTGCTCAATGAGCTTGGGGATGACGCGTTTACCTGACAGTCGGCTACCAATAAAAATGACCGCTTCTGTGACGATGGGGCGCCAATCGGCATAACAATCCGGCACGAGTTCTTTCAGCGACAATTGTTTTGCGAGCAATGTGCCCATCTGGCCGCGCCAGCCTTGCTGCTCAAATTGCTTGATGATTTTTTCCAGTGCCGCCTGTTTCTGTTTGGCGTCGCTTTCCAGCTGCATGACGAACGCCAGCAACTCGGTTGCCTGTTTCTCTGTTAACAGCTTGCGTATTTCGTCCAGCAGGTTAAATTTTTGGCTCATATCATCCTTTATTACTTGGGAATTTGATCAATGCGGTTGACTCCGTTTTTTGTTTCTAATACATAGTACTGCAATTTAGTTTTTGATAGGAGTCTGTAAGTTTAACCAGGCTCGATCTTGTAATCTCCGACTAATTACACAATATAGAAACGGATAGGGAGGAAATCGAACATGACTAAATACCATCGCGAGACAGGCATGCTGACTTTGAGCCTGGAAGACGCACAAAATTTCCACCGCACTGCTGATCGCAAACTGGGGGAAAACCCACCGATTGAGTTTTATGCCGACAAACTAACCAAATTTGGTTATGAGGTGTCCGGGATAACGGCAGATAAACTTGATGTAAAAGCGCCGGAAGATGAGGTTTATGAATTATTGAGCGGCCAACTGATTTATCTTTAATTTGCGCTTTGTTGATGCCGATGATGTTTCGTTCTTTACCTACTACAGTATTAATATAACAAGAGGTTATCTATGGATTTCAAGGATTATTATAAAATTCTAGGGGTTGAACCAGACGCTGATTTGAAGGCAATTAAAACCGCATACCGTAGACTGGCGCGCAAGTATCATCCGGATGTTAGTGAAGACAAAGATGCCGAGGCCAAATTCAAGGATATAGCGGAAGCTTATGCGGCCTTGAAAGATCCGGAGAAGCGAGCGGAATATGATGAACTGAGAAAATACGGTCAACACGGACAACGCTTTGAGCCGCCACCGGACTGGCAATCGTCATTTCAGCATGACGATGACTTTTCTGATTTCTTTGAATCAATTTTTGGCTCTCGAGGTCCACGTGCCGGACGTCAACAATACACACAGCGCGAAACACATTTCAATTTACGCGGTCAGGATATTGAAACCGAGTTACCTATATTTCTCGAGGAGACTCTGGCAGATGAGCGCAAAACAATTTCCTATCATTTGCCACATTACGATAAAGAAGGCCGACGTCTGGCAGATATAAAGAAGACTCTTAATGTCAAAATTCCCAAGGGCGTTAGCGAAGGCGAGCGTATTCGTTTGAAAGGTCAAGGTGGCCCCGGCATAGGAACTGGTGCTAGCGGCGATCTTTATCTACATATTCGTCTGGTCCCGCATCCCTTGTTTGATGTAGAAGGTCATAACCTGACAATTACAGTGCCTATCTCGCCCTGGGAAGCCGTGCTTGGAACAAAAGTCGAAGTACCTACACTCTCAGGCAGTATTAATTTAACACTACCACCCAATAGCCAGACCGGGAAACGTCTGCGCATAAAGGGGAAAGGGCTGCCGAGTAAAACTGGCAGCGGCGATCTCTATGCCGTCGTCAAGATTGTCATTCCTGAACGCAGCGATGAGGAGACTAAAAAAATCTGGGAATCGCTATCGAAAAAAATCAAATTCAATCCGCGTAGCGAATGGAGTAAGACATGATAGAAGCGAGTGTGACAGTCAAGTTTTCGCTAGATGAGGTTTGCGAAATAGCTGAATTACCGACCGAGGTTTTAATCACGATTGTCGAAGAAGGTGTATTGGAACCTAGTGGAGAGTCACCGGAAGAATGGCGCTTCGATTCCACTATGCTGAGCATAGCCAAGCGCGCCGCCAGATTGCATCGTGATTTCGAAATCGAGTGGACCGGTATTCCTTTTTATCTCGATATGATCGAAGAACTGGAAAAACTCCGTGCAGAAAACAGGACATTGCGACAAAGGTTGAATCGATTTTTATTGAAGTAAGTCTGGCTTTTTCAATCCAGTCCCTCTGACACAGATCATACAAACACTAGCGTAGCATTAACATGTGTTGTTCACCCTGTTCATCCAGCACAACGATCGACATTGCACTTCCCACGGGCGTCACATCCCGCCAGAGCTTGAAAACCTCATTCAATGCAATGCCACGAGCGGCGTGGTCCATTTCTAACCAGGCTTGTGTTGCAATGACGTTGATACTACCTGCACCGTTATTTTTTACGGCGGTAAAATAAACAATGTCATTTTTCTGCCGGATAGCGTCATTGTAGTCATTGAACTTTTGCAGGAATATTTTAAATCGTTTATCAGCCGGATTTTCTCGCGGGCTTTCTTTCTGAACTACTTTATTAACCAATGATTGATGCACCCAACCTGTTTTTATATCTTCGCGTCCGGTTTCAATATTCACCCATTCGGCCTGACGTTGAATCTCCATCACCTGCTTCCCTTTGAGCAACTTGATTAAGACATCGGCTTCGGTTGTTGGGGCAGATCTGAGATTGACAATATTTGCCGTGATGACTAATGCATCGCCAGTTTCCGCACTGGCAAGACTGACACAGAGCCTGATACACGCGCAGACAAGAATGCATTTTTGCATAATTTTATTTTGAATTTTCAACACAATTCCATTTAGACAAAATCAATATTAACAAATGTCCCTTCTGTTGAATGATCAGTTAACTGCACGGCATTACTACCATTAATAACTACGGAAAGATGTTTTCTCGAGACTTGTCTTTCCGCCGCATCTATTTTGACTGTACTGCCGGCACTCCTGCCTACAATATTACTGCCCTTGTGCAGGATAGTCGTGCCGTTATTATTAATAAACTGCACGGCGGCATTTTCCGCAACTATCTGGCACGGGTAGGAGGCAAGCAGAATGTCGAACCGATTGCCGGCTGTCAGGTTTACTGACACCGGTTTATCTTTTGGTAAACGCCTGAATTCTTTTTTGGCCTCTGATGCCAGTGCAACTTCCTCGCGTAAATGGCTAAGACTCCAGGTCGCTCCAAAGTCTGTGGCTTTATCTATATCTTCAAAGGCAGTTGCCGTAGCATTTTTTTTCATGCCCGCACGTATATATCCAATCGTCTCTTCCAGCGCCGACAGGTACTTCATGTATTTCATAATGACGGTAACACGAATAGCGTTGATTTCACCCTGCTCTTTATTTAGGGACTGAATAATATCCCGCCAGCTCTGATCTTGTGAAAACATCTGCGTATCCAGTTCGCGCATTGAACGATCAATATTGTCAGGCTCATCGACAATACTATTCAATACCTGAAACATGGATTTATTCAGAGAGGCAAGTTTCACCGCTTGCGTCTCAAGTTCCGCTGCAGATAATTCAAACAATTCAGACAATCTTTTTGACGATACTGAAGTCCTGCCTTCCAGACAAAAAGCAACATCCGTGACGGTATTAAACTTCAGTATCTGATCGCCGATTTTAAGCTCTACCGGTTTTTTAAATATTTTTTCAAGCATTTATTGAAAGCCGTGTTAGCAATAACTGGGATTATATAAAACGTAATCGCTCTTGATTTTCTACTAGTATAGTTACAAAGGTTTCTGCAAACAGCTTTTTTATCATCAAACCTTGTCCGTATTAAATTATTGTTTTTTTGTTTCATCGCTTCTCAAGGTACACTCTGATAAATTCCTTAACTCAAAATTTCTGAAGGCTTACGATATGCGTATTTTTAAATTTCTGCTGGTTTCGGTTCTTGGCTTGTCATTTATTTTATTTTCTACTGCTTATGCTGCACCGCTGAATATCGGAGGAACAGCCGGGGACTGGGAACTCCAATCCAAAGATGGTGATACGGTAACCTATTATGCTGATAGTGAAGACAAGGTCTCGGTGATTATCTTCTGGGCAACCTGGTGCCCGTACTGCGCTACCCTGATGCCGCATCTGGAAATTATTTATCGTAAGTATCGAAACAAGGGGGTTAAATTTTATGCGATTGATGTCTATGAAGACGGGGCTATTGATCCAATAAGCTATTTTGAGCAGCGCGAATTTAGCTATACGATGCTACTCGATGGCGATGAGGTTGCCAGCCAGTACGATGCCAAGGGGACACCTTCTGTCTATGTGATTGGTAAGGATAAGAAGGTTGTCTATAAACGGCCCGGCGGCGTAAGTGATGTGCTGGTAAAACAGAATGTTGATTTAAGAATTAAACAGGCATTGGCAAAATGAGCAGGTTGATCATGTGCCCTGGTTTAATTAAGTTAATGTTTTTGTGTTGACTGTTGCCAGTGCTTGCAGTTTTCCGACAGCATAATCGACGCCGATATCAGATGCTAAAAAAAACATCCGTCAATCTCGGGGTTGGTGTAGCAATACAACTGACCCTATTATTGCAACCATTCAGATAAGAATTGAACGTAATAAAATTTAACTTATTTATACTGTTTCCTTACATTTAATTTGTTTGTGGAGAGAGAATTATCCGTAATGGAAATAATGGCTTTAATACGAAGTAATGTAACAACTATATGCAGGCTGTATCATGCCTACAAGAAGACCATCCCTGGTCCGCTTGTAGGGAGCCTCTCCAGCCACTTCCGGAGACAAAGATTGATTGTTATCTGGTAGCGCTACTGTTCACGGCATGTAATTCTTCATGTATTTTTAACGGCGTAACTTCTTTATAACTATCCAGCATCCTTTCGATACTTTGTGATTGAGCCACCGTTTGATTCTGCCAGCCTTCAAACAAATTGATGCCAATAAACCATTTTGTTTTATGATCCCGACAAATAAACCAGTGTTCTTTTCCAAGGTTTACAAAGCCATCGGTCTTATCGCATATCGGGCAAACCCCACAATGCATATTGTATTGAATCTCAGGGATTGGAATAACGTTGGTAGGAATCATGGCACACCTCCTCGGGTGTAAGTTACCTACAGAATTAAAAGGCAAGCTCTATACCAGTTAAGTATAGACTCCTATATGAGACTTAAAATGCGGATTATTGTTTGATTTTTATGAATTTTTTATTACATAAAACTCAAGCAGTTTCTTAGGAAGGACTGACAAGTTGCCAGTTAAAAAGATATTTTTACGTATTTTTGCCGCAATGAAGCCAACGGTGGAACAATTTCGCCATAAACGGCATGACGGCATAGGTCATCAGACTAACCAGCGTCAATGATGTGACAGCTATCTGCAGGTAGACAGGTAGCGCACCAAGAAAGGGCGTCAGGCAATAATACAATAGAACGGACAAGGGAAAGATTGATATCCAGACGATCAGCAGCATTTTATATTTGGCTGGAGGTACCACTGCCTCGCCACCGGGCAACGTAAACCAGGTTTCCAGTCCGTTGAGTATTTCCACCTCTTGTTCGCTGGCACCCACTTCGGCGTAACGTTGCAGCCATTGCTCGCGAATTTCAGATCCTTCCCAGGCAAGATAATTGCGCATGGAATCAAACTTAAACACGATGCGGTAATAGTCGCCAGGAAAAGTCGGTTTAATAATATTCACACCCAGATGACCCTGAAACGCCATGGCATCTTTGGTAGTACCCGACATCACTTTTTCAAACTCATCGACACAGCCCGGTTTTGGTCGACGCTTTACAATGATCGTGACCGGCGTATCACAATCAATAGCTTCAGATTTATTTGTTGGTTCCATTTATTTCAGCATTGACGGCAGCAAGTTCTTCTTCGGTTACTCGTGCTATTTCAATAATCACGTCACGATTTTCAAGTTCGGTAGCTTGTTCTTCAGAATCTGCGCTGAGTTTATGTGCGAGATCCTGTTTTATTTTTTCGAGTCTTGCTTCAAGATCTTTTTTCTTTTTAAGTAATATTTCTTTGTCGCTCATTATTAATTCTCCATTCGATATTATCTGTTTAAATCTATCGTCATTGAATTCTAATATATTGCGTCAGATCAATTTTGACTCATATTTAGCAAAGAATTAATGCGTCCCACTTTTCTGTTGAAAACAGCCGTTGGCACACCAAAGGCCTGCTTTAATTCAACATCCCGATCCCATTTGTTTTTTATCTGGTTCAACCGCCAGGCATTTTTTACTCCAATATGGTTAAGGTGATACCAGGGTGACACCAGCGGGAAAGATTGCAACGGCCAATCTGTTCCATAGATCATTCGTTCTGTTAGACCGGGTTTTTTCAGCGCTCTGGCAAGATATCCCCGTTTGTTAATCTGCGTCAGGCTGGAGATGTCAGCGTAAAGATTGGGAAACTTGTCAAACATCGGCATGATGCGTTCAAAGTTATCCTGTCCTTCAGATTCGCCAGTAGTGGCAATGTGTGCTGCAATCACAGTCACACCACAATTCAACGCCAGCTCCAGGCGTCGTGGATCGGCTAGCGCATCATTTGTATCGGGAAACGATTTTTCCATACCGGTGTGCGTGAGTAAGGGTATATCCAATTCAGCCATTTTTCGATAGAACGGTTCGAACTGTTTATTGGCCGGATCAAAATGCATAATCGAAGGGATCCATTTAATTAATACAGCACCCTGTGCATAGACCTTTTCCAGCAATGCGATACTATCTGGGCGACCCGGGTTAATGCTGGCGCCAAATAGCAAGTGTGGATACTTCGCTGCCTGGCTGGCAACAAAGTCATTGTCGACATAGAACTGTGTTTTGGCTTTATCGAGTTGTCTGGTATTTTTATCAATCACACCATCCAAAGCGAGGATGATAGCCTGATCAATGTAGCGTGATTGTTCAATCTTTTGATTAAGACGTTCGACCACGATTTGATCACCAGAGTCTTTTAAGTCTTCTTCGCTAACATCCATCCATTTCAGAAAGAATTTGAAGCGATAATTATTGCGCATGGCATCATTAATAAAATTGCCGGAATCGCCATAACCGAGACCAGCGACATGTGTATGCCAATCGGTGATATTTAACTGTTCCAGTTCATCATCGGCAACTGCAGTGGCTATACTGAAATACGCTATCAGTAGAATAAATACAGTCGTATTAACTCTCATAGAGCAATTCTTTTTCCTCTTCTCCGGCATGTCCAAACTGGATTTCTGCAAGTCGTTTATACAAACCGCTTTTTTTCATCAAGTCCTGATGCTGACCAATATCAACAATATGACCATCTTCCATAACAACAATGCGATCAGCTTTTACAACCGTAGATAAGCGATGAGCGATAACCAGGGTCGTATGATCCTGCATTAAATGGTCAAGCGCGGCTTGTACCAGTTTTTCACTTTCGGAATCGAGTGCGCTAGTGGCTTCATCTAGTAACATGATTGGCGGATTTTTTAATATTGCCCGTGCAATAGCAATGCGCTGTTGTTGTCCGCCCGAGAGCCGGATGCCCTTTTCGCCCAAAAAACTTTGGTAGGACTCCGGTTGCTTTTCAATAAACTCATCGGCGATAGCAGCACGCGCCGCCTGTTTAACATCCTCATCGGTTGCAGCAGGATTACCGTAACGTATATTTTCCATTGCTGTAGTTGCGAATAAGACAGTGTTTTGCGGTACTATCGCAATTCGTCGGCGCACTGCTTCCGGATCAGCCGTTTTAATATCAACACCATCCAGCAGAATTTTTCCTGATTGCGGGTCATAAAAACGCAGTAGTAATTGAAACACCGTACTCTTGCCTGCACCAGACGGGCCGACCAAAGCGACTGTTTCACCGGGCTTGATCTCAAGGCTGAAATGTTCCAGTGACTTCATGCCAGGGCGAGAGGGATAGTTAAAACAGACATCCTGTATTTCTATATGCCCACAACCTGTGACAGGGAAAGCAACCGGGGTGTCGGGTATGGTGATATCTGATTGTATATGCAATAACTCCATCAAACGTTCCATGGCACCCGCGGCCCGTTGTATATCGTTCCACACTTCACCCAGCGAAGTGGTACTGCCGGCGAGGAACGTGGCATACAGTAGAAATTGGCCTAATGTTCCCGGAGTCATTGAGCCATCTACTACAGCATGGGCCCCGATCCAGAGCACGACAACCATCGCACCAAATGCCGTTAATATGATAGTTCCGGATAATACTGAACTCACCAACAATCTTTGCCTGGCTGTTTTAAATGTTTCTTCTACCGAGTGACTGAAACGTTCACCAAGGAAATTCTCCAGCGTAAATGCCTGTATGATATGCACTGCATTCAGTGATTCATCAGCTATGCTACTTGAGTCTGCGATACGATCCTGATTTGCGCGCGAAAGCTTTCTTACCTTGCGGCTGTATAGCATTATTGGCACAACGACGACAGGCACCAGCAGAATAATCATCAGCGTCAATTTTGCACTGGTCACGAATAACATGATTAAACAACCAATAACGCTAAACAAACTGCGTAACGCAATCGACATGCCGGCACCAAACACGGTCTGAACCAATGTTGTATCAGTGGTCAAACGCGACAGTACTTCACCGGTGCGTGTTACTTCAAAAAATGTTGGACTCATTTTTATTACGTGTTTGTATACCGTTGAACGAATATCTGCGACCACCCGTTCACCAATCCACATCACGAGGTAATATCGTAAAGAGGCGAACAAGGCAAAAACAACAGCGAGACAGAGCAAGGCGATAAAATAGGCATTGATAGAGTCCAGGTTATCGCTGGAAAAACCATAATCTATGACATAGCGGATGGCGACAGGCATGGCCAGCATGGAGACCGAGGCAAGGGTTAAAAATGTAAAAGCGAGGATTAGCCTGGCAATATAGGGCCGCATAAAAGGCAAGGCCATACGTAAGGGTTTGAGGCTACTGGCCTTGGGACGGTCGATATTCTTAGAGTTTGATTTTGCCATATCGTTATTTAATTAATAGTTCCTTTTTTGTCTTTGACAATTTTTTCAGAGCTGCTTCACGTTTACTCGCAGATGAACGATCAACATGTGCTTCCTGATATACCAGCTTTACCGGTCGCCGTGAGCGAGTATAGGCAGAGGCCAGACGATCATTGTGATTATGTTCGTTTAACCTTCGATTTAAATCGCGGGTTATGCCTGTATAAAGAGAGTTATCAGAACAGCGAAGAATGTAGACTGTCCATTCCATGCTTAAAAGTATTACCTGGTAAAAATCATTGCGTTGTCAGAAAACATACTATGCTATTGAACAGTTCCGAGGAGTTCTTCAGCATCTGCCCTGGCAACATAATACCATCCGGTTGAATTCAGTTTGTAATAAGCAATCAGTTTTTCACGGCCACGATCGAGGTAGAAATAATGCCCTGATTGACCTCTATTTATTTTGTTAACCACATATTCATTCGGAAATATTTCCAGATTTTCAATTGCGTTTATTAAAGTACCAACACCATAAGGTTGAGCTCTGTCAGCTGATGAGACGATAATCTCTGCTTTATCATTGAGTAGATAAGTCTCTTCGAGACCATCAAAACCATACACGGGCATTAATCGTTTACGGATATATTCCAGTGTCAGTTCAACACCTGCGACACCAATAAATTTACCCTCATTGTTATAGAGAGGATTGGTTGCAGGTAGTAAAACACCTCGCCCACCGACATCGATATAGGGTTGTAGCCAGTTTATGCCCTTTTTACCCATTGTGGTTCTATACCATGGGCGTTGTCTGGGATCATATGATTGCGGATAACCGATTTTGCCCGGATAGTCAGCCAGAATACCTTCTTCCAGACCGACATAGGACCAAACCAGAGGCAAACCTTCCTGCATAATTATCTTGTGTGCAGCCTCATCGTCATCGGCGGCTATAGTATCTTTGTGACTTTTCAGCATCAGGGATTTAAACGAATGCCGGATTGGGTTTAATCGTTGCAGTATCGGTTTCACCTCATACTCACTGACACCGGGCGCTAATTTATAAACATGATAGTCAACGCTGACGGGAAAACCGTAAACCTCTGAAAATTTATAATCTGCGGGGCCATTGCCGGGAACCGCTAGCGTTTCGTTAGTATAATAGAGTGATGTATCAGGACTACCCTGGTTTAGCAGGCTGGTCGCGCCGATAGATAAACCTTCCAGAATTCCTTCATACTTTAAAAACTGTGTGTCAATCTGCTGTGCTTTAGTTGCGACTTTGTTAATGAAGACATTTGTCTTTTGTCCTTCATCCTGTGTTTCTTTCATCGTTTGCATTTGCATGACGAGAATCGCCACCACAGATAAAAAGCTGGCGAGGAGTGAATAGAGCATGATGTTTACTGCCGCTTTGCGGTGATGTGTGATCCAGCGCATAAACTTCTGTTTTTTCGATTCCGGTCGCGCCTTGATTGCTTCACCATGCATGAAACGACGTATATCATCTGCAAATTCAGCAACCGTTGGATAGCGATCTTCTGGCATGTATTGTGTCGCTTTTTTAACGATAGCTAGCAACTGTTCCTGTTCATCAGCCTGTTTGCCGTAAACCGGAGGGGGATCGATATGGCCACGACGCGCTTTCATCATCACTTCATCGATATTCTTGCCATTGATCGCACGGTGAAATGTCACCAGCTCAAACAGGATTAAACCCAAAGCATAAAGGTCGCTGCGATGATCAAGGATATCGTGCTCACCTTCTGCCTGTTCCGGTGACATATACGCCGGGGTACCCATTACCTGCCCCATCTTGGTCTTATGATCTTCATCTACTTCTTCGTGTCCGACCAGTACAGTTTTATCGCCAAAGGTTTCTTTATCGACTTCAACCGTTTTCGCAATACCCCAGTCCATGACATAAACTTCGTTATAAGGTCCAATCATGATATTCAAAGGTTTTAAATCACGATGGATCACCCCTTTACGATGCGCATAATGCATGGCGTCACACACTTTCAGAAAATGTTCCAGTCTGGCATGCAGGGTATGGTGTTCATCTGGTTCACCAAACTTTACATATTGTTCCTGTGTTTCACGTATGAGGCCTTTCAGGGTTATGCCATCAATTAACTTCATGGCATAGCCAACGGAATCGTTGGTCGTCATTAAATCATAGACGGGTACGATGTTTGGATGTTGCAACTGTGCGGTAACCTGGGCTTCCATGTAAAATCGACCGAGATAACTCGGAATTTCAGCTACATGCGGATGAATTTTTTTATACGCTACCGTGCGATTTAATTTATTGTCCCTGGCGATAAGGATTTCGCCCATAGCACCTTGATCGATTGATTCGAGGATTGTGTAATTCTCGTCATCAACATACGTGCCGCTAATATTTTCAGTTATTGGTTCTGAACTACTCCGTTTTTTACCGATATCACTAATGTCAGTGATATTTGCAATAGCGGTTAATTCAATTTTCTCATGCGATTGAATGTTCTTGAATTCTTTCGCGGTGATAAGTTTCAACTTATAAAGTCGATGCACAAATTGATCTTCCGTATGCTCACCATTTTCAGCCATAAACTCCCGGGATAAGGATTCCAGTTCAGACAGGCTGATAGATATAATGTTCTGTTTAATGGCTTCAGTTAACATACTTAATAGAGAAGGAGAATAATATTGCAGCTGAGATTAACATCAAAAATACTATCTTTTCTGCCGACATAAAGCCAGTGATGGATGGGACTAGAGTGTTGAAAACGACGTCTATTTCACGAATATTTGCAGTAGCTCATTAAGGTAGTGTTGTCCTTTAACTGAAGGTTTCAGGTAATTCAGTTGCCAATCAATAAGCCCTTGTTCTTCTGCCTGAGTCAATTCTTTCTCCGCCGTCTTTAAAAGCATACCCGTACGCTCAGAAAACAAACGTGTTGCGACACCCTCGTTTAAGCGCAAGGCATTCATCATAAACTCAAGCGCAAGCTCATCGCGTTGTAAAACCCGTGTTTCTGTAATAACGGCATTCGTTCCAGCCAATTCGATATAGCGTTTCGGAATTTTATGTCGCGTGTAACGTTCTATCTTTTTTTCTGCAACATTGGTGATCTTGCCATGCGCACCTGCTCCAATGCCAAGATAGTCGCCAAACTGCCAGTAGTTCATATTGTGTTTAGCAACATGGTTATCTCGTGCATAAGCTGATATTTCATATTGCCTATAGTTTTGTTCCTGTAGATAGGCTTGCCCTTGTTCCTGCATAGACCAGATAGCATCTTCACCGGGTAACACCGGCGGCTTTGAATTAAACACTGTGTTCGGTTCGATTGTCAGTTGATACCAGGAAATATGGGTCGGGGATTGAGCTACGGCAATTTCCAGATCGTGTAATGCATCAGCAATGGACTGACCGGGCAAACCAAACATCAGGTCTACATTAAAATTCTCGAAGCCTGCTTTTCTGGTAACGTCAATGGCATAAAGCGCCTCGGCTGCATCATGTATGCGCCCTAGCGCTTTAAGGTTTTTGTCATTAAAACTTTGCACGCCAAGTGATAGTCTGTTGATGCCTATTTCTCTATAAGCCCTGAATTTATCCGCTTCCGCTGTACCGGGATTCGCTTCCAGCGTGATTTCTATACCCGGGTTGATATTCAATCTGGCACGCGTCGCACTCAACAATCGGTCCAATGCTGTTGCTGAAAATAGACTTGGCGTACCGCCACCAATAAAAATACTGTGGATTGTCCTGCCCCAAATCCGTGGTAGCTCTGACTCGATATCGCGTATTAATGCATCAACATAAGCATCTTCTTCCAGTCCAACAGCTGAAAATTCATGTGAATTGAAATCGCAATATGGACACTTCTTTATACACCAGGGCAGGTGGATATAAAGTGATAGTGGAATGGCTTCTGTGAAGTTCAGCAAAATGAAAAGTTATATTTTTTCGGGATGCGTTATTTTAACCGAGCAGGCTCAGGTTCGACATTTTGCCCGGTTTTATCTATGCCAAACCTGGCCCGCACCTGCAACACCAACGATAGCAAACACGGCATGAACGTTAAGGTGATAATAGTGGAAAATAAAAGTCCGAACAGAACAATAGCGCCCAAGCCTCGGTAAAGCTCTGTGCCCGCACCCGGGTTAAACACCAGTGGTGATAAGCCGACGATGGTCGTGATCATGGACATCATAATTGGACGTAAGCGAGATTCGGTACTCTCACGAATCGCGGCAATAAAATCCATACCCCGCGTTCGGATATTTGCCATGGTCCTTTCAACCAGCAAGATTGGATTATTGACGACGGTGCCGATGAGAATTAAAAATCCCAGCATGGTAATCATATCGAAAGACTGACTGATATTTTGCAGACCAATCTTATCGAGCTTTCCACCAAAATAATTCACCAGCCAAAGCCCAACAATTCCACCGCTTATGCCGATAGGCACAGAGGTCATAATTAACAGTGGGTAACCCCAATGTGAGAAGATGGCGACCATTAGCAGGTAGGCAATAAAAATCGCTGTAATAAAATTAACTTGCAAGGCTTCGCGTGTTGCATCAAGTCGATCACTGGCACCGCTGATATGCATAGTCATACCGGATTGCAATTGACCATTATCTTTCATGAACTGGATAAGATCCTGTTTAACAATACGAACACCTTCCTCCAACGGCACATTTTGCGGTGGAATTATTGACAAGGTAATCGTACGCCGACTATCAACCCGGCGGATGGTCTCCGTACTCACCGTATCTTTTATTGTTGCAACAGCACTTAAAGGCATAATACCACCGACCCGTGAATAGAGCATAAGGTGGTTAATATCTTCAGGCGACTGGATCACACCATCTGTTGAATAAAGAAACATATCGATCTTTTTATCGCCCTTAAAATACTCATCAACAAAGGCACCATCGGAATAAGCCCAGATAGTATAGCCAAGCTCATCAGCATCAATTCCAAGCTCAGCCGCCCGCTCCCAGTCTGGCCGAATTTCAAGCATGGGTTGTCCCAGTGTCAGTGATGAGGGATCCGGTTTGACCCCGGGCTTGTCAAAGATTTCTTTAGAGCGTTTAAAGGCCTTTAAGCCAACAGCATATAAACTTTCGAGTTCAGAGCCACTGATATCAATATTAATACTGCGTGTGCCACCTGAATTCCCCGAGAAGATACTGCCACGCGAAACAAAGGTAATGACGCCTGGAAATTTGCTTACATAATCCTGGGTTAACTCAATTAATTTATTCAGATGTACACGCGAATTCACTTCGACGACAAAACGTGTCATTGATGAATCGGTAAACATAACGATGTAATCCAGTGGCGGCATGTCATCTTCGCCACCCTGGTAAGTCTCCGGATCCATTCCTATATAAGGCATATAGTATGCATTCACGTCTTTTGCGATGGCGTCCATCTCACCGATGTTGTATCCGGGCGGTGCAAAGATTGAGGTAAATATTTTTTTTTCTTCGCCTTCGGGCAGGTATTCGGCTTTCGGGGTTAACTCTTGCAGTATTAAAATAGTCAGCAATAACACGCCAACGATAAGAACCACACGGCGTATCACACCATGCAATAACCAATCGACAAACCACATAATCACAACACCACAACGCTGGCCCAGACGGTAAAGCCCAAAACGGGACGGGGGTGACGTGTTCGGTTTAAGAAAACGACTGCAGGCAACCGGAATGACGGTGATGGCAACAATCATTGACATCATAATTGATGCTGAAATTGCGACAGCAATATCTGAATATAATTGTCCCGCTTCTTCCTTGATAAATACAATGGGTAAAAATACAAACACAGTTGTCAGCGTTGAGGCCAGTACCGCACTCCAGACTTCCTTAACACCTTCGAAGGCCGCCTGAAATCGGGTTTTTCTTAGAGACATATGTTTATAAATATTCTCCAGCACAACAATACTGTTATCCAGTGTCATACCAATCGCAAATGCAACGCCCGCCATTGAGATGACGTTCATGGTGCGACCGGTAATTAATAAACCAAGGAAGGCCGTCACCGTGCACACAGGAATACCAATCGCGCCGACCAGCGTTGCTGAAGTAGAGCGTAGAAATAAAAACAAGACTAATGTCGCAAGTAGAGCACCTATCAAAAGGCTTTGCGAGACGACCTTGACAGATTGCTGCACGTAACGAACATCTTCCGAAACCAGCTTCATGTGCATGCCGTTTTCTTTTAGAAAGCCTTGATTGAGTTCTTCCATAACTTCAAGTGTATCTTCCATGATCTGAATAACATTGGAACCAAGCTGGCGTTGAACGGCAAGGTTGATAACCGGTTCACCATTGGTATACGCAATAGACCGAATTTCGGAAATAGATTGTTCCACATAACCCACATCCTTTAAGCGTACAAAGGCATCGCCTTGTTGTGCAATCACCAGGTTCTCTATTTCTTCAATACTGTCAAAACGTCCACGTGTACGTAACATATAGCGACGCTTACCTGAATTGAGATCACCACCGGAAACATCACGGTTACGCGCACGAATAGCATTGCGTACATCGAACAGGCGTATATTGCGTTCAGCAAGTTTTATCGGATCAACAAAAATTTTTATTTGTGGATCTTCACCTCCACGCAATCGCACAGAATCGACACCGGGCACACGTTCGATAAATGTCTGGACGTTATCTTCCAGAAAATCGCGCATTTCAACGATATTAATGTTCTTCGGATTTCCGGCTAACGGCGCAATAGTAAAGTACATAAATGAGTTACTGGAAAATGCGCTGGAGGTTATACGTGGCTCGTCGACATTTTCCGGATAACCTGAGACCTGGGACAGCGCATTGTTAACACGTAACAACGCTTCATTTATGTCTATGCCGTGTATAAACTCAAGTTCAATCTCGGCGCTACCCGTACCGGCGCTGGCGGTCATGCGCTCAAGACTCGGAATGCGGCGCAGATATTCTTCCTGTTCAATCAATATCTCTTTTTCAATGTCTTGCGGTGTTGCACCAGCCCAACGGGTCTGTACTGAAATTACGCGTGGATCCAGATCAGGGATCATTTGCACCGGGACGCGAAAAACTGACAACACACCAAACAGGCAAATGATCAGGATTGCTACAGTGATAATGATCGGGTTATTGATTGCGAAACGAATCATAGCTTGCGTAGATACCTAGAGCGGGTAATCCAGTTTTTCCAGAATATTAACACTTTGCCCGGCTTGTAATAATTCATTGCCTTTAACGATAATTTGATCGCCGGCATGAACATCGCCAAAAGCGATTTCTATATTTTGCAGATGACTTTTACCGGTTTTAACCTGCACCGGACTTGCTCTGCTGATACCTTGATCCTCGGCCACTACCCACACCGTTTTTGTGCCATCCGGTTTCTGTATAACGGCATCTCTCGGCAGCAAGACGGAGGGTGTGGTATTCGATTCTGCCAATTTAAAGATAACCCTGGCAGACATGCCGGGCGCAATGAGTCGCTGTTGATTATCAATTTTTATCATGACTGGCAAGGTTCGGGTACTTTGGCTACTGACCGGAACCTTGGTCGTAACTTCTGCGGCAAACTCCCTGTCCGTTATCGCATCATATTTAATTTTCACCGGTGTCCCGACATTGATTTGACTAAAATAATATTGCGGCACCTGTACTTCAACACGCAATGGATCCAATTCTGTCAATTCAAATAAAGGTGTGCTGGTTTCAACCCATTGACCGACCTCTACCATTTTACGCGTAATAACACCGACAAACGGGGCGTATAAAGTATGGTGTTCCGAAATGACCTGTTGTCGTCTTAGATCTGCCTCAAGACGTTCAACGATAGCGGTGTTAATTTCAACCGCCGCGGCGGCGGCCTCAAATGCTGTGTGCGCAATATGTTTTTTTTCTACCAGTTCAGCCGTTTCATCACGCTGCCGCTTAAATTCATTTAAGCGCGCTTTCGCTTCACTCAATTGTGCGCGTACACGTGCTGTTTCAATATCAGCCAGTTGCCGATCAAAGTGCAGAATGGGATCACCTTTTTTAACGGTGTCCCCTTCATCAACTAGCAAAGATTCGATATAGCCTTCTACTTTTGGCGATATCCTGGAAGTACGAATTGATGTGACCGATCCAGTCAACGGTATTTCTTCATTGACGTTGCCAACTTTTGCTGTAACCACGCTGACTGGTGTAATGGACTCTTGCGCAAACAGATTAGCGCTGTATAACATGACAATGGTAATACTCAGTTTAGCGAGTGATTCCGAAATACGATTTATAGTCATAAAATTTTGTCCGCCCTTTCCCTACCGAATCTCTGACCGCTATTTTGGCAACCGGTTCGAAAACCGAATATGCACACACAATTATCAGACTATTGTACATGGATATATTTCACGAAATACCACTTTCAGGTTTATCTCCTGCAAACCTGATCACGCTTAACAATGCATTAATAAGACTGTCATGGTGGATCTTAAAGAATATCTGGAACGGATGCGGTCCCGCATGTCTCTCCTGTTCCAGCGATAGATCGGGAGATATTTTTAATTCAAATAAAAAAGTATCTTAATGACTCGAACCGGTTCATCAAACCTTGATTTGCTTAATCAAATTATCCAGTGCTTGCCCACGATGACTGAGTTTGTTTTTGATTGCCGGTGATAATTCTGCAGAAGTGCAATTATGGGTTGGGACATAAAACATTGGATCATAACCAAAGCCATCTAAACCACGCGGCTCATCTATGACTAATCCGTCCCAGACACCCTGGCTGATGACAGGCGTGGGATCATCTGCGTGTCTCAAAAAAACCATGACACAAACAAAACGTGCCGTTCGTTCTGCTTCAGGCAATGGCCTGATCTCTTCAATGAGTTTACTCAGATTATCTGCATCGCTGGCACCGGGACCGGCATAACGGGCAGAATAAATTCCGGGCCTGCCTTTCAATGCAATAACCTCAATACCAGAATCATCCGCGATGACCGGAAATTGAGTATAGCGCGCTGCGTTTCGTGCCTTAAGCAGGGCATTTTCAATAAAGGTTAAGCCGGTCTCTTCTGCCTCGATGACATTAAACTCGGATTGTGGGCGTATATGAAACCGCGTACCGGCAAGGCATGCATTTATTTCCCTCACCTTGCCCGGGTTATTACTCGCGAGCACTATCTGCTGTTTTTCCAAGACTTATTTCCCCGAACGATTATTGCTCAAGTGCATTGCGTTGATGTTCAAACAGTTCTGTTATTCCTTTTTGCGCCAGCTTCAACATGTCGTTTAATTCATCCGGCGTAAAAGCATGACCCTCTGCTGTACCTTGTACTTCAATAAAGTGGTTGTCGTTATTCATAACGACATTCATATCCGTCTCGGCAGTAGAATCCTCCGCATAATCCAGATCCAGTACCGATTGACCGTTATGCATACCGACTGATATGGAGGCGATCATGCCCTTCAGCGGATCTGACTGGATTAAACCATCGGCCCTGGCTTTGTTAATCGCATCGGCCAATGCGATGTAACCACCGGTGATCGATGCCGTACGTGTTCCACCGTCAGCCTGGATAACGTCACAATCAATGACTATAGTATTTTCACCCAGTGCACTCATATCAAGCACTGCACGTAGAGACCGTCCGATCAAACGCTGAATTTCCATGGTACGGCCACCCTGTTTATTTTGTGCTGCTTCGCGGCGCATACGTGATCCGGTCGATCGAGGCAACATGCCGTACTCAGCTGTAACCCAGCCCTGACCTTTGCCACGCAGGAATCCAGGCACACCGGAATCGAAACTGGCATTACAAATCACCTTGGTATCGCCGAACTCAATCAATACAGAACCTTCAGCATGGCAGGTGAAATTACGGGTTATTGTGACCGGTCTCAGCTGATCCGGTGAACGTCCACTTGGGCGCATAGATGACTCCAATATAAAAAAGGGCTGCATTATAACGATAAAATGTGTCTACGTATTTCCCATCTACGACTGAGACGTTAGTATTGCCTGATAATAATAGTTAAAAGGAAAATTTAATGACTAAGAGTATGACCGCCTATGGTAGAGCCGAGCTTTCCGGAGATTGGGGTGAGGCCTCTTGCGAGATTCGTAGCGTTAACCACCGTTACCTGGAAATGTCGATTCGTCTACCGGAGGAGTTACGTCTACTCGAACAGAGTATCCGTGAACATATAGCCGCTCAACTGAAGCGCGGTAAAGTTGATTGTAATATTCGTTTTGAACAACGTGAAAATGCGCGTGAAGCCTTGCCTGTCAATCAGGCGCTGCTGTCAAAAGTAATAGCTACCGCCGAGCAAACCACTGCTCAGTTAAAGACAGCTGCACCCTTGAATGCACTGGAGTTATTACGCTGGCCCGGTGTGCTGGATAGAGATGTACCCGATCCCGAAGCAATCGGCACACCGCTACTTGAGTTGGTTGATCAAACCCTGATAGCCGTTGTTGAAACGCGGCAACGTGAAGGCGAAAAGACGAAAACGATGATTCTTGATCGCTGCAAGGCGGCCAAGGACATTGTTGCCAATGTGCGTGTACAAATGCCCGCTATTCTTGACGGGATCCGTGAAAAATTAACATTACGTGTTCAGGAACTTAGTGCTGATGTCAATAACGAGCGTCTGGAGCAGGAACTCTTGTTATTATCGCAAAAGATGGATGTAGCTGAAGAAATGGATCGTCTGGATGCTCATATTGATGAGGTTCAGCGCGTGCTGGATCAAAAAGAGCCCGTGGGAAGACGACTGGACTTTTTAATGCAGGAAATGAATCGGGAATCAAACACACTAGGCTCGAAATCTGCTCATCTGGATACCACCGGTTCATCTGTGGATCTCAAAGTATTGATCGAACAGATGCGCGAGCAGATACAAAACATAGAATAACTAATATGAAAAACAAAAGTGGCACTTTATTTATAATCGCTGCGCCTTCCGGTGCAGGAAAAACATCACTGGTAAAAGCATTAGTGGAAGAAATGGATAATGTGGATGTTTCAATATCACATACTACCCGGCATCCTCGTCCCGATGAAAAAGAGGGCGAAGCCTATAACTTTATTGATGAGGCCGGATTCAAAAAACTAATCAGTAAAAATCAGTTTCTTGAATATGCGAAGGTGTTTGGAAATTATTATGGTACTTCTCGTGATTGGGTTAATCGGGAACTTGCTGCTGGCAAAAATATTATTCTGGAAATCGATTGGCAAGGTGCACAACAGGTAAAATCCCAGCTACGTAATTGTGTCGGCATTTTCATACTGCCACCGAGTTATCATGCGCTACGCGACAGATTGGTCTCACGTCAAAATGACGATACGGAAACAATTGAACAAAGAATGGATGCCGCCCGGATGGAAATGTCCCACTACAAGGAATTTGATTACATTGTTATAAATGATGACTTTGAACTCGCCCTATCTGAAATTAAGGCTATTATTACCGCCACTAACCTCGGTCGTTGCCGCCAATCGGCATTTTATGATGATTTTATCGGCCAAATCATGGCACAAAAGGATTGAATTCAGTAGAATAGCTCTCCCACAAAACACTGGTTATTTTTTAACCGGATTGAATTTGAAAATTACTTTAGGAACGAGGAATACTCATGGCCAGATTAACCGTTGAAGACTGCCTGGAAAATGTTGTTAACCGCTATGATCTGGTTTTATTAGCAAGCAAACGCGCGCGTCAAATTGCAATGGGCGCAGATCCGCTGGTACCAGCCGAAAATGACAAGCCGACTGTTATTGCTTTAAGAGAAATAGCTGAGAATCTTATCAATAATGGCAACATCGATAAAATAAACCGGTTCGAAACAGAAGAAGAAGAATTCACCGAATCTGATTTTAATATTCCCACAGTAGAATAGTTACTAATACACTCTTCACTCACAGAAAGGCGCGGCACGCGCCTTTCTGCTGTTGTATCATACGATGTCCGTATGCAATGCCGTACATTTAATTATTATCACCGTTGACTGTAACAATTAACGATCTCAGCAAGCTTATCGGGACCTATCTACAATCGGATCAGGTCTTTAAGGTACAGCGCGCCTATTACTTTAGTGCCAAGGCACACGAAGGCCAGAAACGTATCAGTGGTGAGCCCTATATTAATCATCCACTTGAAGTCGCTCGTATACTGGGCGAGATGCACATGGATCATCAAACCATCATGGCGGCTATCCTGCATGATGTCATCGAAGATACACCTACCGCTAAAGCCCAGTTAAGCCGTAAGTTTGGCAAAGGCGTCGCTGAGCTGGTTGACGGTGTCAGTAAGCTGGACAAAATCGAATTTGAAAGCTTTGCCGAGGCGCAAGCAAATAACTTTCGCAAGATGTTAATGGCGATGAGTAATGACATTCGTGTCATTCTGGTAAAACTCGCCGATCGTTTGCATAACATGCGTACTCTGGAGGCATTGAAACCGGAAAAACGTCGGCGTATCGCGCGTGAGACACTTGAGGTCTATGCACCTATTGCATTACGACTTGGTGTTAACTCAATCAGACTGGAACTGGAGGAACTCGGTTTTGCCACCTTGTATCCTATGCGGTATAGAATATTAAATGAACAGATCAATAAAGCGCGCGGTCATCGTAAGGAAATTATCAGCAAGATTCGAACGGCCTTGAAACGGCGTTTGCGCCAGGAAAAAATTCCGGGACAAATATTAGGTAGAGAGAAACATCTCTTTGGTATTTACCAGAAAATGCGCGAGCAACATTTATCGTTTTCGGATATTTATGATGTCTATGCCTTTCGATTAATCGTCGATAACGTTGATACCTGCTACCGTGCATTAGGCACCGTTCATAATTTATATAAACCCGTACCGGGAAAATTCAAGGATTATATTGCCATTCCCAAAACAAACGGCTACCAGTCCCTGCATACGGTTTTATTCGGGCCCTATGGCGTGCCGATTGAAATTCAAATTCGTTCAAGAGACATGAATGATGTTGCAGAAGTGGGTATTGCCGCACACTGGCTCTATAAAGCAGAGGGCAAATCCAAGTCATCCGGTCAAAATGTCGGTGATCGCAGCAGCGCGCATCGCCGCGCCAGAGAGTGGTTGCGTAATATTGTTGAGATGAATAAAACGGCGGGTAATCCTGAAGAATTCTTTGAGAATGTAAAAATAGATTTATTTCCGGATGATGTCTATGTCTTTACACCGAAAGGCAAAATTATGGAATTGCCGAGTGGTTCTACTGCCGTTGATTTTGCCTACGCTATACACAGTGATGTGGGTAATCGATGCGTCGGTGCCCGTATAAATAGAAAGCTGGTGCCATTAGGCACACAATTAAACAGTGGTGATACCGTCAGTATCATCACAGCAAAAAGTGGACGACCTAACCCGGCCTGGTTAAATTTTGTGGCCACCGTTAAAGCCCGCACACAGATCCGGCATTTTCTGAAAAACCTGCAGAATGATGAAGCAATTGCCCTAGGCAAACGTTTATTGAACCGTGAACTGGAGCCTTTCGGTATTACCTATCAGGATATAAGTGACGTCGACATGGCGCATCTGTTAACCGAGAAGAGGATTGAAAGCGTCGATATTTTATTTCAGGAGATTGGTCTGGGTAACAAGATGGCGCCCTTGATTGCCAGACACGTCGTTGCGGTTGAAAAACTCACTGTTCTGAAAGATAAAAATAAAAATAACCTTGGCAACGAGACCACTCCTCTTTCTATAAAAGGTACAGAAGGTCTTGTTGTCAATTTTCCAAAATGTTGCTATCCGATACCCGGCGATCCTATCCATGGTTTTGTTACCTCCGGACGCGGTATCGTTATACACCGACAGACCTGTAAAAATATTGCTGAATATCAAAACCATCAGGAAAAATGGATACATGTTGAATGGGAAGCCAATATAAAACGTGATTTTCAGGTAATGATCCGTTTGAATGCCAGTAATCAACGCGGGGTACTTGCGAATGTTGCCGCGACTATTGCGGATGCCGGTGCAAATATTGAGAATGTAGAAATGAGAGAACGCGATGACCGTTACACAACATTACGCTTTATACTTGAAGTAAAAGATCGGGTTCATTTAGCAAATGTCATCAGAAAAATCAGAGCCATTAAAAGTGTTTCGCAAATTACTCGTGCCTAGACCGCACTGACATTACACAGGGGGCAACCATGCAACGTGAAATAATCTCTACTAATGATGCACCACAAGCTATAGGAACATATTCACAGGCGGTAAAGGTCGGTGATACGGTATACCTTTCTGGACAAATTCCGCTCGTGCCGGAAACGATGGAACTCGTAAACGGCGATATGCGTGCTCAAATTACCCGCGTATTTGATAATCTTGCGGCTGTAGCAAGTGCCGCTGGCGGCACATTGGGCGATATCAGTAAATTAAATATCTATCTTACCGATCTATCACACTTCCCTTTAGTTAACGAAGTTATGGCGCAATATTTTTCCGAACCTTACCCTGCCAGGGCCGCTGTCGGTGTGGCCAGCTTACCAAAAGGCGCGATGGTTGAGATGGACGCGATAATGACACTTTAGGTCACATTGACCGAGTGTCTCGGCACACTGATTTTTTGAGAGCCGCTATGTTTTTCAATCGTTTTGGCAACTAATAAGCAACATTCACTTTCCGACCCAGTCACTGTCTTGAGCGGTATAGGTCTCCGCTTGCAGGAAAAACTTAATCGCATTGGCATCAGGAATATTCAGGATTTACTGTTTCATTTACCGCAACGCTATATCGATCGAACGCATTTAACACCGATGGGTACGCTACTCCCCGGACATAACGCATATATACAGGGGGAGATAGAACTGACACAGGTACGTTTCGGTAAAAGACGATCGTTATTATGTCGAATTAGTGACGGCACCGGCGCGATAGTGTTACGTTTTTTTTATTTTTCCAAAGCACAGGAAAAAGGCTTACAACGAGGTTTATCCCTGCGCTGTTATGGACAGGTGCGACGCGGACCAAATTCATTGGAAATAATACATCCGGAATATCGTGTACTCGGTGAAGATCTCGATGATGAACTGGAAGAACAACTCTCTGCGATATACCCGAGCACAGAGGGTTTACAACAGGCGCGACTACGCAAATTAGCTGCCCAGGCTCTGGTAACCCTGAACGATAATGAACAAGACCTGATTGAATTATTGCCTGAGGAAATTTTAACTAAACAAAAGCTGCCAACCCTGGTTGACGCACTTAAATATGTTCATCGACCACCCCCTGATGCCAATGTACAAAGCCTCGTTGAAGGCCGACATCCGGCACAACAAAGGCTGGCCTTTGAAGAATTACTCGCCCAGCAATTAAGCCTGCTGGAATTACGCAATGACCTTAGAACAGAGCATTCACCTGCTTTCAGTCTCAGTAGACGACTTGTCCCCGGGTATTTGCAAGGCTTGCCATTTACATTAACGAATGCGCAGCAACGCGCTTATAAAACGATTGCTGCAGACCTGAACAAGACAGTAGCGATGTTAAGATTGATACAAGGTGATGTCGGATCAGGTAAAACGGTTGTCGCGGCATTAGCCGCATTACAGGCTATTGAAGCCGGTTATCAGGTAGCCATTATGGCACCTACCGAGCTCCTCGCCGAGCAACACTACAATAACTTTGTCAGCTGGTTAGAACCGTTGGGCGTAGATGTGGCATTCTTAACCGGCAAATTGAAAAAATCGCTGCGCAATGAGATTGAAACACGTTTGCGTGATCAGACCCCGGTCGTCGCAATAGGGACACACGCATTATTTCAGGAATCGGTAAGCTTCGCGAAATTGGGCCTGGTTATCATTGATGAGCAACACCGCTTTGGCGTACATCAGCGACTCGCCTTATTGGAAAAAGGACAACAACAGAACACCTACCCACACCAGCTAATCATGACCGCCACACCTATTCCCAGAACATTGACCATGACTGCCTACGCCGATCTTGATCATACCTTGATAGATGAATTACCTCCCAATCGAAAACCAATCAACACCAGCGTTATTTCAAACGAACGCCGGGATGAAATTATCGAACGCATAAAACATGTTTGTGCCGAAGGTCGTCAAGTTTACTGGGTATGTACCTTGATTGAAGAATCAGAAACATTGCAGTGTGAAACTGCGATTGAAACTGCTGAAAAACTTGGTGAAAAACTAACCGCCATTAAAGTCGGTCTCATCCATGGTCGCATGAAAACCAATGAAAAAGAGCAGGTAATGCAGGACTTTAAAGACGGCAAGCTTGGTCTGCTGGTTGCAACAACGGTCATCGAAGTTGGTGTTGATGTTCCTAATGCAAGTTTAATGATTATAGATAATGCAGAGCGTTTCGGCCTCTCACAATTGCATCAATTACGTGGCAGAATTGGCCGCGGCGAAATTAAAAGTGATTGCCTTTTAATGTATCAATCGCCCCTGGGTGATTTGGCCCGGCGCCGCCTTGATATAATGCGTTCCAGCAATGACGGTTTTCTGATCGCTGAAAAAGACCTTGAATTACGTGGACCGGGAGAAGTATTAGGCACACGTCAGGCCGGTTTACCGAATATGCGTGTTGCAGATTTGATGCGTGACGCCCATTTATTACCTGAAATTCAAAACACGGCAAAAACATTACTCGCACACCACCCCGAAAAGGTAAGATTACTGATTAATCGTTGGCTGGCGAACAGCCTTGAATACAGCAACGTTTAACCGCAAGGAAAACATTAATTGAATCTGCATTGGCAAAATAAAGACCACACTGAAACAGAACTGGATGATCATCGATTGCATGATTTTCTATTTCAGCATGGTTCCTTATCGCGTTTTATAGAAGAGTGCTGTCGTGGCCGATTTCATATCGAACTAAAAAACGAATCATGGTGTCAGCCACTGGCAGATGAGGTCGATTTGCTCTCTCTGGCTACTGATGAGATTACATTTGTTCGGGAATCATGGTTAAAATGTGATGAACACAGGTTGGTATATGCGAGGACCATCATTCCACGCTCAACCTATGAAGGAGAAAGCCAGGAATTGATGCAATTGGGAAATAAACCATTAGGTAATATTTTATTTAACGATAATACGACCTATCGAACGAATATGCGGTATGCGAAAATCCCCCTGCATTGTAACCTCCATCAACAAGCAACAGTAAATAGCGATATAATTGCCGATTTATGGGGCAGACAATCGCTATTTTATATCAACGATAAACCTTTACTTGTCACTGAAGTATTTTTACCAACAATTCTAGAATGCGCCAAATACTAAACGACGGTTTTAACAAAGCTCTGTTATTGTTCGATAAATGTCGGACTATTATTTTGCTCTGTATAAATAAACTAACAGTGACGATTAATGAATACTGGCCTTTCGTTCGGGATCGTCTGCAACAATATGCCTTACTGATCAGAATCGACAAGCCGATTGGCATACTCTTGTTGTTATGGCCAACACTCTGGGGCTTGTGGCTGGCGGCAAAGGGGTTTCCTGAGCTGGATGTCTTTATTGTTTTTGTACTGGGTGTTTTTTTAATGCGTTCAGCGGGTTGTGTACTGAATGATATTGCCGATCAGCGCTTTGACCCGCTTGTAACACGAACAAAATTGCGCCCCATGGTTACTGGCAAGGTGTCTTCATTAGAAGCCTTAGTCGTTGCCGGCAGCCTGATCTTTATCGCTTTTTTGCTTGTGTTAACCATGAATGAGCTGACGATACAGCTGGCCTTTGTCGCGGTAATACTCGCCGGGATTTATCCCTTCATGAAGCGATATACATACCTGCCTCAGTTTTTTCTAGGCCTGGCATTTGGTTGGTCGATTCCAATGGCATTTGCCGCACAGACCAATAGCGTGCCGCAAATTGCTTGGTTATTACTCATTGCAAATATTCTCTGGTCAGTTGTCTATGATACGATGTATGCCATGGTTGACCGTGAAGATGACCTTAAGGTTGGCATCAAATCAACCGCGATTTTGTTTGATGATGCCGACCGGGTTATCATCGCTATAATTCAGGCTCTGGTAGTAATAACATTAATGATTATCGGCAAACAGGCAGAGCTTGGTATAATTTATTTTAGCGGTGTTGCGGTTGGTACCGGTTTTTTTCTTTATCAATTGCGATTAATTTGGAACAGAGCACCCGAGCAATGTATGCGCGCATTTTTAAACAACAACTGGTTTGGACTGATTATTTTCATTGGCTTATTTCTGGACTATCTATTAGCAACATGATGACTAAATCTATAATAACTGCAGTTTTTCTTATCTTGATACCACTCTCATCAATTCAAGCTGCAGATACTCAAACACTGGTTGAACAGGAGTGTAAACGCATAGGCAGTAAGCTTGGAAGTGTCGGTATGCAAGAATGTCTGGGCATGGAACTAACTACTACTAATGGACGCTCGGTTAAAAATGCGCCTATTTTATTAAAAGAGTATCCGCCACTTGAGAAGCGCGCACCGCTTGGTAAAGTACTGCTCATCGGTGGCATACATGGCGATGAATATTCATCAGTCAGTATCGTCTTTAAGTGGATGCGCATTTTAAAGGAGCATCATACCGGTTTATTTCACTGGCATATCGTCCCCTTGCTAAACCCTGATGGTCTGTTAAGAAAAAAATCTCAACGCATGAATGAAAATAATGTTGACCTGAACCGCAACTTCCCAATGGCTGATTGGGAAAACACTGCACTCAAATACTGGAGTGATAAAACCGAAAGCAACCCACGACGTTACCCAGGTAAGGCGCCCTTAAGTGAGCCTGAATCCAGTTGGCTGGTCGACTATATTAACGATTTCAATCCTGACATCATTGTTGCTGTTCATGC
Organism: uncultured Gammaproteobacteria bacterium; assembly: GCA_938084745.1. Classification (GTDB taxonomy): domain Bacteria; phylum Pseudomonadota; class Gammaproteobacteria; order Eutrophobiales; family Eutrophobiaceae; genus UBA7359. The sequence continues at coordinate 62,240 of CALKEZ010000022.1, forward strand.
GCCACATGGAATTGTTGATTACGATGGACCGCGCAATGGTCCTTATAAGCTAGGCCGTCTCTACCTGAATTTGCTCGGTACTTATCCCGGCTCTTTGGGAAATTATGCAGGTATTCAACGGCAAATTCCGGTTGTGACGATTGAGCTACCCTATGCCGGGATCATGCCTACTAGTAGTGAAATAAGTAGCATCTGGCGGGATATGGTCAAGTGGTTGAGTGAAAATATTACCGAAGAAGCTTACAACGAATCACGCTTGCAGAATCAGGACGCAGCGCCTTCATAAACAATACGCCAATGTCCGTCATCTTCCATGCGCCAATACTGGCGCTTGGTGAATTTCCTATGAAAATTATCACTGGCGTAATCCTGAACAAACGTCACTACCATTAACTGCTCTTCACCCGGGTAAAGAAACATACTGGTATCCGTTAAATTTACTTTAATAAATTTTTTCGAAGGATTCACTCTGCGTTTGTATTCGACCCATGAGTCATAGTCCTTACCCAGTCCTGAGTATTCTTTCGAATAATGGCGAAGATATAAATTCACATCACGACTTTCCCAGTCTTGTCGCCACGTCTCGACAAACGTTTCATATTCGACACTACGTTTTTGCCATTCCTGCTTTGTAACCCAATCAATGGCATCAGAAATGATCACGGGTGTATGCCCTTTTGTTATGAACGGTGACAACACATTCAAATCCTGGTTACTAACAATCACACAGCCATTACTGTCTCTCGGTGGTCGACTGTAAGTCGTGCTCGGTGTTCCATGCAACCATATTCCATAACCGGTACGACCATGGCGTTGATCCCATGCATTGGGATAATTTATTGGAAAAGCACCGTCGCCGTATAAGTCCGGCAACTCATCCGGATTGATAAAACCGGTAACAAAATAGACCCCGACAGGTGTTTTCTGATCGCCCTCTATATATTTTCCAGCGCCATTCTTGCCTATGGTCACATAAAAGTCTTTTATCAGGGTCGGCACACCATTTTGATTATTAAACAAAAACAAACGGGAGCGTGATGAATCCACGACGATGACGTGATCCTGTTTACTTGCCAGTTGTATTAAAGATGACGGAATTTTGTTTTTATCAACCGGTAACTTGTGATACTTCCAACGTGCCTGCACTTCATCGCGCAAAGCGCTAATGCGTTCAAAAGAAGCATTCGGAATATTACCAAAATCAGTAATTCCCTGCGTCCGGGCTAACATCAAATCAGCGTACATTAATTGTGCCGCCTTGAAATCCGGGTTGAACTCGATCAGATGCTGCAGATCTTTTATCGCCTGTTCTATATCACTGTCTTTGATGTGTTCAACAGCGTTCATTAACAAACTTTCTGAATAGGTCGAGAGCCCTTGATCTGAGGTCGCCTTGGAAAGCAGATCGCCCGCATTCACCGGCAAGCTAACGCTGCTTATATAAAGTACTAGTAATAATGATCTGAAGCTAATCGTCATAACAGTATAAATTATCGCGTTCTCTCCTGCGTAATCAACCATTCATCTGCAACTTTGCGCATTAATATCTCTTTTTTAACCTTATCACTATATGTATCCGACTGGTAAGCCTGGGTAAATTTGATTTCAGCATAATCTTTTCCATGCAGATTAATCTTTACGCCGGACAGTGTGACCTTGATAAAACTTTTACCATTCAGTCGTTTGTGTCGATCTTTTTCCCATTCCTTGCGGCTCAAGCCTTTAGGTGGAATAAACTCTTGTGCATAACTTCCAAGGTAACGATCAACATCCTGAGCCGACCATGCGTTAGCCCAGTTTTTGATAGCAATTTCTACCGCATTTCTATTGTCTTGGGCATTATCTTCCACATCCCTGCTTTTAACAGGAGGTATGACGGCTTTTGTCGCGGGTTTAACCGGGGCCGACTCACTCTTTGCCGGAATAGTGATAATTTCCGGCTGGCGCACGGCCGCTACGACAGTTTTCTCTTCAGCTTTGGGTGCTGTTGTTACTGCGGCCGGAGCTGGTGCCGCACTGGCAACAGCTGTTCTGCCGGGTACTGCAGGCGCCGAGATTAATTCATTCACCAGTGATAATTTCTCCCTCGCCGTCTGGTTACTGGTATCTAGTTCCAGAGCTTGATTATAGGCACGGCTGGCCATTTTGGCATAGATATCACCCAGATTTTCATGTGCGGTAGCATAGCTTGGGTGCGTATTTATCGCACTCTTGAGAGCTTCTTCAGCCTCCCGGTATTTTCCCTGCGCGGCATAGACCACAGCCAGATTATTATAGGGCTCAGGTAAATCAGGGTTGTCGATAGTTAACTGAATAAAAACTTTCTCGGCGGCAGGTAGCTGATCCAGTCGAGTAAGAATCAAACCTTTCATGAACTGCAATTTAATGTCTGACTTATTCTGGGCAAGCTGGCTTTCAGTCAGTGACAGGGCTTCTTTATATTGTCCCTGATTAATTAAATGCTGAATATCACCATAAGGGGTTTGTGCGACTGCATTGGAAAATGAAAGCAGCAGGTACAACGAAATTGTAAACAGTGTTTTATAATAATTCATGAACCATTCCATTAATAATCAGTTGATACGCTTTTCCTGTCTGCCGAAACAGGCTGGAGCCCCGAGAGGGAATCGAACCCCCAATAGGTGATTACAAATCACCGGTTATACCATTTAACTATCGGGGCAATAAACATCATTGCCTCAAAGTATATCAATACTATTATTTCATACGTGGAAATTTTGTGGGCATATTCTATGGATTTCTTTATTGCATAGCAATTTCATTGCAATCCACCGGTAATGCATTGAAGCGTGCGGGAAATCCGGTGAAGAGATCATTCACATAATCCGAATCCTTAACAACACTCACATCAAACCAGTGTATCTTGTTTCCACCGGAATAGGGAATAACAACAGACTGATATCCCTTTGCTTTAATCTCGTTTAAACGTCGATTAATAGATGCCTGACTGGAGAAAAGACCCAGCGAGATTGCGTTAGACAAATCACCCTCTCTAATCAACCTCATGTCTGTGACACCTTTTAGCTTGAGATCCTTTAATGCTGCTTCCGCGGACTCGCGGGATTCACGAGGCGCCAGATAAACCCAGAACAATTGTCTCCCCCGCTCATCTGTTTGTCGCTCGTTATATAAGATTCCCCTTTCATTTAACCATTCAGAGAACAACCTTGATTCTTTCAGGTTTGGAATAGGACCATAGGTGTAGCATATGGTGACTGCGGGTAATGAATAAGCAGAATATCCATCGGTTTCATTCTCTGCGGCTATTGTTGTTTGAGTTTCTTGCATAATGCTGGACTCTGCCATCAGTGATTCCAGCATTTTTTCTGTATTTGGGTTTAAGGCAACGGGCAAGACCGGCTCCGAATTAAAGTTTTCCATGGAAAGCTCTGTATCAAGCTTAATGCGACTTCGTGTTTCTGGCAGTTTCTCAAGTTCACTTAACAGCGCCAATCGTTGTGTCCCCAGAGGGATCCGGATAGCCGATGCCACATTGGAGTGGTCAAGTTTTACGTCACGGTCCATCTCCCAACCGAGATAGACAACGTTAATCATGAGTAACAGGATGAATAACCACTTCATAATGAAGCCTTATACATTATTAACAGACCACATAACACCAGATAAGGTTCGTGCTCAAAAGAATCCTGCAGTAAGGGTTGAATTATTTCTGCCATACCACCGGTTATTATACATTTTGGCCGGCAATTCGATTCATTTGCAAGGTTTGACATAACACGATCGATCATCGCCACAATCGCAAAAGTAGCACCATTATTTATTGCCGTCTGGGTATCTTTCGCATATTCAAGAACAGCGCGTTTATCAGTCGTCGAATTGATACCTGCCGTTTTTGCGATAAGCGCCTGCTGCATTAATTGAATGCCAGGCACGATATAACCACCGAGGTGATTGCCGTGCACCTCAATCGAATCAATCGTCACAGCGGTACCACAATCAACAACACACAATGCCGATGGGTGCTTTTCCCACGCAGCTACCATTGCCAACCAACGGTCAACGCCCATTTGCTTTACATCGCTATAGCTATTCTTAAGCCCATTAAAACTTGCACCGACAGAAGCTTGCCAACATTGCAGCTGCCATTGCTGTTTAACCCAGACTTGAAGATCATTAAAAACATCAATCCCGGCGACATTCGCAACTAATACCGCTGATGGTTTTTGCAAAGATAAGAAATTATCTTGAAGTTCTTGTAGAAAATTACTTTTCTCGTAGTTAAACACACCCGTATTAATAAACTGGTCGTGTTCCTCTATTGCCCAATTCACGGATGAATTCCCTATGTCTAACAGTAATATCATTTTTTTCCTAATCGTAAACTGACTTCACCAGAAGTGTAATGTTTTAGTTGTCCGGCAACAGTCATTAATAAAGCCCCGTGGTTATCGACCCCTCGTAAAGTCCCCTCGATTTCATTATCGGGTAATATTAACCGAGCCTCACGTCCAACATACCGATCATAGTAACGCCATTCATCAATCAACGGAGAGTCCGGATCTGATTGTAAACTCTGGATAATTTCAAATACATTTGACAACAGGATTGAGACAATACTGTTTCTGGATACCCTGTTGCGGGTATGACTGCATATATCTGTCACCGCTTGGTCAATATCAGACAGAGTTGCTTCAGGCAAATCATAATTCACGCCAATACCAATGATCACATCAACCGGACCACTCGCCTCACCACGCAACTCGAGCAAGATGCCACCCAGCTTTTTCTCCATAACCACAATATCGTTAGGCCACTTTAAGCCTATACCGTTAAGTCCTAATGTTGATAAAGTGCGAGCCACTGCTACACCCATATACAAAGACAACAAACCTAATGCCGCCGGGGCCATATCAAAACGCCAGCCTACGCTAACGCAGATGCCACTCGCAAGTGGAGTGATCCATTGATTCCCTCGTCGGCCTCTTCCACTGGACTGATATTCTGCCAAAACAACCTGACCATGTATCTGCTCAGTGTCTAACCGATTTAATAAACAGGAATTGGTTGATTTTGCCTTGAGCAAGACGTTTATATCCTGACAACATTTGCTCGCTACTGGTGTTAATGAGGCTTTAATACTTTCTTCGGATAGCAATTCTATCTTATGCGTTAATTGATACCCCTGACCCCGTAGGGCTTCAACAGGTAGACCAAGTGATTGAATATGTTTTATTGATTTCCAGACGGCTGCCCGGGAAACATTTAACTGTTCGGCAAGTGCTTGGCCTGAATGAATACCACCGTCGGATATTCTGGACAGCAACGCAGCGAGGGCTGTAGACATAAGCAAGAAAATAGACTGATAAAGATAAATTGGAATTATATCACTAGGGGTAGACTGATAAAGATTCCTGTTACAGGCCCGGAAAACAAAACTTTACTCATTTAATTGCCCGATGAATCAGAACAAGACTGACTAATAGCTATATATCGTCTTTACGCAGGGTTGCATCGTCATCCAGTTCAGCATCACCATCATCCAACATGATAGTCTCATCTTCCGAATCAAAATCATCATCTTCTTCCAAGTTAAATTCCGGTTCACTGACATTCTGACTTTCAGCTGGGAGTTCACGAATGATCGTATCCTCCTCATCAGGATCGGGCTCATACAAATCTGACAGGTCGTCTTCAGACTCAGGACCGGTTAAATCAAAATCCATATCTGAATCTGCAACTGCATTTAATTCTTCGTCACTTAATGCCGCGGAACCACTCTCATGGCCCCGAAGCTGAGTCGCTTCTTCCGAGTCGTCCATGGCCGGGGGTTGCGCGGCAAATACGGTATTGGATATGACCGTCATGCCACTGTCTTCCATTTCTGGCATGATGAATTCAAATTCACATTTGTGTAAGCGAATACGATCACCATGTTTTAATCGGACTTCACTACTGACCAGTTCTCCATTGACGAACGTGCCGTTAATACTGCCCTGATCGATAATCCAATATGAGTAATCTTTATACTCGATTAGGGCATGGCGACGACCAATGGTTGTCTCGTTGACGACAATATAGTCAAGATGATCCGTGTCCTTTCCCGCAACGCGTCCAAACATAACTGGTTTGGTACCGAGTTTATGTGTCTGTTTATCCGTCTTGCCTTGCAAGTCGTTAATATAGGCCTCCTGAACGGTTTCAACGGCACTCGCTTTTAAATCACGATTGCGTCGCAGTAGCAGAATTAATATACCAAGCAATGTAATCGTTAATACGATCGCAGCAGCAATCATAATAATTGAACGAATACGCTCTTCCTGACCCATTGATTGGGCAGGCACCTCGATTATAACCGGTGGTGGTGGCGCTGGCTGGACAGCGGGAGGCGTTGGAGCCTGAACAACGGAGGCTGGCTCAACCACCTCGGGCTCGGGCGGTGTATTAATGATTTTGTCGATTTGTTCAAAAACATTCTGCAGGTCTTGTGCTGTTAAAGCACGATAATATTCGCCGTCGGTTTTTTGCGCGATGGATTGTATTAACTGAAAATCTGCCCCCTCGGTAAAAGCGATGCCGAATATCTTGATGTCATTGTCAGCTGCATCAGGAGCCAGATCTTCACGCAACCATTTAGATTTTTCCAGATCTCGTTCAGGTGCTCCGGTATCAACAATACCATCGGTCATAAAGATAATGGATTGTTCTGCATTATCGCGGCCGTTATTTTTTAATTCATAAATCGCACGTTCAATCCCGGCAGGACTATCAGTAAATAAACCCTTGTAATTGATCTGTTCAATACTGTTAAGAATCTTCTCACGATTGGCGAGAGAAGCATCCGTCAGAGAAACTGGCAGACGAACGGCCTGGTCAAAGATAACAATCGCCACTCGAGTATGTTCATTCTGCTGGCTAATAAATTCCTTTACAGCCTTGCTAACCAGAAAATCCGGATCATTTTTTTTCATACTGCCGGAATTATCCAGTACCAGGACAACATCCTTGTTCAGTATTGACATTTCTTCAGAGAACTCTTCATCATCCATTGCTTCTGAAAGCATATCATCAGCCGTTTCAATAACTAACGACTCCACGGAGTCTGTCGCCTTATCCATCGGCGATGTAATTGACTCGGGCTCGGCATGACTGCTCACACAGACCAGAATCAATAGTGTTTTTAGAATTAGCCTGAACATTTTATCCATTATCAAAGATGTGAAGTTAACTTGAACGCCTATTATATGTTTATTCGTAACATACTGAAATGTTTTACTTATATCATGCAAATGTGTTTCTTATGGCGCTACCGCAACGGGTTTGCCGGGAGTACTACTCCATTCACTCCATGAACCGGCATAAAGTTTTGGCAAATTCAATCCCGCGTGTGCGACGGCAAGGAGATTATGACAGGCGGTAACACCGGAACCACAATAAAAAACAGCCTCTTCTGACGCTACATCACCGAGTATGTCTTCAAACTCAGACTTCAGCACCTGTTTTGATTTGAAACGCCCATCGCTAGTCAAATTATTTTTCCAGAAACGGTTCATCGCGCCGGGGATATGACCCGCCACTTTATCAATCGGCTCTATTTCGCCACGATAACGCGCAGGGTCTCTCGCATCCAGAAGCAAGGTCGCGTGTTCAACCTCGTCAATACCAATCAAATCCCGAGTTAAAGCCTGATGCTTGAACTCAACCTGCGTAGTCGTCTCGACTTCCATACTAATTGGTCGGTCGGCCCCTAACCAGGATTGCCAACCACCATCCAGCACGGCAACATTATCATGCTGCATATGTTTTAACATCCACCACAAGCGCGCGGCAAATGAACCAAAGGCATCATCATAAACAACCACTTGAGTATTCGGAAGAATACCCAGTTCAGAAAATAATTCGTTCATCGCATCTGGCGTCGGCATGGGATGACGACCTCGATTAATTGAGGGCGCTCGACTCAAATCATCGTGTAAATCCACATAAATCGCGCCCGGGATATGCCCTTTAAGATAGGCATTTTTACCGGCATCCGCGTTCATCAAATCATAACGCACATCAAAAATAACCCAATCAGGTCGATTGAGTGCGTTAAATAATGCTTCTTCACTGATTAACGTTGTATACATTTATGTATCACAATACCGTGAGAAAAATTCTTAATAAACAGGACTCGGTTACTATGTTTTGATTTATAGTAATAATGACATGATTAGACAACAGCTGCATCACTATAGGACCATCATCTGCTGCATTTTTGCGCTTATTCTTTCGGGTTGTGCCTCGGTAAATTATTATTCTCAGTCTATTTACGGACAAGTTGAGATCATAAAAAAACGTCAGGATATTAATACCTTACTAAATAAGGACGAGCTCCCCGACCGACTTCGTAAAAAACTTAATACGGTTAAAGCACTGCGGCGATTTTCAATCAAACAACTGGGGCTCCCCGATAACAACAGTTATTTCGCCTACGCTGATCTTGGACGTGATTATGTTATCTGGAATATATTTGCCACTGAAGAATTCTCACTTAGACCAAAAACATGGTGCTACCTGGTGGTTGGCTGCCTTGATTATCGCGGTTATTTTGCTGAATCTGAAGCAAGACAATACGCAAATATACTGAAGGAAAATGGTCATGACGTTTATCTCGGCGGGGTTGCGGCTTATTCAACACTGGGCTGGTTTGATGACCCTGTCCTAAACACAATGCTGCGCTGGAGTGATATTCGACTGGCAGCCGTCATTTTCCATGAACTTGCACATCAACAACTTTATATAAAACACGACACTGAATTCAATGAAGCCTATGCCGATGCTATTGCCCACATAGGTGTTTTAAAATGGCTTAAACAAAACGCTGAACAGCCGGAATATGACGCCTATATTAATGCTCAAGCGCAGGATGAACAGTTCATAACGCTAGTCATGAAATACAAAGCCTTATTGAACGGGCTCTATCAGTCAGGAGAAAATGACGAATCAATGCGCACCGGCAAGAAAGCATTGTTTAGCCAGATGCGAGACGAATATAAGTTACTGAGTCGTAACTGGGCAGAAGACAGTTATGCAGGCTGGTTCGAAACGGAAATTAACAATGCCAAGTTAGCGGCTATTGTGACATACAGAAAATATGTGCCGGCTTTATTAGACCTCTATGAAAAGCTGGATAACGATTTAAACCAATTTTATGGTTTTGTGAAATTATTAGCCGACTGCGACCAGTTTCAACGCCGCAAAACTCTGGAACAACGTGCAATTAAATTTGGATGTTAACCAATATAATTGTGTTACAATTTAGCGACAAAATGGAATTTTGGCACTAAAGCAGCTTTTACTAAAACTGACTTTAATGTGTGAAATTGCTCACAATTCAAGCGAATTATAATAAAGACCTCAAGTCTATGCCTTATTGGCCGAGATATAATCATTAGCCCCTGATTCATTATTCAAATCAATGTTAAATAAATTTTTTGCAAAACCTATAGAATTAACCGTTGGCGAACAGGAACTTAAGTTTAGTTCACTGGCGGACTTCGAGTTCAGCCTCGCTGGTCGCACATCAGTGCCCTCAAAAAAAATCACCGGCATGGTGAAGTTCTCGCTGGATGAATTAAAGAAAGAAGCGCGAACCATCAAGGATGTTGAGAAACAGTTTGTTGCTATTTTGTCCAAATCAATTGAGAACCCGGGCAGCATCAATCGTGCTTTAAGGGAGATGGATGCTCAGATTTTTTCACAAGACCATAATTGGCGCACGATCATTGGTGCATTGCATAACGGTGGCGATGAATTAAACGAATTTAGACGTGTTGCCCTGGTCAAATACATGCAATACCTCTCATCCCGACAAGAAATAATAAAATACCTCTATTCTGAAAAGAAAAGACGGTCTCAGTCTTCCGGTGCAACAAATGATTCGGAAGCGGGTACTGATTTCAAAGACACGGTAATGCTCGAAAACACTGTGTTTGAACCGGTCTCTGGCGAATATGATAACGGTGAGATGGAAAAAATGCCCAAGGGTGAAAACGTCACCATCCGTATGAAGCCTGGCAAAAAAATTGTTGTATTATTATCCAAGAACCGTTGCAAGCTTATGGCTGATGAATCGGGCTGTAAGTTTATTGATGATGCTGGTCGAAGTTACGACCTGAAGATAGGCAAGAATGTCATCGGCCGTGATAGTAAAAGCGATATTATGATGGATCCTAATTTAAGAGATATTTCACGTATGCATCTGGTGGTAGAACTCGATGATACGAATACGCTTTACTTGACTGACTTATCGGCGCACGGCACCTACATTCCAGCCAAGTATCTGCAAAGCATGACTTTCTAGGTTCAGCTACTACCGAAGATCCCCTTTATTTTTCCTACCAGGCCTTCTTTTGCCCGTTTCTTGGCGGCACTTGCTCTTGCCTGATCGGCCTTGCTTAATGGTTTGACTTCATCTTTCTTCACAGTGACCACTTTTTTACCCGTCAATAATGCCTTTATACGTCCGCCTGCCTCGGGGCCTACTTTTTTCTTCACTTTATTGATGATGTACTCATCATCATATTTTTTTGCTCGAAGATCATTAATCACTCCCTTAACCACCTCATCTTCTTTATCTTTTCTCAAGGCAACGTAGAGCGCTTCAAGCAGGCTTTCTGACCACATCGTTTTAACTTCTGTTTTATCATTCATTTGTTCGGCCCCATAACAAAATTGCTATATTAATAAACATTATCAGTGACTATAAAAAACAACAGTCTATTCAAATACATAATAATTTTAATCAGAATAGACTATATAAACCATAAAATACCGAATTTATACAAATATTAACTATCAATATAAAGACTTGGTCTATGTTCGATATCCATCTTTCTGATAGACTCGCCACCTGGATTTAAAATTAAAAATCAACAACATAGATACGCGGATTGAGGATGAGCATAACAGAATTTAACCCGGAACAACTGAGCACAGAATATGGCGAGCGATCACCTGCCGCGATTATTAAACTGGCGCTTGAACGTTTTAAAAACATCGCCATCTCTTTTAGTGGTGCTGAGGATGTCGTCTTAATTGATATCGCGACAAAAATGAAATCCGATGTAAATGTATTCTCACTGGATACAGGACGGTTGCATGCCGAAACTTATCGCTTTATCGAACAGGTCCGCGAGCACTACAACATAGAAATTAATGTACTCTCACCCGATGCGGAAACAGTTCAAAACCTGGTACGCACAAAGGGGCTATATAGTTTTTATAAAGACGGCCATAAAGAATGTTGTAACATTCGTAAAGTTATACCACTACGACGTAAATTATTAACTTTGGATGCCTGGATTACCGGACAACGTAAAGATCAAAGTCCCGATACACGTAATGCCGTTCCGGTGATTGAAAGAGATGGTGCATTTTCAAGCGCGGATAAAAGCTTGTATAAATTTAATCCTCTGGCTAACTGGACGTCCGCAGATGTTTGGGAATATATAAGAAGTAATGATGTTCCCTACAATGCGTTGCACGCACAGGGATTCAACAGTATTGGTTGTGAACCTTGTACCCGTCCGGTATTGCCAAACCAACATGAACGTGAAGGTCGTTGGTGGTGGGAGGAAGCAACACAGAAAGAATGTGGTTTACATGTTGGCAGTCCGAAAAAATAAAACATTCTGACAATTACATTTGTAAAAAAATCATCATCAATAGCAGCCCGTCTGGCAAAAGATATTCTGGGTGCCAATCTGGTTCTGAATTAAATTTAATTATAATTAGTAGTCAGGCAAGTCTATATTTTTAAAGATTTCATCTAACTCATACCTGGTAACAGCTTGCATGGATTGCTGCACAATGTCTTGTGTAAGATGAGGTGCAAACTGCCTGATAAATTCATACATGTAACCACGTAAGAAGGTACCTCGTCGAAAACCAATCCTTGTCACACTGGCATCGAATAAATGACTGGCATCAATCGCGACCAATTCCTTGTCGATCACAGGATCATACGCCATGCTCGCAACTATCCCCACACCCAGATTCATTTTGACATAGGTCTTAATGACATCAGCATCCGATGCCGTAAAAACCAGTCGGGGAGACAAACCGGCTTTTCTAAAGGCATAATCCAATTGCGACCGACCGGTAAATCCAAAGACATAGGTTACGATAGGATACTCGGCTAATGCTTCGAGTGTTAACGATGAGTTAGCTGCCAGAGGATGATCATGAGTGACAATGACGCTCCTGTTCCAACGATAACAGGGCATCATGATTAGATTATCAAATAATTCCAATGCCTCGGTCGCTATCGCAAAATCAACCGTGCCCTTGGACGCCAACTCAGAGATCTGAACCGGTGTGCCTTGATGCATATGCAGCGACACATCCGGATAAAGTTTAATAAAATCCTGAATGATACGCGGCAAAACATAACGTGCCTGAGTGTGTGTTGTTGCAATTGAAAGGCTACCATGCCGCTTGTCACTAAAATCATCCGCAACACGTTTCACACCTTCGACCTTATCCAGTATCTCGCCAGCCATATCGATAATGACTCGCCCTGCTGGAGTAACTTCGGTCAGATGTTTTCCATTGCGTTGGAATATCTGCACATCCAGTTCATCCTCAAGCATACGCACTTGTTTGCTAATACCGGGCTGTGAGGTAAACAAACTCTCTGCAGTAGCGGAGACATTTAACCCGTGGTTCGCTATTTCCCAAATATATTTGAGCTGTTGAATTTTCATATTAAGGATATGTATATACGATTTAATTATAAAAATATACATAACAATTCCTTTTCAGAATAGTAATCAACATGTAAATTACACCACCCTTTTATTTTGACAAACGATAAACTATTGATTAACAAAGATATATGGATTTTTCATTTACACTAACAGGCTTTGTAGTCGGTTTCATAGTCGGCATGACGGGCGTCGGCGGCGGTTCATTGATGACCCCGATCCTCGTGCTTGGATTTGGTATTAAGCCTGCTATAGCCGTAGGAACTGATCTCCTCTATGCCGCAATTACCAAATCAGGCGGCGTCTTTGTGCACCACAAACACAGTAATATCCAATGGCCTATTGTTGCCTTGCTCTCATCAGGCAGCGTGCCGGCATCGTTTTGCTCGATCTATATTATTAAGAAACTTGATGCCGCAGGTATTAACTATGACCATCTGATCATGTCCACCTTAAGTATCGCTTTGATACTAACCGCAATATTTTTGTTAACCCGAAACCAGTTACATAAAATTAGCCAGAAAGAAAAGTTTGATGCGATAAAAGTACTGCATCGAAAATATAGAAAACCGTTCACCGTATTCGCAGGAGTTTTGATTGGTGTGCTCGTCACCTTATCCTCGGTGGGCGCCGGTGTGATTGGTGCTGCATTTTTATTTTTCCTCTATCCCAGATTAAAAGCCATACAGATCGTTGGAACTGATCTCGCCCATGCGATACCGATTACTTTCATCGCTGGATTGGGGCATGCGCATATCGGCACTGTAGACTATGTCTTACTAGGTAGTTTACTTATAGGCTCATTGCCCGGTATATATCTAGGCAGTCATTTCGGTACTTTTTTGCCGGATAAAATAATGCGCCCGGTGCTTGCCAGCATGTTACTAATTATAGGCATACGCCTGGTCTTTTAAATCATCAAACAGCACTGTCCTTGTTAGTATCCGGCGAAGTGCTAGCAACTTTTGAGGAAGCCGTATTTGCGGGGATTAAGATGGTTGAAAGTAACTGAAAATAAAAACCCTGCAATATGCAGGGTTTTTAGATTAAATTTGTTTATGACAACAATTAGATTTGATTGTGTTTGTAATCTTCAATAATTGATGCCATGCGGTCCTTCAATATTAGTTTTTCTTTTTTAAGCCCTTCCAAACTTAGCTGGTCAACTTGAATACTTTTTTCGTTCGCCTCTTTAACGGTATTTTTTAGCACGTCGTGTTTTTCGTAGAGCCTTTTGAAATCCTTATTTTCATTAAGTAATGAATTAACTATCTCTTGATCGTGTTCAAACATAGCACCCCCTTATTTTAATGATGACGTTGGAATTGTAAAACATAGATGTGAATGCATACCCCATCGAAAATAGAAGCTTTCTTCTATAACGGAGCAGGCATGAAACTGAAGTGATTGATGAAGACTTTTCATAATACCGTTAATAACATTAGTCCATTTTATCGGACTCGACAACAATAAAAAATTAACAACATGCTTATCAATAGTTTACAAACGATACATTAATGTCAAGATTATGACTAACGAACAGATTCGTACCGTAGCCTGGTGCGAAGCATAAACGCGACCAACAACTTATTGGACGATTTAATGCTGATAGAATCAGCATTTAAAAATCATCGCGAGAAAGTCAATGTATCGACTCATCCCGAATAATGATTTTCATATCACTGAATATATTTATGAATGGTTGTACACAAAAAACAAATTATTCAACTAAACCGGATATAATAGACAATGATGATTATCATAAAATCTCTTGCTTTTGCATTATCAGGCATATGCTCTTTGGCTCTGGCTTCTGGCACGCAACAAGACTTTAATATTACCGAAGTAGTCGCAGGGAATTATCTGCATAAGGGTATGCATGTTTCTGTGGACGATATTCAACATGACGATATTGCTAATATTGGCTTTATCGTTGGTGACAAGTGTGTTGCTGTAATTGATACTGGAGGTTCGCTTAATACAGGTCAAAAATTATTAACTACAATTAAATCGACCACCAATAAACCCATCTGTTACGTAATCAACACCCACATCCATTATGATCATCTTCTGGGAAACAAGGCCTTTGTTCCCGAGCAGCCGAAGTTTGTCGGACATGAGCACCTTGCAGCAGAGGTTGAACAAAACAAATCATTTTTTCTAGAGCGATTCAAAAATGACCTCGGTGAAAATGCAGATGCATCAACCATTATAGGTCCTGAAATTTTAATCGATAAAACGACGACTCTGGATATTGGTGGCCGTAATTTAACATTGATACCCTATCCAACATCACACAGTCATAGCGACATGATAGTTATTGATAACAAAACCAATACACTCTGGGCAGGGGACTTAATCTTTCGGGAACGCATACCTTCACTAACCGGAAGTCTGATTGGTTGGCTGAAGACCATGACTGAATTGCAGCAGTTACAGGTAAGTAACATTATCCCGGGGCATGGTAGTGTGACAGACTCGATGTCCGAGGCAACACAAGGACAGCGAGAGTATCTGGAACGCTTATTAGACGAAACACGTAAGGCAATTGCTAAAGGGCTGTTTGTTAATGAGGCAGTGGAAAATATTGATAAGAATAACCAGTCAAACTGGTTGTTATTCGAATACCAGCACCCGACAAATGTCTCCAAAGCCTATAGCGAACTGGAATGGGAATAGAATTGGACTATAATCAGTCACAACATAACTAAGCAGGTATACACAATACTTCGATGCCAACATATGATTATTTTTGCGAAGACAATGGTCAGACCATAGAGGTCTACCATGGTATCAATACCAAATTGAAAACCTGGGGAGAGGTCTGCTTCGCCGCACAAGTCCCACTGGGCGAAACAGATGTTTTAGCGCCGGTCAGACTCGTGATCAGACCGATTTCTATCAGTGTCCCGGTTGGGAATTCAAAACTTAAGGAACATGGCTTTACCAAGCTGGTCAAGCGCGATGATGGTGTTTATGAAAATGTTACGGCAACCGGCGGTGAAAAAAGATATATGAAAGCTGGCGATAAATCATCCCTTCCACACTTACACAAGAAAATTTCCAGTTAAGGATAAAATCAGCACAAGTTTGCACAGGACTTGTGAAGATCGTCACAGTTAATCGTTACAGAATAAATACGTTGTTCTTTTAACGTATACTTTGCGGTCAAGATTTATACTAGTGAGAGAGACCATGATCAAACGTATTTTTATATTGATTAGCATAATCATACCGCTCCTATCAGCGTCCGTTTTCGCGGAAGATGATAACTACGATAAAAACAGTATTATTAATGATGCCGCCGATTTCTTTGGTGAAGGCACGGAAGGCCTTGGCGAGGTAATTGAAAAGATATTCAAGCAACATGGCCGACCGAATGCAATTATTAAAGGTGAGGAAGCCAGTGGCGCGTTAGGTATCGGAGCACGTTATGGCAACGGTACGCTAACCATGAAAAAAGGAGGTTCCACAACGGTTCACTGGACCGGACCTTCAATCGGGTTTGATGCCGGCGCAAATGCTTCCAAGGTATTCGTGCTTATCTACCATCTCCCCAATGCCGGTGCTTTATTTCAACGCTTTCCAGCCGTTGACGGTAGTCTGTATTTCATCGGCGGTATTAGCGCCAACTATCATCAATCAGACAATATTATTCTCGCGCCGATGCGTTTAGGCGCTGGGTTAAGAGCCGGGGTCAATGTGGGTTATATGAAATACACCCGTAAAAAGACCTGGAATCCGTTTTGACTGCGGATAGTTTCAGTTAAAACCCTCATTTTCCAAATTTGAGTCAAATTAATGCTTTTGTTTTTTAATGCGAATGCTTATCATTAACAAATTATAGGCTCTATCCGTAAAATTACTCATATGCACAAATTCAGCTTTTTAATCAGCCTGTCTCTCCTGCTTGGCCTGAGTCCTCAGACCTATAGCAGTGGCACCATGAATGAAGATGAAGCACGCAATGTCGACCGCGTTGATGTTTCAAGTGAAGCAGATCGACAACGCCTTTCTGTCACCGCGGGTTTATTAGCCGATTATGAGATCGCCGGAAAAAAATTAATTGCCAACCTGAATGACGAAACATCAAAAGCGGAAGATGTCAGTAATCAGGCCAGTAATTTATTACATTTGTCTGAAGATATTATAAAGAGTGCTCAGTACAGACTGCCTCAGTGTGATGAATACCTGGCAAAGACCGTTGCAGTTAAAGCTGTTTTAAAAGATATGTCGCATGATGCCCTGGAAAAAGACTACCATCATGATGGTGCGCTTCCGAAAGCGCCGGGCGAGTGCTACCACACCAAAGACTTATTTGTTCATCCGGCAACCGTTATTATTTTAACGCGCGATGATCCTTCATTAAACAAGGCCACCAGAGCCTCGATAAACGCTGAAATAAGTGAAGTTCTGGCGCACACTGAAATAGTCAGACAGCTTGTGGTTTACTAAATCGATGAATATAGAATAAAAACACCTGCCAAATCCAGCCTCGAACACCACTACTGGAATAAATCGTCATTCCTGTTCATATGAGTATGAATGGAACAAGTCATTACTCAATATGTCATAATAATCAAGTTATCAAGTGTTTAAAACCGGGGTTTAAAGACTTGATAAGCGACTATTAAATATCGTTTCAGAGCAACAAGCCTATCTGAATATTGATAAGGTCTACATTGCCGTTAAAAATTTTAGAACTGATTTGCTGGTAAAAAATAGAGATAGCCGGCGGGTTTCTTCTTTCACAAGCTAGGGAAGTTATTGATGACCGGACAGTTTCACAGTAATTGCAGTATAAAAATTATCTTTTTATCTTCATTGCTTGCTTTTCTAGCAGCGTGCAACACAGTGCCAACCAAAGAAAATGACAAGAGTACTCCGGAACCTGATAAAAACGCCGCGACTGATTCAGCACCCGACACTCAAGACGCCTACACAAAAAATAGCAGCCAGGCTACGCCAACAAAAAATTCAGCACCAACCGAGCCTACTACAACAAACAATTCCTCCAGCCTGACTAGTGAAGAACAGACTCAGCAACTTGACCAGCAACTGGATGAGCGGTTTGCGGACTTTGATAGATTGTTGTTGCGCGAACATGAGTTTTTAAAAGAGCAGCAAAATGAACAAGGTGCGCCGCAAAGTGCGACTAGTGGTGGAGGCGGAGGTAGTGTTGGAAGTGGCCTTGATGGAATAGATGATTATGGCCCACTTGCCGATGAGGGCACGGCAGCAAATGGCGACCCGCCTGGCACTCAACAGAATGGTGGTGGAAATGCATTTCCAAGCGACAATACCAATATTAATATTCCTCCCGATCTGGTAAACAGTAAAGGTGATGATGTAATTGCAAGACAGTTACGTGAAGCTGCAATGAAAGAAAAAGATCCCGAACTCAGGGAAAAACTCTGGAATGAATATAGAAAATATAAAAGTGGTATATAGGAGAAGGGTGATACGGCATGCAAAAAGTTAATAATATATTCGTCGTTGGCATAATTATATTTCTCACTGCTTGTAACTCAACCACGATCAGGAGTACGAATACAGACCCGGTACTTATTACCGGCGCCGCTATTCCGGAAGCATTATTACTTGATGTCGGTATTAATATATTTGATCCCGATATTACGGACAGTAAAACTAAAGATATCAATGGTTATACAAAGATCATCGAAGCCGAAGCACGTTACATACCTTTTAAACTTATGGAAACGATTCAGGGCAGTGGCAATTGGGGCGTAGTTCGTCTCATCCCGGATAAACAAAGTGAAATGGATGTTTGGGTCGACGGCAAGATCATTAAATCCGATGGCGCAAGCCTGGAGCTGGACATTACAGTGAGTGATTCCGGTAATAACAAATGGTATAGCAAACGTTACAAACAGGAAGCGAGCAAATACGCTTATGACAGTAACTCAAACAGGATCGAACCCTTTCAGAATTTATACGATCAGGTTGCCAACGATATGTTGCAGTATTACAAGAAGCTGGATACTGACAAAATTACAAAAATTCGTACTATTACTAAATTACAATTTGCCAAACGCTTCTCTCCGGAAGCCTTTAGCGAATATATTGAAACGGACAATAAAGGTCGTTTATTCATTAAACGGTTACCGGCAAAAAACGACCCCCTGCTACAGCGTATAGAATCCATACGCGAACGAGATCATTTGTTTGTTGATACCTTGCAGGAATATTACGCTAACTTTGCGCGGCAGATGGAAGAACCCTATCACGAGTGGCGTCGTGCTTATTACGAAGAAGGCGAGGCATTACGTGCAGTCAACAATCAGGCCGCTACCCGCCTGGTTGGTGGTGTAGTGGCCGTGTTAGCCGGCATACTTGCTCAGGGCAGCAGTTCCTCCGTTGCTCAAGCCGCGGGACAGGTCGGTATAATTGCAGGCGGTGCTGCAGTTGTTAGCGGATTTAATAAACGAGAGGAAGCCAAGATTCATAAAGAAGCGTTACAGGAAATTTCGGCCTCACTGGATGCGGAAATAAAACCACATACAGTTAATCTCGAAGAGCGCAGAGTTACCCTTACTGGTTCAGTTAATGATCAATATACACAATGGCGTGAAGTGTTACGTGAGATATACAAGACTGAAACCGGTTCAATTTAACGCTATCATGCATTGCTATGCGCACGAAAAATGATTCCGAAGACGGTTTTAAGGAAATAAAAGCTGTTCCATTTAATCAGGATGGTGAAACGTCAGCAGCTGCGGTAAACGTAAACACTCTCAGGTATAAAACGCCGGGACTTATCTTTGGCCTTGCTGCGCTTTTAATCGGAATCATTGTTGTTGTCTTTTTTTTACCTGATTGGGTAAAGAAAAATAATTCTGCTGCATCAAAAAACCTGCCGAAGAGTACTACGGTTAGTTCAATACCGTCTGTATCAGAACCCTCATCTTCAGCTCTGCCCTCCCCACCTGATACAGCAATTAAATCACCAGCCGAAGTAGCCCGTGATGTGGAGCTACGAAAAGAAGCACAAAACCATCTGCAAGATATCCTCGAAAAACAGAATACGCTTAAACAAAATAATGCCCAAATATGGTCAGCTGAAAAATACGCCGCCGGACAGAACCATGCTGCCGAAGGTGATCAATTTTATAATCAACAGCAATTTTTACAGGCCAATACAGCCTATAAAAACGCTCTGCTTATCTTTGATGATCTGGTTGACCAGATCGATATTCTCTACCATGAAAAGATTGAGCAAGGCCAACAGGCTCTCGACAGCGGTGAATCAATGCAGGCGTTGAGTGCATTTGAAATGGCATCTTTATTTACGGACGAATCTCTTCTGGCGGCAAAGGGACTGCAACGTGCCCGGAAACTGGATGAGGTATTTATGCATATTGAGCACGGCAATGAGGCACTGAACGAGGGTCGCTTAAACGATGCTAAAAATGCTTTTCAGGCGGCATTGGAACTGGATAATGAGACCAAAGTTGCCCGACAAAAACTTGAAGAGACTAATAATTTACTCGCTAACAATCAATTTAACGCACATATGACAGCAGGTTACGCTGCACTGGAGCAACAACGCTATGGCACGGCCAGTAATGAATTTAAGCATGCCTTAAAAATTCAACCGGCGTCCACGTCTGCTAAAACAGCATTGCAACAAACCAAACATCAGGCAATAACACTTGAGATTAGTAATACGTTGCAACAAGCTACGGATAATGAAAAAAATGAGCAATGGCAAAAAGCAATTGAACTGTATGACTATGCACTGAAACTTGAGAACAACCTTACCCAGGCACAAATCGGGAAACAGCGTGCACAACGCCAATTATTGACTAGGCAGAAACTAGACCAGATATTGTCACAACCAGAAAGACTAAGTAATAAAAATATACATGCCGAGGCAACTGCCTATTACACGAATACCATTAAACTTGATAATCAAGGCCCCATACTTACCAAACAGCTCAATGAACTTAAAACATTACTGGAAGTAAGTGCAACACCGGTAACGATACGACTTGAGTCAGACAATGCGACTAATGTCACCATCTATAAGGTCGGCAAGATGGGGCTCTTTAAATCAACAGAATTGAGTTTACGGCCGGGGAAGTATGTTGCCGTTGGCAAACGCGATGGTTATAGAGACATCCGTGTTGAATTTCTAGTATCACAAAACACAATGGAAACGGTTATACGAATCGCTGCCAATGAAAAAATTAACTAGCTTTATTTCATCTTATGCAACATATTGAACCTGTCAATTTTGAGCCTCCCGGTCCCCATAAAAAAATTGCTAGAAAATCTCGCTCCTTACTACTCACGGGCCCCCTGTTTTTTTTATTTATTTTACTGGTGGGTATAACCGGATTCCTGTTCACGAGTAAATCAGTAACCATTATTACTCAACCGGCTAATGCCGAGATCGCAATAAACACATTACTGAAACTTACCTTTTCAGAGCGCCACTTGCTAAGAAAAGGAAACTATGAAATTGACGTTAATGCGCAGGGTTATTACCCTCTAAATGAAATATTAGAAGTCGGTGATAAACAAAACCAGGAAATAGCATATGTTCTGAAACCACTACCAGGACATATGCAAGTTGCTGTTGCCGATACCCAGGGTGAAGCAACCATTTTTCTGGATGGCGTTGAACAAGGTTTTGCCCCGATGAAACTTAACAATATCGAGGCCGGCTCGCATCGCATTACCATTGAAGCGGAACGTTATTTTCCATATGAACAGGAGATAGAAATTGAAGGGAAAGATACACTCCAGAATTTAAACGTGGAACTTGTTCCTGCCTGGGCAAAAATAGAATTTGATTCTGATCCTGCCGCAGCCGAGATTATCATTGATGATGAAGCGCTGGCAAAGACGCCGTCAACAGTTGAGCTGTTGCAGGGCAAGCACAATGTCAGGGTTAAAAAATCCGGCTTTAAGGATTGGCAAAAAACCATTAATGTTATCGCTAGCCAAGCCCAAACCTATACCGATATTAAACTGAAGCCCGCCGATGCAACCCTGTACGTTGACTCTGAACCGGCCGGAGCCAATGTTACTGTCGATGGTAATTATGCTGGTAAAACACCATTGGAAATTGCTATCAATCCAGGCAAAACAAGTTTGGTACGCCTCTATAAACAAGGCTACACCGCCAAGATCAGTAACGTTAAATTGGCAGCCGGAGAAAACAAGCATCTGAACATAACAATGTCTTCTGAACTCGTTGACGTTGCTTTTAATCTTGTTCCTGCAGATGCAAGACTGTATATCAATAATAAGCTCATGCAACTGTCGGGTAAAACTTTAGCGTTACCAACAACGCAACAATCTATTGCTGTGCGCAAAGAAGGTTACGTTGACTACCAAACAACCATCACGCCCATAGAAGGTATTCCCCAACAGGTCAACGTAACGCTCAAGTCCCTGCAACAACAAAAGCTGGAAAATATTAAACCCGTAATTACGAGCAATGCCGGGCAACAATTAAAACTGTTTTACCCGTATGGATTTACTATGGGGGCTTCACGTCGCGAGCCTGGACGTAGAGCAAACGAGGCAATACAAACAGTTGAATTGAAACGACCCTTCTATCTTGGTATCACTGAAGTCACAAATGATGAGTTTCGTTTATTCAAAGCCGAACACGATTCCGGTGTAATACAAGGCCATAGCATGAACAATGGCAAACAACCTGTTGCTAATGTTAGCTGGGAAAGTGCCGCCGCTTACTGCAACTGGTTGAGTCGAAAAGATTCTTTGCAGCCGTTTTATATGATCTCCAATAATAAGATTACCAGTATTGATGCAAGTGCTAATGGTTACCGCTTGCCCAGTGAAGCTGAATGGGCCTGGGCTGCCAGGAGCACTAATAAAACTGATTTATTAAAATTTCCGTGGGGAGATAAACTGCCACCAACTAAAAAAAGTGGTAATTACGCCGACAGTAGTGCCGCCGGATTTTTAGGGAAAACTATTAGCAACTATAATGATGGATATGCTGTTGCAGCACCTGTAGCCAGCTTCGCCGCTAATCACCATGGACTCTATGACATGGGTGGAAACGTTGCAGAATGGGTGCATGACTATTACTCTGTACAATCAATTCGCGATGAAAAAAGGGTCGATCCACTTGGGCCTGTCAAAGGAGAATTTCATGTTATCCGCGGTGCTTCATGGGCTCATGGTACTATTACAGAATTACGCTTATCGTATAGAGACTACACTGACAAACCCCGGGAAGATGTCGGTTTTCGTATTGCCCGATATCTGGAATAAAAAGATCGGATTTCGATATGAATAGAACGCTTTTATTTTTATTATTATTTATCTCTAGCTTTGCAATGGCAGAACAAGACGTTGAAGAAGACACCATGACAAGTAATGAACAGCAAGCGGAAACAGCAACGACCACTTCATCGACACCAGCAACGGTGAAAACGCCGGACTCATTCGACCCGACTGAAACCCTTTCTCAGGACGTGCCCGCTGCCTTCCCTGTAGACATATAACGATATACCCATATGAATAAACACAACCCACTGTCTGATTTTCTATATCAAGTAATCGCTTTATTTGTGGCATTGATTATTGTGCACAGTCTTTATGTTGCAGTGATTCGTCCCAATGCTGATGCTTTACTGGAACAGCAGGCCACTCAGCAAGCGGCCGGGGAAACTTATGAAATTGAACGTTCCATGTATATTGTCCTTAAAGACTTTGAACAAGAAGCCTGTTTTATTCTGGCATTATGGGTATTTGCGATCATGGCACTGAAGGCCAAAAAAATACTGAGAGAACGCGCATTACTATCACAGACTTTAATTAATATAAGTCCAGGTACCAGCCTTTTGCCGGAAGATACACGCGAATACTCGAGGCCGATACAAAACCTGGCGGAAAATGAACAAGAGTACCTGTTACCCCGAGCCTTACTTTCGGGTTTGCAGCGCTTCGGCTCGACCCAGAACATTCAGGATGTCGCCACGACGATTAAAGATATTTGTGAACACGAATCCGAGCGCCTCGATTCAGAACTGTCGATGGTTCGATATATCATATGGGCCATACCCTCTATCGGCTTTATTGGTACTGTCCGCGGTATAGGAGAAGCACTGGGCCAGGCACACCGGGCCGTTGAAGGTGATATCCTGGGCGTCACATTGAGTTTGGGTGTTGCGTTTAATTCAACATTTGTCGCGTTGATCATCAGTATTTTTATTATGTTCTTAATGCATCAATTGCAACTATTGCAAGAAAGACTGGTGCTCGATACGCAGCGCTATTGTGATATGAATCTGCTTCGTCATCTTAAAACGCTGTAAAGAATTTTCTGAATTATGTCATTTACTATTCTTGATCTTAATGACACGAATATCCGAGTCGGTAGCGGTAGCCAAATACTGCTCAATAGTCCCGGTTATGCCGTCATTAAAGATAACAAGATCGCCTTTGGTGAACCGGCGGCGAAACTAACACGCATTTATCCACGCAGTACGCATGATGATTTTTGGTATCGCCTTGGTCAGGAGAGCATCCAATCCATATCCAGCCAAATTCGACATAATGCCGACCTGGCTTATATGCAATTGGCCGAAATTTATGAACAAACCGGAAAACCATCCAGTTGGTTGATCGCGGTACCATCAAGCTTCACGCAGGAACAACTGGGGTTACTGCTGGGACTTTTAAAAGCAGCGTCTTTTCAGGACGTTAAACTTATCGATAGCGCATTACTCGCATCAACCCATGCCTTAAGTGAAGGTGAGTATTTGCATCTGGATATACAGTTACACCAATCTGTACTCACACGTCTTGAAAGTGGTAACAAGCATAAAGTAATTTCAACAGAGGTGTTGCCAGATGTTGGAATACTGAATATATATGAACATTGTGCAAAATTGATCAGTCATGAATTTATTAATCAATCACGCTTTGACCCACATCACAATGCGGAAACGGAACAACTACTCTTCGACAAAATACCCGACTGCCTGAAAAAGCTAACGCACTCCTCGATAAGTAAAGTTGATATCCAGTACCACGCACAATCTCATAGTGCCAACATCAGTCGCGAAGCAATACTGGAAAAAATATCACCACTTTATGACATTATTTATAAAACTATTGCTGATTCTGACCAATTATTATTAAGTCATCGTTTTACTAATTTGCCTGAATTTTCTGATCGTGTTAGCAATACCAATATACTTGATGAATTTGCCTTGTTCACATCGGCTAAAGACTATAGTCATTTTTTACGTGACACGGAACCTGATGCAAATTATTTATCTGAATTACCCTCGTTAGCAACAGCAGAAAAACCGGTATCTTTTGCTTTAGAAAATACTGAACAAACAGATATCACCCATATCTTGATCGATAATACGGCCCACTTACTCGATGGACATGATTGTTTTTTTACCGCCGGGCACACTATTGAAAAAGCGCTAAGCGAGAATAGCCATTACTCTGTTCATTTCAGTAACGGTTACTATTGTATACAACCGGAAAATAATGCCCGCGTATCTCTAAACGACGAAGTCATTAAGCAACGGGTACAGCTCAGTATAGGAGACAGAATAAAAACAACAGCTACCAAGACCTATTCAACCTTGATCAAGGTGAAATAAAAAATGGCCCGCAACCGGCGCCAACTTACGCCGTTTAGTCTGTCATTTCTGGATATTATGTCGTGTGGTTTTGGTGCTGCAGTATTGTTGTTTCTAATCATCAAGCACAATATCGATAGTGGTGTACCATCGCCACAAAATACTCGCAGCCCGGACCTTCAATCTGAAATATCATTGCTGGAGGATGAAATAAAATCAGGCGAAAAAAATCTTGTTGAAATAAAAAATACTGTCGATGAAATTGAGCAAGAGATCGTCATCACTCAGGGGCTTGCCCGAAAAGTCACTGAGGAAATAGAAGAGCTCAATGGGCGTCAAAATGAATTAAAGGCAAGCAGTGACGACTCGGAACTTGCTGCCCTCAAGAATGAACTCATCAGACTTGAACAACAGAAAAATATCCTCGCAAAAAAACTGGATGAACGCGGTGAGGCATCGCGCAGGTTCGCGGGAGATGGTGACCGCGCCTATGTCACCGGATTGAAAATGAACGGCAAACGCTTATTGGTATTGGTCGACAGCTCTGCCAGCATGCTCGATGAAACCATAGTCAATATATTGCGTCGACGTAATATGTCAGAAGAACGCAGACGCAATGCTCCAAAGTGGCAACATGCAATCAAGATCGTTGAATGGCTGAGTGCTAAATTACCGATAGACAGTCAGTTCCAGATATATCATTTCAATACCGAAACTGAAGCTTTGGTAGAAAATAGTAAAGGGCGATGGCTGGACGTGCGTGATAAAACAACGCTTGATAGTGCCATTAGTAGGCTAAACCGTTTGGTCCCTGCTCGAGGCACCAATCTTGAAAAAGTGTTCATTGCCGCCAATCAGCTGAATCCAAAGCCCGATAATATCTATCTTATTACGGATGGTCTGCCTACACAGGGAGCCAAACCATCACGTAGCACGACAATCTCGGGTGGAGATAGAATCAAGCTGTTTACCAAGGCGGTAGAAAAGTTACCCGGTCGCGTGCCAGTCAATATTATTTTGACCCCGATTGAAGGTGATCCTTATGCTGCGATCGCCTATTGGCGGTTATCTCGTGCAACTCAAGGTTCATTTATGAGTCCATCGAATGATTGGCCTTAGAATAGAAATATGAAAAAACGTCGTGAAACAGATATTTTCAGTTTGTCCTTTCTGGACATCATCACCTGTGGTTTTGGAGCTATAATCCTGTTATTGGTGATAACAAAAACCGGCATACCAGCGCTGGTCATAGAGCCTTCGACCGACAGTGATAACGAAGGGTTAGTGCGCGATCTGCAAAATAAATTATTTGAGATCCGTGGCGAAACAACAATTTTGAATCGCGACTTAAATGACAAACAGGAACAATTATCGATCTGGACTGAACGCCTTGCACGATTAAACCGTGAGAAAGGCAGTACTGAAAATAAACTAAGTAACTTGCAAGATGAGTCTTCGGTTCAGTCAAGTATTACCAATCAATTTGAATCGGCTAAACAATCACTGACCAGCGAAATGCAGCGCTTGTTAGCCAAGCTGAAAAATAGCGATACCAGTCTGGTCGGCGGTATTCCCGTAGACAGTGAATATATTATTTTTATAATTGATACATCCGGCAGTATGGTCAACGCTAATTGGGAGAAAATGATCCAACAGCTCACTACAACATTAGACGTATACCCTAATGTACAAGGGATACAGATTATGAGCGACATGGGCAGTTATTTATTTTCCCAATACAGGGGGAAATGGATACCGGATACCCCGGGACGTCGACGTGCGATTATAAGCAATCTCAGAATCTGGAATACATTCAGTAACAGTAGTCCTGTTGAAGGAATTACACGGGCCATCAGTTCATTCTATGACCCAAAAAAGAAAATAAGTATTTATGTCTTCGGTGATGAATTTACCGGCAATTCGATTAGTCAGGTTATCAAAACAATCGAGCGGCTTAATCCTAAAGACAGTAACGGTAAAACAAGAATCCGCATTCATGGTGTTGGCTTTCCCATACCAGGTAATGCACCTGAACATTTTCAGGTAACCAGCCAGCGCTTTGCAACCTTAATGCGCGAAGTGAGCCAAAAAAATGGTGGTACCTTTATCGGTCTCAATTGATGCTGAAATTATCTAGATATCTTTTAATTTTATCCATTGGCTTAGTCACTGCCTGTGGACAATCTTTTATTGTCGAAACCAAACTGGATATACCTCAACCCGTCAGCACGCAATTACCTTTACGAATGGCTGTTTTCTATGATCACGAACTGCGCGAATTTGTCTATACTGAAAACAATGAAGATCGGATGAACTGGGCCATATCAATTGGACCTTCCCAGATCCAACTGTTCGATTTAATACTGCCAGCGATGTTCACGACCATCAATCGGATTGAAGACCTTAGTAACGCAGAGGAGCAAAACTACGACGCGATAATCATTCCGGAGATTAAAGATATCCAGTTTGCTTTACCGTATGAGACGAGATCAAAAGTTCATGAAACATGGATCAAATACGCTATCCACGTACAACAACCCGACGGGGTAGAAATTACGACTATGAATGTTATTGGCTACGGAAAATCACCCAATAAAACTTCAATTCAATTCCTGCTTGATGAGAAAAAGGGGCTGCTGTATGCAACAAATCAGGCATTCCGCGATGTTGCAGCCAATATTATAATATCCTTCCAGTCCAACCCTGATATCCAACAATGGCTGGCAACAAAGCCTGTTCATTGATCATGATTTAATATGCGAGCTCAAACGGACAATCTACTACTAATCTTACTGATAAGTCTGTTAATGACTGCTTGTAATACTGTCACAGTTATTGATGAACGCAAGGTATTAAACACGACTGATTTGAATGATAAAGACTCTATCGTCTTATTGGGTCGTAGACATAGCCATCAACATGAAACAGAACGTGACTATATCAGTTGTGTCGGCGCAAACTTATCTGATGAATCTACAGCGATTAATGTCATACCCGAGCATCAATTCATTGATGCCATGTATCCCTATTTTGAGGCAAGTACGGCACCAATGGATATTAGCAATCTTGTTGAACTTGTGCAGCAACCGACCATTCTGGAGAAATTTTCTGACTATCACATTCGCTATCTCATATGGATCGAGGGCAATACTGAAACGATAGAAAATACTGGCGCTATTACCTGTGTTGGCGGACCTGCGGGTTGTTTTGGTTTTGCCATGTGGAATGATGAAGCAATTTATGAGGCTAAAATCTGGGATATAAGTCAACTCGCCTTATCCGGAAAAATCAGCACGGAAACACAGGGCACGTCATACTTGCCAGCAATAATTTTGCCGATACCGCTATTGGCCAGTGTAAAAGCCGATGCCTGTGATGGAATGGCTACCCAGTTAAAACAATTCTTAAAATAATGCACCTGCACTTATTAAGAAATACTTTATTTTTAGTATTCGGCTGCATCATCAGTATCGAAACCTGTGCCGAGACACCACTTTACTCATGGAATGTGCATGAGCTCGCTCGTTCACCACAAGAAACCATCAAGCTAAGGGATGAACGAGATAGAGTTTTATATACTGTCTACGCTAAACAGATGGTGTATTTGTATGCGACGATGAAAAGCATCGCTGTTGCATCTGAAACTGATGCAGAATTCATTATCATTAACGGTTCGCTTCCCAACGCATTCGCCGGTGACAATGAAGAGGGTAACGGCTTTGTCGCAATCAACTTCGCCATGCTTGATATATTAAACATAAATCTGGATATGGCTGCAGCATTATTAGGACATGAACTAGCTCATTTAAAATTGAAACACGGCGAGCTAAGTAAAGAACGAATTCTACTCAACAATGGTAAAAGTTTATCCGCTGCCAATACGCGTTATAGCCGGGACAATGAACGCGAAGCTGACTACCTTGGTACTATATGGGCAGTGGAAGCGGGTTATGATCCAAACGGGGCTGTTGCATTACATGAGGAATTATACAAATTTTCAAAAAAGATAATGAGCAGCGGCTTTAATGCATCACACCCTTCAAGTATAGAGCGTATTACCGTCCTTAAATCATTAGTACGCCGTTTATCAAAGTAAGACTGCTGAATATGCAAAAATGCCGCTCCAACACACTTACCAACCAACTTGCCTTAATAAAAAACCGTCCTTTTAAATAGCGCTGCAGATTCGCCCAAATGCTTGTTTCTTATCTGCTGTATTTTTCTCAAAAGCTCAACAACTTGAATATTCATAATATCAGGGTTACCAAACAAGTCTTGTTTAACGACGTTCTGCTTCCATTCCAATACCCGGTTTAATACAGGCAATAATTCAAGCGAGTCAACGCCATAGATGCGGCGATTGATCCAGTAAAGATAATCATAATTTCGATCCAGCGCTTGCCAATCTTCTAACACTAAATTATCAGCGATGAGTTGTTCTATAATTGGCAATTGGTCCTTACTATCTAAACCATAATTGAGCCGATGAATTTGCAGCGCTTGCTTTAGAGTCTCACGCCTTTTTAATTTATCACCCTGTGCATCGTATAATTTTGCCAGATTAATCAGATTTTCACCTATCGCTTCATGACGGGGGCCATATCTCACTTCAAGTCTATGTATCTCGTCCAAATACTGCTCAACAGTATTTTCAGTGCCAGATTGATCCTCGGCTTTGAGAACATTGCTGAAAGTAATGACAGAAATACACATCAGCGCGGGCAAGCTCCTTACCATGCATTTATTTATATAAACAATACTTTTCAACATCATATTAAACCAGACCGCGATTTTGATACCTTGACTAAATTCTAGCTAGACTCCCTGATTTTATAAAGGGGCTCTCCTGATTTTAACGAAAGAATATATTCAAGCCATAAGCCAGATAATTTCTCCTGAACAGTATTCTGTCGTAGGCGTGAATTTAAATTCACAAAATCAACCTTATCCAATTCCTGATCCTGGTTAGAACAGGAATAGACAAAATATTCCTCTCCCGTTTCAGGGTCAATGTGTTTACATAAACACTGTGCACAGACCCCTTTCATCATACATTGCATGGGCGAATTAATAGAACCTATCGCGACATGATCAGACTTGAAATAATCTTTGAGATAGCCATGTCGTGCTTCTTTCACAGCCGCCATCATGCGATCCGAGCCAATCACGATCATATGATCAACCTCATCCAGTCGGATATTGACATCGCCCAATTCACCGGTTGCATACGCTTCAATACATTGAAGTATATTACCCACGTGAGTTTTATCCTGTGGACGTGTGGTCTTGATCGGTTTTACGTCTACGCCAGCGTCAACAGACCAGACCACTTCATCTGACGCTGCTTCTATGTCGCTTATTTTGAATACATCTGACTTCTTCTTATAACCGGCGAAATAAATCACCTTGTTGCCTGCCGCACGAAATGCCTTGCCGATAGAAAACTGCACGGCATTGCCAAGTCCGCCACCTATTAACATGACCGTTTTATCATGAACAGTTTCAGTCGCCGCACCAGTAACCCCCATGACAACAACAGGGTCGCCTGGCTCCCATAAAGCACATAGGCGGGATGAACTGCCCATCTCTAATGCAATTAATGAAACCAGTCCTTTATCTTTATCTACCCAGGCTCCGGTGAGAGCCAGGCCTTCAGAAGCCAGGACGGTGCCTTCAATTTCCGGCGCCAGGTATTCATAGTTTTGTACCCGGTAAAATTGTCCCGGTTGAAATTTTGCCGCTTGCATTGGAGCATGAACAATTACTTCAATAATGGTTGGGGTTAAACGATTAACCTCAACGACCGTAGCAAGCAGTTGATCTTCCAGTTTTCCAAAAAACTTATCCAGTGCGGCCATACGTAATTCATCGGCTTTCGGAGCTAGCGCTTTTATCTCTTTTTCAAATAATTTTACGACATACGGATACCCGTCTTTTGCACTGGCCATGGCCTTCACAACATTACCGGCATAGACTGGATGGTTATCCCCGTAAAAAGAGATAAATTTGCCATCTTTCTGATATGACGTAAATGGTGCCGGTTTACCCAGCTTTGGCGACTGAATGTCCGCCATAGGTACCATCTCAGGCAAGTCGGCAGCAGACCATTCTGGCTCATAACGCTGAAAATACTTTTTATCCATCTTAAAAGTTGCTGGAAATTCTTGCTGATAAATCGTGTTTGGTGATGTTCCTGCAGCAATGAACATGCTTTTGAGGGGTACCTCAATCTCTTCATCAGAACTCTGCCAGATACCATCATTCTCGGATAGCTTGGAAAATCTAACGGCTTGCAATGCGCCGTATTTATCCTCTATGGCTTCAACAGGACTCATGCCTTCGACAAGCTCAATACCTTCTTTTAGCGCCTCATGAATTTCTTCATAGTTTTGTCGGTATGCGGGCGAATCCTTAATCCCCTTTCTGTAAAACAGACGCACACCACCCCATTTATTAATTAATCTAATAAAGTTTGGTTTTTCATCGGCATCAGCCGCGCGCTGCCGTTCCTGTCTTATCTCTCTACCATGCTCAAGAAACTCATCCAGTATTTCTATCTCTTCACTGTCATAAACATTCCGCACAGCTTCTTCACCGTTAACCTCGGACAATTTTTCGTAACGTTTTAATATTTTTTCAACTTGAACAGGATAGTAAGCAAGCACTTCGGTCGTGGTATCAATTGCCGTTAAGCCCCCACCAATCACGGCTGCCGGCAGGCGTACCTGCAAATTCGCTAATGAGCTTGATTTAGATGCACCCGATAATTGCAAGGCCATAAGAAAGTCAGAGGCTTTTCGAATACCGCGTATTAGATTATTTTTCAGATCAATAATTGTTGGTTTGCCTGCACCATTGGCAATCGCAATGTGGTCAAAACCCAGCTTCCAGGCATCTTCAATAGTGATAGTCCCACCAAACCGGACACCACCGAAACAACGGAATGTTTTACGTCTAATCAAATTAAGATAAATTACTTTCAAAAAGTTTTTATCCCAACGCACCGTGATGCCATACTCTGCTACGCCTCCAAAACCACTCAACATCCGTTTATCGAGGTCTTCATATAAATCATCAAAATCCTGGACAGGCTTAGGCGTTTTTCCATTAGCACCAACCAGTTCATCAGATAACGGTTCTATTTTAAGTGCATCAATGCCCGTTACAGAAAAACCTTCATTCAATAAATAATGGCTTAAGGTATAACCAGCGGGCCCCATCCCAACCACTAGCGTATTCTTGCCGTTATAAGGCAATGCGTAGGGTTGTTTTATATTTAGTGGGTTCCAGCGTGTCAACAGGCTATAGATTTCAAAACCGTAGGGCATCGACAAAACGTCAGTAAGCACATTTGTTTCAATCTGCGGAATGTTAACGGCTTCCGTCTTCTGATATATACAGCCTCGCATACAGTCATTACAAATACGGTGACCGGTACCAGGACACATGGGGTTGTCGATGATGACCATGGCCAAGGCACCGATATTATCGCCCTGGCGTTTAACGATGTGCATTTCTGAAATCTTTTCACCTAAAGGACAACCAATAATAGTCTCGCCTAAAGGGTTTGTTTTGAATTCCTCACTACGCTTGTTTCGCATACCTTTTGAGCATGAATCTGTGTCACGTTCATGACAATAAATACAATGCTCAACTTCATACAATGTTTCGCGTTCACTGAAACGATGATCTGTTAAACCAAAACCATCACGATGGCTAAGTTCATGTTCTTCACATACCCACGCATTAAACCCATCGGACTGTTTATCCTCATGCTCGACCAAATTATCAAAATCTTTTTTTCTGGCGGTCTTAAAACAAGACCATGATTTACTTCGTTCATCATGCTTGGCAACAAACACCCAGCGTTCGACATAGGCAAGTAATGATTCTATAAATTCCTCATTACTTGTAATCTTCAAACTGTCTGTAAATACTTCTTTAGTGGCTTCATCCGCAGCCAGTTTTTGTCTTATTAATTCGACTCTGCTATCCACGTCAGCATCAGAATATTTTTTCTTATCCGGCGTTTGGGAATAATGCTCCTTTATATCGACAAGTTCACATGCAACGATTGAAATAGCTTTCTCTAAATCGTCTAAATCAACATCCTGTTCAAAACCAATATGGCGCAACAGGTCCAGTTCGGACCAAATTTTATTAGTGTCAAATTCATCGAGTGTTTTACTCTTGTACTTAGCAGCTACTTTTAATACGACTCTGATTCTAAACGAAAATATTGTATTTAATTCGTCTTCTATCCGTGATCGATGTTGTTTATGTTTGTTTTCTACATTAAACAATTTCGCAACAAATTCCCCGACATGCGGAGCCAGGCGTATTAATAAGTCTGACACCAGTTGCGCTTTATAATCGACTCCCTGGGTCTTTTTGTACTCACTATATTCAGCCAATAATTCTGGATCGGCCTGGTTTACTGAGCCCATAAAGACATCATGCAATTCTTTTAAACGACGAGGAGAATGAAGATCACTATAGAAAAAGCCCGGGACACCCAAGCTTAAATCCTCGTCCGGATTATCCCCGCGACCTGGATTTGAATAACTCATAAATTCAGTACCTTACTATTGTTAATGAAAATAAAACGCCAATCTTACTGGTTTTATTTATTCTGAAAAGTAATTATTAGATATATTTTTATGCTTTTATATTCTAATTATTTAGGGCAATTTTTATGTATTTGCTGACATGTCTTGGTAAGCAGATTATTTTCAAATTGCTAATCACGTTAGTGTTGAGTACATCACTATTTCTTATTTGAATAAGTTTTAATGAATTAGTAAACAAAAAAAAATCCCCGACTAAGTAGACGGGGATTTGATAAAAATAAGAGCCTGGCAGTGACCTACTTTCACATGGGAACTCCCACACTATCATCGGCGCTAAGCGGTTTCACTTCCGAGTTCGAAATGGGATCGGGTGGTTCACGCTCGCTATTGCCGCCAGGCAATTAGTTTGGGGAATGCTGTTACATAACAACACTCCCACGTCTGGAAAACTGATTAAAGTATATACACTATATAGTGTACAACAAACTGCTTGAGCATTATATGGTCAAGCCTCACGGGCAATTAGTACTGGTTAGCTTCATACATTACTGCACTTCCACACCCAGCCTATCAACCTTGTAGTCTTCAAGGGCCCTTCAGGGGACTTAAAGTCCCAGGGAGATCTCATCTTGAGGGGGGCTTCCCGCTTAGATGCTTTCAGCGGTTATCCCGTCCGAACGTAGCTACCCGGCA
>CALKEZ010000023.1 GCA_938084745.1 uncultured Gammaproteobacteria bacterium
CAAGCGACGGGATTATCTCGATGTTGCCATCAAGGCAGCGAATAATCTGTTAACAGCCAATCAAACAAAGGATGGTCAGCTAAGCCGTTCAAGTTTGGCTGGTCAGGCCTCAATACCGGCCTTGCAGGAAGACTACGCCTATTTTGCAGAAGCATTATTACAAATCTACGATGCCACGCTGGATCGTTCATGGCTGGATCATGCCTCCAGGTTAACCGACCTCATGATTGATAATTTTTGGGATAAAACCAATGGTGGTTTTTTTATGGGCAGACAAAGCGCAGACAACTTGTTGCCAGCGTCACCCAAGGAAATTAATGATAACGCCACATCATCAGGCAATTCGGTTGCGTTAAAAACCTTATTTCGCCTGGCTCGCCGCACCGGCGACAAACGCTATCAAACCACTGCGCAACAATTAATAGTTGCCTATTCTCATGACATTACACAACGCCCATACATCTGCAGTTATCTCATGTGTGGCATGCTGGAAATGTTTGCCGGGGAACAAGCGCAACAACAGTGGTGTGCCGAGGGTAATGTTTTTATTTCATCGACATGCACGCCGTTGAAAGATCATTATGAAATAATACTGGCGATACAAATCAAGCCAGGCTGGCACCTGAATCAGGTAAGGAACAACGATAACTTACTCGTACCCTTACACATCGCACACAAAGGTAACTGGACGTTAGGCCATATCAGTTATCCCGCGGAAATCACGAAAACATTAGGCTTTCAAACAGAACCGGTGACGGTTTATGAAGGCATAATACATTTAAAGCTTGAAGTGACTAATGAAATTCACAGTGCCATAGTCTTTCCTGATAACTTACTTAAATTAAGACTGGGCCTACAAGCCTGCGATGAACAAAAATGCCTGGCTCTGGAACATGTTAATTTAGTTATTAATGTATCCCGATAATTAAATGCCTGAACGTAATATCAGCCTGGCATCATCTCCATGAGTCTATTCAATCTTTGCGGTAATGCTCTTAAATCAAGCTTCTTTTTTTCAAGTAAATGATTAGCCGCTACATCCAGTTCGGCTGTATCGGGCAGCCGGAAATTAGAGGCATAGAGAATGGCATTAAAATGATTGGGGACCTCCAGTAACGAGACATGATCAAAGTAATTTTTCATGGCTAACAATATCGAGAGCACGTCGTCTTCCGACTCGGGTAAAAGATTAATCGCCAGGACGCCTCTTTTATCGAGGCAATTAAAAACATTCTGATAAAATTCTGGCGCATATAAACAGGCTGGATGCTCCTCATCTTCGAAGATGTCACACAAAATAATATCGTAGGCATTACTCGAAGTTGCCAGAAACGTTTCCGCTGCAGTATTTACGATGTGCTGCTCGTTTGGAATAAAGAAGTATTCTCTTGCCAGTTCTATTACCGCTGCGTTTGATTCCAGCGACGTTATTTCAGTCAACGGATATTTTTCGGTAAAAAAACGTTCCACCGATCCGCAACCAAACCCCAGGTTTAATATGCGGGCGGGTTCTGGACAAAACAGTAAAGTGGCCAACAACGCTTGTATATTGGGCAATAGTATTTGCTCGGGCGCATCAATATCCATCAACGCTTGTATAGAGTCACCGCCAATTTGCAGCCAGCGGTAATTTTCAAATTCACGCACCTCTATCAATTGCTCATCCAGCACCTCTGAAAGCAAAACCCGGCTTTGTTCTGGCGATAAATCGTAGATTTTTTCGAGTAGCGTCATAATTCGTTTTTGGTAAGTATAAATACCGCATTATATTACCCAAATGCGACCACGCCTGATAACATTCGCCTCATTTTGTAATTAATTATACGGGTTGTTAATGTGTCAGAATTTGTAATTGGTCAACGCTGGGTCAGTCATACGGAGACCGAGCTGGGTCTGGGTATTATTGTTGGAATTGAAGGACGTCATATCACGATTAGTTTTCCCGCCGTTGGTGAACAACGACTTTATGCAGCACAAACCGCGCCGCTCACTCGCATAGAGCATAAACCCGGCGAAACCATACATACGCAAGATGACAAATTGTTTCAGGTTATTAAGACGGAACAGTATGAAGGTCGATTGATTTATCACAGCAAGGATGAGCAAGGCGGAATCCACCAGATTGATGAACTGGAATTAAACAGCTTTGTTGAGCTAACCTCGCCCAAGCAGCGTCTTACCAGTGGCCAGCTCGACAACCTCAAGGCGTTTGAACTCCGTTGCGAAACACTGCTGTTGTTAAACCACCTGCAACAATCACCCGTCAAGGGTCTGATCGGTTCGCGTACCAACTTATTGCCACACCAGGTTTATATCGCACATGAAGTGGCCAAGCGTTTCGCACCGCGCGTCTTACTCGCCGATGAAGTCGGCCTTGGCAAAACCATCGAAGCGGGCATGATCCTGCATTATCAACTGCATACCGGTTTGGCTAATCGTGTCCTGATTATTGTGCCTAATACACTGACTCATCAATGGCTGGTCGAAATGTTACGTCGGTTTAACCTGCGCTTTGCATTATTCAATGAAGAACGCATATATGCCTTAAATGAAGAAGAAGGGAATCCCTTCGAAAGTGAACAATTGATCATATGTAGTCTGGATAGCATTACCAGCGATCCAGGGTTATTCAAAAACGCACTGGCGGCCGATTGGGATATGGTCGTGGTTGACGAAGCCCATCATCTGCATTGGGATGAAGGTGATGACGGCCATGATTACCGTTGTATAGAAGCACTGGCTGAAAAATGTCGGGGCTTGTTATTACTCACCGCCACCCCGGAACAGGTGGGTGCGGCCAGTCATTTCGCCCGCTTGCGCCTGCTGGATCCGGCACGGTTCCATGATCTCGATAGTTTCATCAAGGAAGAACAGGGCTATCAACAACTGAGTAATACCGTAAAAGTCTTGCTTGATGATTATGATGCACCGCTCAGCCAGGAGGTAATGGCATTATTAAAATTCTACCTGGAAGATGAAGCACCCACGGATAATAATCCCGATATTGAAGAGCGCGAGAGTGTCGTTAGCAAACTGCTTGATCGACATGGCACCGGACGTGTTTTTTTACGAAATACACGCGAGGCAATAAAAGGTTTCCCCGAAAGAAAGCTGCATACCTATCCGCTACCCTGCCCCGAGATCTATACGTCACTAACGGGAAAACAAACCCTGTTTCCAGAGATGGAAACAGAAAGTGGCGACTGGTTAAAACAGGATCCGCGTGTACAGCACTTGATTAAATTATTAACGGGCTTAAAGACAGAAAAGATATTGATCATCTGTGCCAATGCCAATACTGCAACGCGCCTGGAAAACTACCTGCAACTGAAAGTCGGTATCCGTTGCGCCGCTTTCTATGAAGGACTCAGTATTATCGAACGCGATCGGGCCGCGGCCTACTTCGCCGATACTGAAAGCGGTGCGCAAGTATTGGTCTGTTCAGAGATAGGTAGCGAAGGTCGTAACTTCCAGTTCGCCCATCACCTGGTGTTATTCGATCTGCCACTCAATCCGGATCTGCTGGAACAACGTATCGGTCGATTGGATCGTATCGGTCAAACCGAGATCATCAATATTCATGTTCCTTACATCAAACAATCCGCGCAAGCCGTATTATTCAACTGGTTCGACCAAGGATTGAACATCTTCAGCGAAAGTTGTGCAGCCGCCTATGCCATTTATGAAAAATTTGAAGAACCGCTGAATGCAGCACTGGATAATCCCGCGACCGATATCACCTCGCTTATCGAAGACACCCGCACGCATACGAATAGTGTCAAGCGAGCCATGCATGATGGTAGAGATCGACTGGTGGAATTAAATTCCTGCCGTAAAGATGTGGCCGCAAAAATAATCAAGGCCATTAAAGACGAGGAAAATCCGGGTGTCTTGATGGACTATATGGAAAACATGTTTGATGCCTATGGCGTCGACCACGAAGAACATTCAGAGAATACCTGGATACTGCATCCCAGCGACCAAATGCGCACCGGCTACTTTCCTGGACTCGGTGATGAAAGCATTACCGTTACTTTTGATCGCAACAAGGCACTCAGCCGCGAAGACCTTGCTTTCGTCAGTTGGGAACACCCCATGGTTGCCGAAGCCATAGAAATGGTATTAAAAAGTGATATTGGTAATACCTACATCACTACCATAGAAATGGATGGTATCGAACCCGGCACCATACTGTTGGAAACCTACTCCAGCATCAGCGCCATTGCGCCCAAACAACTGCAAGTCGATCGCTATCTGCCCATCACACCATTACGCACACTGATCAGCAAAGACAGGAAGAACTACGCCAAGCTATTAAGCCACGACAAACTGAATACGCTTTGCCAAAAGATCGAACGCCAGACAGCGCACGCGATCATCAAGCAGATCAAACCGGAAATAGAAGTCATGATCGACTTCGCCTCTAAATTCACAGAATCAAAACTACCGGACGTTCGCAAACAAGCACAGCAACGCGTCGACACTTTACTCCGCGCCGAGATAGAACGCCTGAAACAACTGCAAAAGAAAAATAAAACGATCAGACAAGAAGAAATAGAATTCATGGAAGAACAGCTCCACGCTTGCACAGAAGTCATCAGCAGTGCCAAATATGAACTACAAGCCGTACGATTGGTTATTGCCCAGTAGGCTTATATACTTAACATCATGAAACACACTTAAACAAACTCAGCCTGAGGCCACTATGAAAAATCTAATCTTCATTTTTTTATCACTAGTCTTAATCTCACCACTAAGCTACGCCGACAAACCACACGGCCCAAAGGCAACTGAAGTCACTATCAACGTCGGCACCAGCGATGGCGCCATGAAGTTTGTACCCGAGACACTCACTTTCGAACGTGGCACTTACTATAAACTAGTGATCAACAACCCAAGCGCCGACGAACACTACTTCACCTCCGACGCCTTCGCGACACACATCTTCACCCGCAAAGTCGAAGTCATGGACGCCAACGGCAAAACTGTCGCCGAGATTCACGGTGCAATAAACGACATGGAATTAAAACCGGGCACGAGCGTAGAGTGGTTCTTCTTCCCGATGACAAACGGCAACAACCTAAAGCTCTTCTGCCACAAAAAAGGCCACGAAGAACAAGGCATGGTAGGAAATATTAATATCGTTGGTGATTTGTAATAAAAATCAATCGACACTGACCTTACTGATTTATTAAGCTAACACTTGCGTAACAAACGAGACGACAGCAACGTCCTTGTATACGCATTTGTTAGAAGCTTATGATTTTTCGCACACGTAGCCTATAAACGCCTGTGAATATATTCTTCAATTTCTTTGTAAAAGGCGAAACTAATTTTAAAAAAATGAAATTTTATAATCTAACTGGGTTACCGCATTCGCGGGAATGACAACGAAGAATTGGTTATTATTTGATAACCGTCAAATGCGATCGATCTTTCTTCTTCTTATCTTCTTTCTTCTCAACCGGCTTCTCTGTTTGAGTATCTGACGTTGGCTCATCAGTCGGGTCGACCTCCTCTTCCGGAAAGACCATACCGCGTCCATTTTCCTTGGCGTAGATCGCCTGCACCGCATGCTGTGGAAAATAGACATTCATGCTTTTGCCGGAGAAGCGCGCCTTGAAGTTGATGTAGTCGTCACTCAGATCGAGATCGCGTACGGCACTGGGTGAAAGATTCAGGACAATCTTGCCGTCTTCGACAAACTCATGCGGGATATTCAGATCGTCGCCAGTGGCATCAACTAAAACATACGGCGTTAAATGATTGTCACAAATCCAATCATATAACGCTCGTAGTAGATAAGGACGATTTGAAGTCATGCAGCCTGTTCCTGGTTAAGTAGTTCAAACAAGGAACTGATCAGGCTACTTGATATTCTTTTTCGACTCCTGACAAACTGGTTTTAAACGCAGTGCGTTCAAACAGACGATCAGCGTATTGTTGTAATGGTTTACCTGACATGGGTAATTTGATGCCGTATTCATTTAAACGCAACATCAAGGGTGCCATGCAGCAATCAACCAAAGAATATTCTTCTGACATGAAATAAGGCATTTGTGCAAACGCAGGAGCGATTGATGTCAGATTGTCACGCAGAACTTTTTTGGCATTCGCAGCCGCAATTTCATTTTCGCTATCCAGTTCATCGACAACCGAATACAAATCACGCATGACGCGATAACGTAGTTGACGATTACTGGCACGGTTAACCGGATCAACCGGCATCAGGGGTGGGTGAGGAAAACGCTCATCCAGGTATTCCATGATGATTTGTGCATCATAAAGCACCAGATCCCTGTCTATCAGGGTCAGGATTGAGTTGTACGGATTTAACTCATTTAACTCTTCCGGTCGGTTGTCATCTTCGATGAAATTAATCTCGACGTTAACATCCTTTTCTGCCAACACGATACGCACAGCATGCCCGATAGGGCTAATACTGTCTGAATACAAAACCATTAATGAACGACGATTGGCGACACTTGCCATACTATTCTCCAGCCAAATACGAAAGCGCGGGATTATACACCAGATTCAAAAAATAATGGGGCTCTAGTGTCAGTTAATGTACGTCGCGCCAATATTCCTTCTTCAGCATGTAAGCAATGATCAGAAAAACAAAGAGATACAAAATCACCCAGACACCAATCTTGCCACGCTTCAGCTTGATTGGTTCGCCGACATAGACCAGAAAATTGACCAAATCACGCACAGTCCGGTCATATTCCTTTTCCGTTTGCGTTCCGGGGGTGATTAATTCCAAATCAGCATAGGTCGGGCTGTGATGTACACCATCCTCACTTTCCCTATGAGCCAGGCGCTGCATGCCCTGCAGTTCCCATAAGACATGGGGCATACCGACATCTTTAAACGTCAGGTTATTCACACCGAAGGGACGGTTTTCATCCACATAAAAGGTTTTGAAGTAGGAATAGAGCCAGTCCGCACC
Organism: uncultured Gammaproteobacteria bacterium; assembly: GCA_938084745.1. GTDB lineage: Bacteria > Pseudomonadota > Gammaproteobacteria > Eutrophobiales > Eutrophobiaceae > UBA7359. The sequence continues at coordinate 6,953 of CALKEZ010000023.1, forward strand.
ACGCGCACGCGCAATGACCGACAGATCCGGAGGTGATACACCGAAGAACTGAAGTGAATCAGCATCTGTCATGGCGACTGTCATCGTCTCACCAACCTTGTCGGTGCCGAACATGAAATTGGATTTCAACACGTCATCACTGATACCAAGATCCGTGCCCATGCGGTTATAGCGCATATAGGCCGCTGCATGGCAGCTCAGGCAATAATTGACGAAGGTCTTGGCACCACGTTGCAATGAGGCCTCATTACCCAGATCTACATCCATATGCAGCAGTTTTGCACCACCAGCCGCAAAGGCGTTAACGGAGACCATCATAAAAAACACGAGGGTCATGCTATGTAATCGTTTTTGTCCTGACATTAGAATACTCATTATTATTTCACCCTATCCGGCACGGCCTTATCATTATCATGCGCGGTGTATATCGGCATTAAGATAAAGAACAGAAAATAGATAAGCCCACAGATACGAGCCATCCAGGTGAAGAGTGGCGTAACCGGTTGCATGCCTAACCATCCCAGTATCAGGAAACTGATAACAAATAACGTCAAGGCGATGCGGTAATTCATACCACGATAACGTGAGGATTTAACCGGACTGCGATCCAGCCAAGGCAGAAAAATGAAGGCCATTACTGCTGCGCCCATGGCGATGACACCACCAAGCTGATCCGGAACAGCACGTAAAATTGCATAGTAAGGTGTGAAGTACCAAACGGGTGCGATGTGTTCCGGCGTCTTGAACGGATCAGCAGGCATAAAGTTCGCGTGCTCCAGAAAATAACCGCCCATTTCCGGTGCAAAAAAGACCACCGTAAAAAAGATAATCAAAAAGACGATTGCACCGACAATATCTTTAACGGTGTAGTAAGGATGGAAAGGAATTCCGTCTAGCGGGATCCCTTCGGCATTCTTGTTCTTTTTAATTTCAACACCATCCGGATTATTCGAACCCACTTCATGCAATGACAGGATATGCGCCCCCACTATGCCGCAAATCAATAAGGGAAAGGCAATCACATGGAATGAGAAAAAACGATTCAGGGTCACATCAGATACAACAAAATCACCTCGTATCCATTCAGATAAATCCGGCCCAATGATAGGCAAGGCACCAAACAAAGAAATAATGACCTGTGCACCCCAGTAAGACATTTGTCCCCAAGGCAACAAATAACCAAAAAACGCTTCGCCCATCAAAACCAGATAAAGCGCCATTCCGGTTAACCAGAGTAATTCGCGTGGTTTCTTATATGAGCCGTATAACAAGGCACGGAACATGTGCAGGTAGATGACAACGAAGAATGCTGACGCACCCGTTGAATGCATATACCGAATAAACCAGCCCCAGTCGACATCACGCATGATGTATTCAACCGACGCAAACGCGTCTTCTGCGGAGGGTTTGTAATTCATCGTCAACCAGATACCGGTCAGTATCTGAATAACGAGTACCAATAAGGCGAGTGAACCAAAGAAATACCAAAAGTTGAAATTCTTTGGCGCATAGTATTTAGCTAGATGCTCGTTCCAACCCTTCATCAGCGGAAAACGGTCATCGACCCAATCCCTTACACCTACGAGTCCATCTACTACTTGTTTACCGAGATCTGCCATTATACTGCCTCACTGTCATCACCGATGACTAAACGACTCGGCGAAATAAATTTATAGGGGGGAACCACCAGATTAGTCGGGGCAGGAACACCTTTGAAGACGCGACCGGCCAAATCGAAGCGAGAGCCATGACAAGGACAGAAAAACCCGCCTTTCCAGTCTTCGACTGGGGCATTATCCCCTTCTTTTACGACAAAGCTTGGAGAACAACCCAGGTGCGTACAGATTCCTATAACAACCAGATATTCATCTTCACGGGCACGATATTCATTCTTGGCGTACTCAGGTTGTGCACTGGCATCTGAACCAGGATCACTCACAGCGTCGTCTTGCGCGGCAATATCATCCAGCATTTCCTGTGTACGGCGCAGGATCCAAATGGGCTTACCCTGCCATTTTTCGATCATGCGCTCACCCGGTTTCAATTTACTGATATCAACCTCGACCGGTGCGCCAATTGCCTTGGCTTTCTCGCTAGGCGCCATTGTCGCAATAAATGGGACAGCACCCGCGGCTGCACCGGCTCCACCTACCACTGTTGCAGCGGCGGTAAGAAATCGTCGTCGACCCTTGTCGACATTACTATTATCCATTCTTTCCCCTTTACATATCTGACAGTTAAATATCAGTAGAATTAATTACAAGTGTTGTATGATAAATTAAACTGATAATTGGATAAACAGATCATTAATAACAAAGTTGACAATCATAATACAAAAACTGATTCTGTCCTTGATTAATCATCATGAAAATTAATAAAACATTGATCTTTATGCTGCAATATTCCGCTTATGGGCTAGCAGCAGCATTTGTGTTCTTGTTGATCATATCAGACGATATACGTTCGAATATCCCCGGTCTTTCCACATCTGAATCAAATCGCTATTCTTTTAACAATGCCGTGAACTCTACCGCTCCGGCCGTTGTTAATGTTTATGCGAGCAAAGTATATCAGGAAAGAGTCCATCCCCTGTTCGAGGATCCTTTATTTCGGCATTTTTTTGGTGATGCACCGACTTTACCCAAGAAACGTCGGGATAGTTCTATCGGTTCCGGTGTGATCATGAATACAGCCGGCTATATATTGACCAATGCCCATGTTTTGCAGGATGCGAATGAAATTAACATTACCTTAAATGATGGACGTCAAAGCCAGGCGCAATTAATCGGTCTGGATGCCGATACTGACCTGGCCGTGCTTAATATTCCGTTAAAAAACCTGCCCATGATTCCTATCGGCGACTCATCCAGCTTACGCATCGGTGATATCGTGCTTGCCATAGGCAACCCTTATAACTTTGGTCAAACAGTTACCCAAGGCATCGTCAGTGCCACCAGCCGAAAGCGTCGGGGTATTTCCTACTTTGATGACTTTATTCAAACCGATGCTGATATTAATCTTGGAAATTCAGGTGGTGCACTGGTTACTGCGAATGGGCAATTAGTCGGCATCAATACCGCCATTATCTCGAGTAGCGGTGGATCGGAAGGGATTGGTCTCGCCACACCGATCAATCAGGCCCTTGATGTTATGAATCAAATCATTCAGAACGGAAAAGTGGTGCGTGGTTGGCTCGGCATAGAGGCACAAACGCTAAGCAGTGATGTGCTTGAATCTACTAATCTGAAGACCGGCGGTGTATTGGTTACCGCGATTATCCGCGGCGGACCCGCAGAAAGTGCAGGTATGGTACCGGGAGATATCATCATTAGTATCGGTGGACAGAATGTCAGTTCACCGGATCAGGCTATCGAAATGATTACGCGTCTAATGCCCGGTAATCAGGTGGAAATCAAAATATTACGCGGTTGGGAACAGCAGGATCTAATGGCACAGATTGCACAGCGACCTTCAGCAACGATACCGCAGAATTAAGCTGACGCGCTAACGCTATTAAGGCGATCAGCCTGACAAGATGCTACTAAGCGCTACCAGAAAGGCCTGATTTTCTTCATCACTCCCGATTGTGACGCGCAGACAGTTTTCAAGCAGGGGATGCGTACCATGCAGATTTTTAATCAGGATCTTTTTCTCTTTCAATTGCGTATGTACCGCATCCGCACTTTTTGTTGAGACCCGAAATAAAATAAAATTCGCTTCGCTACGCCACGCTTCAACACCGGCTATTTTTACAAGCGTGTTGAAGACAGCTTCTCGGTCATGTCGTATCTGTGCAGCCTGTTGTTCCAGCAAAGCCAGATTCTGAATAATGAAGTTGGCACTCAGTTGATTTAGTGTGCCGATATTGTAAGGCAGTCTCAATTTATCGAATTCAGCGATCCATTCCTCGGCACCAAACAACATGCCCAGACGCAAACCGGCCAGACCGAGTTTGGATAAGGTGCGCATTAACACAACGTTGGGATATTTTTTCAAACAGGACAGCATCGTTTTCTGTGCGAACGCATGGTAAGCCTCGTCGATGACGACCAGACCCGAGGTTGCTTTGATGATCTCCTCCAGTGCCGCCTGATCAAACGCATTACCCGTAGGGTTATTGGGCCAGGCAAAAAAGATCACCGCCGGTTGTTTTGTTTTGATCGCATCCAGCATGGCGGCAAGATCCAATGAGAAATCTTTATTCAACGGCACGCCGACAAAATCCAGTTCCATCATCGAACTTAATAAGCGATACATCACGAAAGTTGGCTCAGGCGCCATAACGACATTCGATGTTTTATTTAGCCCCATCAGAATAATCTGTATCAGTTCGTCCGAGCCATTACCAAACATCATTGCCGTACCGTCCGGCAATGATAACGCCGCCGCGAGCCGCCGCCTTAATTCACTCGCATTGGCATCCGGGTAACGATTAAGTTCGGCCTTTTGCAGACACTCGGTCCATTGCGCTTTAATGTCGTCTGACCAGACATAGGGATTTTCCATTGCATCCAGTTTGATAAAACCCTTTGCGTCCGGAACATGGTATGCCTTGGCTGCAAGTATAGCCGGCTTGATGATCTTGCTTACACAGTCGTTGACCATCTTCGTCGTCAACTACTTCGGACCGCGTCGGTATTCAGCCGAACGCGCATGTGCTGTTAGTCCTTCACCTCGGGCGAGTATAGAAGCCGTTTCTGCAATAGCATCCACTGAGTTCTTAACACACTTGATAATGGATGAATGTTTCTGGAAATCATAGACACCCAACGGCGACGAGAACCTTGCTGTGCGTGCGGTCGGTAACACGTGGTTTGGGCCCGCGCAATAATCACCTAAAGACTCGGCAGAATAATGCCCCATAAAGATCGCACCAGCATGACGAATACCGTCCAGTAGCGCATCGGGATCAGAGACTGCCAGTTCCAGATGCTCCGGCGCGATAGTATTAACTACTTCGATAGCCTGTTTAAGATCATCAACTTTGATCAAGGCGCCGTTGTTGGATAATGATGCTTTAATGATCTCGGCACGCTCCATTTCGGGCAGCAGTTTTTCGATACTCTGTTCAACTGCGGCAATGAAATCTGCATCTGTTGAGATCAAGATCGAACTGGCCTGCTCGTCATGTTCTGCCTGGGCAAACATATCCATCGCCACCCAGTCCGGGTTACCGCTGCCATCACTGACAATCACAACTTCCGATGGACCCGCGATCATATCGATACCAACAACACCGAAGACTTCGCGCTTGGCAGTGGCGACATAAATATTTCCGGGACCGACAATCTTGTCGACCTTGGGAACTAGCGCTGTGCCATAAGCCAGGGCTGCTACAGCCTGTGCGCCACCAATGGAAAACACTCGGTGTACGCCGGCAATTGCCGCCGCGGCCAAAACCAGATCATTGCGTTCATCATCCGGTGTCGGCACGACCATAATAATCTCTTCTACTCCGGCAACATGCGCAGGAATCACATTCATTAACACCGAAGAAGGATAAGCTGCCTTGCCACCCGGTACATAAACACCAACACGATCCAGCGGCGTTATTTTTTGGCCGAGTACGTTACCGGCCTCATCTTCATAGGTCCAGGTTGACTGTTTTTGCTTGTCATGAAATTCACGAACACGCGCTGCGGCATGTTCAAGGCTTTGACGCAAAGCATTCGGTAGACGTTTTAATGCTGCAGCAAGTGATTCCTGTGAAATCTCGAGTGATTCAAGTGTGGCGGTACGCCTGTCAAAGCGATTGGTATATTCAAGCAGGGCCTCATCACCACGTGCACGTACATCAGCGATGACGTTGGAGACAGTCTCCTGCACGGACTGATCCGGCTCATCGCTGGATGATAATAAAGACTGGAGTGCTAATTCAAAATCGGCAGAGGATTTGTCGAGGTGTTTCAATCTGCTCATGACCCATTACCAACGATGTCCGCTAGTTGCTTGATGATGGGTTTAATTGAGGCATTTTTCATTTTCATTGCGGCCTTGTTGACGATCAATTTAGAACTGATATCAGCAATATGATCGAGTGTCACCAGACCATTTGCTTTCAATGTATTGCCGGTATCAACCAGATCCACTATCCAGTCTGATAAGCCCAGCACGGGACCTAACTCCATTGAGCCATACAGTTTAATTATCTCGACTTGTTGGCCACGCTCAGCGAAATAATTGCGTGTGATCGTTGTATATTTGGTTACAACGCGTGGACGGTCGGTAACCGGTTTGCCGTCTTTTAAACCGGCTAACATCATTCGACATTTGGCAATGCCCAGATCAATTGGCTCATAAAGGCTGTCACCGGAATATTCCAGCAGCACATCTTTTCCGGCAATACCCAATTCAGCGGCACCGCGCTCCACATAGGTGGGCACATCTGTCGCTCGAATCACGAGTACCTTGATATTGGGCTGATTGGTATCCAGAATGAGTTTGCGTGATTTTTTTGGATCGTCGACAAGCACAATCCCGATCTTGGCGAGTAACGGGATCGCTTCATCGTAAATGCGGCCTTTGGAAACGGCGATGGTAATCTTGTCCGGCATAATAATATTTGTCGGTTGGTTAATTATTTAGTCCAGTAAAATAAACAAAATACAATAGAAGCAAGTTACCTGAAAAAGTTTCCTTACAAAAAACCTTGCTTGTATGTCTGCTTTAATCGGGCAAGCGGCGGATGTTTGCGCCGAGTTGCGATAACTTTTCTTCAATTGTTTCGTAGCCACGATCGATATGATAGATACGATCAACCACCGTTTCTCCTTCGGCAACAAGGCCTGCCAGGACCAGACTGGCGGATGCCCTTAAATCGGTTGCCATCACTGGAGCGCACGTTAACCGCTCGACACCTTCTGTAATAGTGGTATTGCCTTCCAGTTTCAGATCGGCACCCATGCGCTGTAACTCATGCACATGCATAAAACGATTTTCAAAAACTGTCTCGGTAATTATGCCTGCGCCCAGCGCAATACTGTTCATCGCGGTAAACTGCGCTTGCATATCCGTCGGAAAACCCGGAAAGGGTGAAGTATGTATATCAACGGCTTTGGGTCGTTTGCCTTGCATATCGAGAGAAATGGCGTTTTTTTCTATTTCAATCTTTGCTCCGGCCTCGGTCAATTTTGCTAAAACTGATTCCAGTAACAAGGGCTGAGTATTCCTCAAGCGTACTTTACCGCCCGTCATTGCAGCGGCAACAAGATATGTGCCGGTCTCAATTCGGTCAGGCAGGATATCGTAATCCGTGCCGTGTAATTCCTCGACGCCTTCGATCTCTATGCGTGCGCTACCTGCGCCGGTAATCCTGGCACCCATTTTGTTCAGGCAATTTGCCAGATCAGTGACTTCGGGTTCTCTTGCGGCATTTTCAATAATCGTGACACCATCGGCCAGCGTTGCTGCCATCATTAAATTCTCGGTGCCCGTTACCGTCACAATATCGAGGGTGAGATGCACGCCTTTCAGTCGTTTAGCCGTAGCGCGAATATATCCACCTTCAACGACGATATCAGCACCCATCGCCGCCAGACCTTGTAGATGTATATTCACAGGTCGTGAACCAATGGCACAGCCACCTGGCAATGAGACATCGGCCTTACCATAACGTGCAAGCAAAGGTCCCAAAACAAGTATTGAGGCACGCATGGTCTTAACCAGTTCATAAGGCGCAAAATAGTTTTCGATGTGGCTGTTATCAATTTCGATACGCATCTTTTCATCGACCGTAATCTGCGCTCCCATACGACCCAACAGCTCAATGGTTGTTGTTATGTCATGCAGGTGAGGAACGTTACCGATAGTAACGGACTGATCTGTTAACAAGGTGGCAGAAAGAATGGGCAAAGCCGCATTTTTGGCACCGGAAATAGGAATTTCTCCATTCAGAGGAATTCCGCCCCGGATAATTAATTTATCCATGGTATTTAATATTTGATTTTGGCATTTGACCTGCGCACGTTGTAATTATTTCTGTTTTTCCCATTCAGCCGGGGTAAATGTTTGCATTGATAAGGCGTGAATATCGGTACCCATTTTAGCACCCAGAGTTTTGTAAACCATCTGGTGCTGTTGAACCATATTTTTACCCGTAAAAGACTCGCTGATAATGCGTGCCTGGAAATGTGTTCCATCATCGCCTTCGACAATGATATCAGCATCCGGCAAGCCCGCTTTTATGAGTTGTTTGATAATTTCAGGATCCATAAGTGTATTTTAAAATTTAGTTGTGACTATGATAAACGAAAGCATAACGAGATGTTTATGAAATACTTTATAACGACTTAAGGCTTAACGATACCGTAGTAATGCGCTTAGGTAATTAAGATAAATATCTTTTTTCCTCATGCTTTCCCGGGCAAGGATTCATGCATGATTGCAGTAATCCCTGGACTATAAAGCAAGCAACCGGGCATTGCCCGGTTGCTTTAACAAACACTGTTTAGTTTAAATTATTTTGTAATATTACTGGCAAGCCTTTCGTTCTTGCTCGTGAGTTCACTAATCAGAGAATCAAAACCATTCTTCTTGATTTGCGTAGAAAACGAACCACGGTAAGTTGATACCAGGCTGACACCATCAACAGAAACATCGACCACTTTCCAGGCTTCATTTTGTTGATGCATACGATAAGCCACCGGGAAAGGCTGCGCGCCATCGCTCGTCATCTCGGTTTTCACCACGGCAAGCTTGGAGCCAGGACTCATCTCAACCGGGAAATACTTGATTTGTTGATTCGAGTATTCAAGCAACGCTCGAGCATAGGTTCGCACCAGAAGAGTTTTGAACTGTTCAATAAATTCTTTACGTTGTGCATCTGAGGCTGACTTCCAGTTTTTGCCCAGCACCCATTTCGACATACTAATGAAATCAAAGTGTGGAATAACCAGTTCATTGACTACATCATAAATTTTTGAAGGATCAGCATCTAACTCTTCGCGCTGGTTTTTGATCCGATCAATAACTCCATCTGCAGTTTGCTTAACCACCACATCAGGGGTTGTTGCTACAGCGGCTTGAGCAATACCTGCCGTTAAACATAACATCAAAATCAACGAATTTACGACTTTGATTTTCATTGGTAATACCTCTACTTAAGAATTATTGTTTTATTTTAATCGACCCAGTATCGGGTTAAATAGTTCAAATGACCTTTTTGTCTGCGATTCAGCAGTAATTATTATTATCGATATTTTTGGGTCATTCGAAGACGGTCAATATTGTAATAACAATGTGTGTTGATAGATAGTCCTTATTCTGCTGAAACGCTAAATCGTCACATTATAGAGAGTGAAGGTTTACCTGAGCTGGCATCAGGAATAATCTCTAGACCATTGTATTGATTACGTTTTTCAACCAAACGGTTTCCATAGCAAAATCAGTTTTGGCAATAATGTTAATGCGGCAAATAAAGCAATAAACATCGCCAGCGCAGTTAATAAGCCAAAATAAATCGTTGGAATAAAGTTCGAAAGTACCAGAATTGAAAAACCGATAATGATGGTAATGGCAGTATAAAAAACCGCTTTGCCAATATTCGCATGGCAATAATGCATCGTCTTGATGTAATCGCCGGTTTTGGGTAATTCTTCACGGAAACGATAGATATAATGGATGCTGTTATCGACTGCGATACCTATTGTTATTGCCGCTATGGTGATCGTCATCATATCGAGCGGGATCCTGAATAACCCCATTAAGCCAAGGATAATTGCCGCCGCGAGTATATTGGGAATGATGCCAATTATGGCCAGTGAGATAGAACGGAACAGGATGACTAACATTAATGCGATGCCAGCCATAACGACACCCAACGTTAATATTTGAGATTTGAATAAACTCTGTAGCATGTTGTTATAAAGCACAAGAATGCCGGTAATCTTTACCTGATCTTCATTCAGTCCAATCTTCTCAACCAGATCTATCTTGATTTGTTCCAACAACTCTTTACGTCGCAAATCTTTTAATGAATCCAGAATGCGTATACTGATACGCGCCTCGTTATTCTCTTCGGAGACATACGGATCGATCATGCTCTGTTTTATCTCTTCCGGCATATTTTTACTGACAATGGCCAGTTCAAACGCATCAAACTCACCACCGTTGATGTCTTCACCGACACGGATAATGGATGCCAGCGACAATACTTTACCAATGGCCGGGAAACTATCCAGATGATCATGGACTGCCTTGATTGTATCCATACGTTCCGGGGTAAACCATATCTCTTCTTGCTCACCTGCAAATGCACCAAATAAAGCATCCATATCGCCGAATTCGTCGTCTTCATCCGACTCTTCCGCATCAGCAGTTTTTTTCAGATTCAGAATAATATCCATCGGCGTGGTTCCGCCCATTTCTTCATCTATCAAGCGTAAGCCCTGATAAATTTCAGTACTATCACTGAAGTAATTGATGAAACTGTTCTCCACTTCGAGACGCGTAATACCATAGGTGCTGATTGCAGCAAGAATGACCGTGAGCATTAATATCTTGTTGCCGTGTTTTTCAGTCAGGCTCGCCAGCTTGGACGTAAACTGAAATTCATCTTTTGCCGGTTTTTTTTCAGTCGCTTTTGGCAACATGCCTAATATGGAGGGAAACAAAATAAACGAGGTCAGGAAGGTCACGCTTAAACCAATCGTCATCATCCAGCCAAAATCTATAATCGGCTTGATGCCACTGACGACGAGTGAACTGAATGCCATGATGGTGGTTAGAGCAGTGTACAAACAGGGCCACACCATCTTACTGGCCATCATCAATACCAGATCATGTTGTGAGTAATCCGGATAATCATTGATTAATTGTCGATAGCGAACAATGAGATGGACATTCATCGACATCGTTATGATCAACATCAATGAAATAAAATTGGAGGATATGACAGTAACATTCCAACCTACCAGACTAAGCAAGCCAATCATTAACAGTCCGGCGTAAAAGCAACTGAGTAGTGGCAATAATACCCACCGGAGTTTCCGGAAAATGATTGAGAGCATCCCAACCAGAAAAAGAAAGACACCGACACCAAAGACAATCAGATCATTCTTGATGTAGGTGATCATATCGTCGGTAATCATGGTAACGCCGCCCAGATGTAAAGCGCCGTATTGTTTATATTTTGAGATTATCTCTCTTACATCGATAATATTTTGATGATTAATTTTATCGATTTCGTTCTTTTGCGCCGTATATTGCGCTAAGACTTCTTTAAGTCTCGTCTGTTCGTTTCCGTCCAGGCCTTCACCACTATTTTTTATTAACAAGCGGGTACGTTCGCGCTGCAGCTCAATAAACTCAGGCCTGTCTTTGAGGTTAACCTGAATTGCTGTTGTCTTGCCGTCCGCGCTGATAATCAATTCTCTATAGATGGGGCTATTCAGCAGTTCTTGCTTCGCCTTTTCTATATCAAGACCACCGCCTTCTATGGTCCGAACATTCTCGGCGACTTCTGACAATGTTCCTTCTACCTGTTTGACCAATGGTACATCAACCAGACTGATAACAGATTCAACCGGTTCCAGTGCACGAAATTCATCACGCAGACTGGCTATTCTGTCCAACGATGACTGTGAAAAAAGATCTTCATTCGGAGTAAAGGTAACAAACAAAAAGTCCCGTGTTGCATAACGTTCCAGCGTTTCACGGAATAACTTGAGATCCTGATCATCTTCCAGCAACAAGGAATCTGCTGAAGCATCAAGCTTGAAGTCTTTCGTTTGTATGGCAAAAAAACCAAGAATGAACAACATCAGCAGTAAAACCAGGACTGGTTTTTTCAAGACAATAGCTGCGTAAAGGTTTTTTATTAACGTTATCATTTTGGCGGGTTTTTTATATTATTTTAAAGGAATAAATCTATGCTTATACAATAATGTAATGGCATCCTTTCACCAAGACGCTACACAACGGTATAAGATTTACCTCAACCAGACTTAATCCAACTTATAGTTTAATTATTATTTGTCTTCCAATAGCTCGATCTTATAACCATCGGGGTCTTCTACAAAGGCAATCACCGTATCACCACCCTGCATAGGGCCAGCTTCCCTGACCACGTTACCACCCAGTTCTTTTATTTTGGCACAGGCTTTATAGACATCATCAACACCAATGGCGATATGGCCGTAGGCATTACCCAGGTCATACGATTCTGTACCCCAGTTATGGGTTAATTCCAGAACGGTAGTTTCAGACTCATCACCGTAACCGAGATAGGCCAATGAAAATTCATGCTCAGGGTAGTCATGCTTACGTAACAATTTCATTCCGAGGACATCCTGGTAGAACGCCAGAGATTTTTCCAGATTTCCAATCCTCAACATCGTGTGCAACATTCGCATAGTAATTCTCCCTCTTGGACTTTAAACACCAGGCAGTATGATACTGCCATCAATTATTTTTTGTATGGTTTCTGCAAATAAAACATGTTCAACCTTCAAAACCCTGGCTGCCAGTGACTCTGGCGTATCATCTGCCGCAACAGCGACAGCCTTTTGTGCCAGGATGGCGCCCTTATCATATTCACCATCGACCAGGTGGATCGTCACACCCGTTTCCTTGTCGCCAGCATCAATTACGGCCCGGTGCACATTCAGCCCATACATGCCCTGGCCTCCGTGACGGGGTAATAATGACGGGTGTATATTGATAATTCGGCCTTTAAAGCTCGCCAGCATTTTCGGGCCTATCTTTTTCATATAACCGGCCAACAAGACAAGGTCAATATCATGCGCGATTAAGGCTTCATTCATGGCATTATCCAATGCCTCCAGGTCAGGGTGGGTGCTTGATCCAAGGTAAGCCGTTTCAATGTTTTTTTCTTGCGCCAAAACCAGTGCCAGAGAATCCTTGTTGTTGCTGATCACCAGCTCAACCTCGGCGGATATTGCGCCCTGCTCACACGCATTGATGATAGCCATCATATTGCTTCCACGTCCGGAGACCAGAATTCCGAGCTTCTTCATGCGGCACCCGCTTGAAAGCCTAAATCCTGTAGCCGTTGCTGCAATTCATGATTCAATTTATTTGTATTAATTTCCCGATTCGTAAATTCACGTCGTATCGGATAGTTCTTTCTTAAACTATCGAAATAACCCGCGTGCGCTTCAATCGGCATATTACTCAATTCGCCAAGTGCAATCGCATCACTCCTGACATCGTAGCTACGCATTATCGCTGACGCTATTGCATTATCGTCATAATATTCAATCGCATCAGCCACGGCCTCGCTGGCAAGTACGGGCAAATCGTGCGACGTAATATTTGTTTCTGCCTGCAATGCCTCAGCCAGCACTTTCGTCGCCTTTAATTTTCCGTCATAACTATAGCCGGCTATATGCGGTGTTCCGATAAAACTGTGGTTTAACAATTGAATATCAATCTTTGGCTCATTACACCAGACATCAAGGATTAATGTCGATTTCGGGTTTGCCTGCTGGAATGCTAATAACGCAGCTTCATCGATGACTTCACCTCGTGACGTGTTTATCAACACCACATCGGATTTTACTTGGTCTAAAAACGTTTTATTCACCAGGCCAGCCGTTGCATGATTGCCGCTGCGGACTAAAGGCACATGCAAGCTAATAATATCGGCTTCCAGTACTCGCTCCAGCGCAACATAGGAACCCCCGGCATTTTCTGCTTCAAGCGGCGGATCATTTGCCAGGCAATGAACACCAAGCACATCCATAAACCGTTTGACTCTGGAACCCACCTGACCACAACCAATGATACCGACTGTTTTTTTAGTTAAATCAAACGTATTGTATTCCGCCGTCGCAAATAAACTGCTCAATACATATTCGGCAACAGAACGCGCGTTACAGCCAGGAGCATGCACAAACCGAATATTGGCGGCTTTCAGGTAGTCAGTATCAATATGATCAATACCACTTGTTGCCGATCCAACAAACCGGATATTGCTCTCTTTTAATAGCGCTTCATCAACTCTGGTGACTGATCGGACCAATAATACATCTGCATTTTTGATGACCGCTGGATCTATAGAACGGCCATTAACTAATTCAACATTGCCGAAATTCGAAAATACTTCTTCTGCCAGAAGAATCTGTTGATCAGCAATTATAGAAAGTGAGGCGGTCATGGGTTAAAGAGAGATGACGTATCGCTATAGAGCAGGGGCAACTGGTTAAAACCAGAACTGACATGTAAATGATGATCCGCAGCTGCTTTTACCTTCTGCATTTCAGGGTATACGATAAACGTGACACCTTTCATTTTTAAGTTTGCACATGCAATAACTTATCAGGGCATAGCGTCCAGATCATCACCCTCTTTTTGCACTGGCATCAGGTCTTCTTTGGTGATACCCAAGGCAAGCGTAATTGGGCTCGCAACAAAAATAGACGAATAGGTACCGATGACTACGCCAACGATCAATGCGGTCGCAAAACTATGAATAATCTCGCCACCAAAAACAAATAACGCGATCAAAACTAACAATGTGGTTAATGAAGTTACCAATGTTCTGCTGAGCGTCTGATTCAGCGAAATATTAAACACATCGGCTGGGCTGGTATCACGAAATTTGCGAAAATTCTCTCGAACGCGATCAAACACGACGATTGTGTCATTCAATGAGTAACCGATCACGGCAAGTAACGCTGCGAGGACGGTCAAATCAAAATCGAAATGTGTAATTGAAAATATACCGACGGTGATTACCACGTCATGTACAAGCGCCACAATAGCGGCGATAGAAAAACGTCTTTGGAAGCGTAATGCAACATAGATAAAAATACCCATCAGCGCATAGATCATCGCCAAGCCACCATCTTCCTTGAGTTCCTCGCCTACCTGTGGTCCAACAAACTCAACGCGACGCATTTCTATGTTCGAACCGGTATCGGCCAATAAGGCCAGCGTCCGGTTACTGATATCAGCCGTGTTTAATCCTTCGCTCGGCGGTATACGGATCAGGACATCATTAGCGGAACCAAAGTACTGAATGATGGCATTATTAAATTCCGAGTTACTTAATGATTGCCTGATTAAGTCCAGATCAACTGCTTCCGAATAACCAACCTCAATCAGTGTGCCTCCGGTAAAATCGATACCAAAAGTCAGGCCTTCCATAGAGATGGAAATAATAGAGATGATAATCAGCAAACTGGAGATTATTAATCCTATTTTTCGCTTACTCATGAAGTCGAAATCGAAACGTGTTTTTTGCATTTCCATAATAGCGTTCTCTGCGTGATGCGAACTAGATTTTAGATGATTAGATTTTTAATTTTTCCAGGCGACGTCCGCCATAGAGTAAATTGACCAGGCCACGCGTTACCATAATGGCGGTAAACATCGAAGAAATAATGCCTAATGACAATGTGACAGCGAAGCCTTTAATCGGACCTGTACCAAAACTAAACAAGACCAAAGCAGCAATCAGGGTCGTGATGTTCGCATCTGCAATCGTTGAAAATGCTTTTTCATAACCCGCATGGATACTGGCTTGAGGTGAATTACCATTTCTGACTTCTTCGCGAATACGTTCAAAGATCAACACGTTTGCGTCAACAGCCATACCCACTGTTAGCACAATACCCGCGATACCCGGCAGCGTCAGTGTTGCTTGTAAAATAGATAATAGTGCAACGATCAGCACCAGGTTTAATGCCAGGGCAACATTGGCGATTAAACCAAACACCTTGTAATAAACCGCCATAAACACCAGCACCAACACAAAGCCAATCAGCACTGACTTAAAGCCTTTATCGATATTATCCTGCCCCAGGCTAGGACCAACTGTGCGTTCTTCAATTATGTATATTGGCGCAGCCAATGCACCGGCTCGTAACAATAATGACAGTGTGCGTGCTTCCTGTGTCGATTCCAGGCCCGTAATTTGAAAACGTTTGCCGAGTTGTTCGCGAATAACCGCGGCATTAATGACTTCTTCGACGACGATCTTGTTTTCAACCAGCTCGCCATTCTTCTCAACGGTTTCAACCTTGTTTTCTATAAAAACAACCGCGAGTCGTTTACCCACATTATCTCGCGTAGCATGGCTCATTCTTTTTGCACCCTTACCATCGAGCGTAATCGTAACGTTCGGCCCACCACTTTGTCCGTCGATACCTGACGCTGCATCAATAATTGAGTCACCGGTTAACATGACCTCTTTATCTAACAGAATAGGTTGGCCATTTCGCTCGTAATACAGCTTTGAACCTGCCGGTACGCGTCCATCTACAGCATCCTGAGGCGCATGATCTTCATCGACCAGTCTAAATTCCAGTGTCGCGGTAGCACCCAGGATGTTCTTTGCCTTTGCCGTATCCTGCACACCGGGAAGTTGCACTACGATGCGGCTCAGACCCTGCTGCTGTATGACCGGTTCGGCAACACCCAATTCATTCACACGTTTTCTGAGCGTGGTAATATTCTGTTGTAATGCCAGTTTTTGTGTTTCGAGCAATACTTTTTCATTGATTTTGGCAATCAACTGGGATTCATCGCCACTGTTTTTAGGAAGCGTCACGTCCAAATCCGGAAATTCATCCTCTATCAGTTCCTGTCCATTATCACGTTCAGTATCGTCTTTAAAACGAACCAGTAAACCACCTGCTTTATTCCGCGTAATCGTTTTATAACGAACCTTGTTTTCGCGCAGTTTGCTGCGCATATCGGAGATATAGCGATCTTCCGCTTTGCTCACAGCCGCTACCATATCGACTTCCATCAAGAAATGGACGCCGCCGCGCAGGTCGAGACCCAAAAACATGGGTTCAGCACCAAACTTGGTTAACCAGTCGGGTGTTGCCGGGGCCAGATTTAATGCGACAACGTAGCTTAGTCCCAGGGATTTCTTAATAGCTGATTGTGCCTTTAACTGCGTCTCTTCATTTTTAAAGCGAACAACCAGACTCTCCAGACCAAGCTCTATGGATTTGTAGGGTATTTTTGCCTCTTCCAGCGCGGTACTGACTTGAAACTCGGTCAATTGGCTAACTTCAGATGATCGTGTGGCAGAGATTTGTAATGCCGGGTCCTTACCATAGATGTTTGGCAAGGCGAACAACGCCCCCAGGCCAATCAAAACTAATATTAATAAATATTTCCAGGGAGAATAACGATTCATGACAATAGCCTAGTTAAAATTAGTGTATCAATAACGATTACATTTAGAGGGTTTTCAAAGTGCCTTTCGGCAGAACCACAGAAACAGATTGTCGCTGTATTTTTACTTCTGTTTCTTTTGCTATTTCTACAACGAGAAAATTATCACCCACTTCAATGATCTTTCCCAGCAAACCACCGCTGGTAGCGATTTCATCGCCCTTGGCTAAGCCAGAGACCAGTTGCTTGTGCTGTTTAGCCTGTTTCAACTGGGGACGAATAAGAAAAAAGTAGAAAACGGCAAATAAAATGATTAATGGTAGAAAACTGGCTAGACCAGGTTCTTGTTGTGCGGGCGCAGCCCAGGCACTATTTATGAAAAAATCTATCATTTATAAAACTCTGTGTTTAAAAAGGGCGGCATTATGACACAACAGATTCAATTTCAGTACAGATAACAATGCATTATTGATAGGCGCAAGCCGTGAAAATTCAATGAATGATGTCTTTTTGGGTGATTTTAGCTAGACAAACTCGAGCATCTCACTTTCCAGCAACTGTTGAAACGCTGTTTCTATGCCCTTCAGCATTTGCTCTGGCGCACCTATTTGTTTTAATTGGGCCAATATTTGCGCCACGCTCATCGATCCATTCACATGCTGAAACAAGGAAGCGAAGCCCTCGCTCAGTTCAACGGTCTTGAAATCTACCGCAGGTTCGCAGATTGAAAAACGGCTGACCATGGCCCGTGACGTTAGTAGTCTTGGATCTTCTGTTTGTAGTATTCTGCTTCGAGCTGATAGGGAAAGCGGTGTTTTATTCAGCTGTCGCCATAAACAATCATCAGCTACCGGGCAACACGCTTTTTTCAATTGGCCGTAAGGTTGCGGGATAATGGCTGCAGAAACATAGCTCGCAAGCTTGATTGGTTTTTCCAACCAATCTTCACCTAAATCCGTCGCCGTTGCTGGTGGTGTTCCTTCATCAAGGACAACTTGCTTCAAGGAGGCACTCGTCCAGACCATACCCAATTCAACTTCAAGAATGGCAGTAGCAATAGCTAGTTCCTTGTCGGAAGCAAAGGTAAAGCGGGGATATTGTTCGCGCAGACGATTGCCAAACAGACTCGCACGTTCGACCGGCTTGCTGCGCATGGTCGTGGTATCGATCAATTGTTTAAGAGTGTCTAAACCATTTGCTAACGATGAAGTAATGCTAAAACTGATCGGGAATGCCTTACAAAGCTGGGAAAGAACCAGATCGGCACGCATCGCCGCATCAAGTTGTAATGCCTCTGGACGGATTGTTTTAAAATCATTTTGCTCAGCATCGTCAAGATCGTACTTGTCTAGCGCTTTGACTCGATCAACACAAAATTGATCGCGCAGGTCTTGATCAAACAATAAATCAAACAACACCTGCTCCTGTTGTTCAAAGCTCATACAGTGTCTTCCAGATGTTTAATCAAACTTTCGCTCACGCTTTTTTCACTGACTACACGACGTATACGTTTGAGTGTCTTTAACACGGCACTTTCTTTAACACCTTCGCATTCATAGCAAACGGCTTTCACATTGGGCAACTCAGGCAACATCGCTTCCAACATGTTCCACGTTTGCTCAAGTATTGCGCACTCATGCGCGTCGACATAAATCGGCCCGTCGGCTGCTTCCTTTAAACGGCCACCAGCAATATGCACTTCGACCACGCGTTCACAAGGCAACTTGTCTAAGGCCTCTTTTACTTTTTTTCCGCTCGCCATCTCATACGAAACCAGGTGTCCCATATCGAGCAAGATAGCGCAGTCGGTTCGGTTTGCCAGTTCACCAAAGAATTCAAACAAGGACATGGAACCGGCATAAAATGTTAGTGGTGGTGGTTCGACGGCAACCGTTACTGGCACCAACGCTTGCACTTCTTTTACCCGCTCGATGGCTTTTTCAAGAGACGCCTGATTAAAGACCGGGGGAATAAAATAACCTAATGAAGTGGAGTAGCCTGAACCCGCTTCCCAAAAACAATAAGCAACGTCTTGCGCAAACCAGGCCGAACCCACCGCGTCAATATGCTTAGCCGTTTCTTCCAGCCATGTTGCTGAATTGGGATACGAGCCACAAAAATTGATATACGAAGGATGATATAAAACGGGGGCACCGGCTGCACGCACACGATCCACTTCATCAATAATGGCATCGACATCAACCAGGCCAGCGTACTCTACAAAGGCCGGACCACCCCTGGCTTTAACCAGTGACACCGGATCGGGATCGGAGGAAAGACTCAGGCTGGCACCAACGCCCAGGGTTGGTAAACTTTTTATATGATCACTCATCAGATTCATTGTTCTACGTCAAAGCGAAAGCTTCAAGCTGAACAACAACAATCGCTGGAATTATTTTGGGGGACGGTTTGAATAAAAATCAGCCGTAAATTGATCAAGCTTGTCTGCTTCAATCGCATCACGCAGACCTTTCATCAGGAACTGGTAGTAATAAAGGTTATGTATGGTGTTGAGTCGTGCGCCCAGGATCTCATTGGTTTTATCCAGATGATGCAAATAGGCACGCGAATAATTCTGACACGTATAACAAGCGCAATGCTCATCTACCGGCGCCTGATCATAACGATGTGTGGCATTACGAATACGAACATCACCCCTCGAAGTAAACAGATGGCCATTGCGCGCATTACGCGTTGGCATGACACAGTCAAACATATCGATACCCCGACGGACTGCTTCGACAAGATTTTCCGGTGTGCCTACACCCATCAGATAGCGCGGCTTGTCTACCGGCATTCCGGCAACGATATGATCAAGAATCTCCATCATCAGCTCGGTTGGTTCACCGACCGACAGACCACCAATGGCATATCCATCAAAACCGATATCGCACAATCCATCCAATGATGCCGTGCGTAAGGCCGGATACATGCCACCTTGAATAATACCGAACAGTGCATTTTTGTTATCTGCATGCGCCTGTTTTGAACGCGCCGCCCAACGTAACGATAATTCCATCGAGGCACTTGCTTCTTTTTCCGTCGCCGGAAAAGGCGTACATTCATCGAAGATCATGACGATATCCGATCCCAGAGTATGCTGGATCTGGATAGCCTCTTCTGGCCCGAGGAATACCTTGGAACCATCTATCGGTGATCGAAAGTGTGCGCCCTCTTCGGTAATCTTTCTCGACTCAGCCAGGCTGAATACCTGAAAACCGCCGGAGTCTGTGAGTATGGGTTTATCCCAGTGCATGAAGGCATGCAGACCACCGAATTCTTTAATCACGTCCATACCGGGTCGCAACATCAAATGAAACGTGTTACCGAGGATAATCTCGGCACCGATGCCGACTAACTCTTCAGGCGTCATCGCCTTCACCGTGCCGTAGGTACCCACTGGCATAAATGCCGGTGTTTCAATCGTGCCGCGCGGGAAACTGAGCTGCCCGCGTCGGGCGCTATTCTGTTTATTTATCAGATCAAACTTCAAGTCTTGAATTTCCTTTAACGGTGTTAAATATCAGTATTTTTGAATTTACTATTCATATTTATTTATCAGCATCGCATCACCATAACTATAAAAACGATACTTTTCCTGAATGGCATGCTGGTAAGCCTGCATTATCTTTTCCTGACCACCAAATGCGCAAACCAACATTAACAATGTTGACTTTGGCAGATGAAAATTTGTTAGCAGCATATCGACAACATAAAATTTAAACCCGGGATAAATAAAAATATCGGTATCGCCTTCAAAACTGGCCAGTTGTCCATTTTGCGCTGCCGTCTCAAGACTCCGGACCACCGTAGTCCCAACCGCAACGATTCGTCCGCCGGACGCTTTTGTCTGATTAATCTTATCTACAACCGAATCAGATACAGACATGTATTCGCTATGCATCTTATGCTGTGAAATATCATCAACCCGTAATGGTTGAAACGTACCCGCGCCCACATGCAAGGTTAATCGCACATTATCTATGCCTGTGTCCGCAAGCTGTTTCAGCATTTCCTGCGTGAAATGCAAGCCTGCTGTCGGAGCGGCAACCGCGCCCAGCTTGTCGGAAAAAACGGTTTGATAACGTTCCCGATCCCTATTCTCGTCTTCCCTGCTTATATAAGGTGGTAAAGGCATATGTCCTGAACGGTTCAGACAGTCGGTTACCAATCCTTGGCCTCTGTATTTGAGTAAAAACATACTGTCTTGCCTACCGATAACTTCAAAGCTGGCCTCCCCATCAAGCCGCAGCATCGTTCCCGGCTTTGGAGACTTGCTCGACCGCAGCTGAACTAATAAAACATTATCATCCAGAATGCGTTCCAGCATAATTTCCACCTTGCCACCGGTATCCTTGTGGGCAAACAAACGTGCAGGAATAACGCGAGTATCATTTAACACCAGCAAATCGCCCGCTTTTAGATATTCCGGAAGGCGCCTGAAAGTTGAATCGGAAATATTTTCGTCAGCGCCCAGATATAACAGGCGACTCCCGTCGCGGTTTTCAGGCGGGTATTGGGCAATTAATTCTTGCGGAAGGTCGTATGTGAAATCGCTACTTAACATGGCGCGCGATGTTATCAGAAAAATTGCTTAATGTTTGACCCAGAGCAAAGTTTCCCTATACTTGCCGCCTGCTTATCTGTACTTCAATGCCGGGGTGGCGGAATGATGGGCAGGAGCCCGAATGCCGTGGCAGCCAGGATGGCGTGAATGGCGGGTAGACACATTAGAGTTATACTGACCGCTACGCTTATATGATAAGCGCATTGATCAGAACCAAAAAACAATTATTCCCTTGCCGGGGTGGCGGAATTGGTAGACGCGCCGGATTCAAAATCCGGTTTCTTCGGAAGTGCGAGTTCGATTCTCGCCCTCGGCACCAGCTTAAAAGCTAGTCATATCAAAGGCTATTACAGAACAACCCCTATTCCAAGCAGTCTTCTGAATCCCCAATGAAAGCCTCTTGGGGGAATTGACTACCACTACTGATCTTTATATTGCTGAGTCTCAATCTTTTTATTAAACGAAGAATATCCAGCAAAAATTACTTACTAGTATAATCAGAGTGAGCGTCACGCTAAGCCTGTGTAGCTGTTTAAACTTGTCGCAATTCTTATCATCCGATGCCTGATTAGTCGCAGGGATGATAAGAATGCAAATAATGGAAAGTATCAGGGTCGTTAGTCCAACTAGAGCAACTAACCAACTGACATTGATGACATAGCCTGCCACGGCAAGCGCAAGACCAAGTATCGCTAGCGCCTTAAACAATTTTGGAAAAATGCCGCGCAATAAAGGTCGTGCCTGTTCAGCATTAAGGCTTTTAAATATCAGTGGCGCTACTAGAGTCGCTTGGCACAGTATGAGTCCGCAGATAATGCCGGACAGAAGTGCGAGAATAGTTTGCATAATGACCAATGTAAAATTATCTTAAATGAATCGCTATTCAACGATCTCATATTGAACGTCATCGAGCTTTACCATGAAAGCCTCTACGCCAGGTGGAATACCGCGTGGATCGTGATTGAGGTGAAAGCTATATTTATTGTTTTGATCAAAACTGGGTATTGAAGAGAGCTCCGATTCGCCGGGTTGCAGGGTCTCTAGGACACTAAAGGGCTGGGTAGTAATAACTTCTCCCTGCATATTGATATAGACCAGCTTGCCTGTAATGTTTCTAACCACTTTATCCGACGTATTTCTAATCGAAAAATGCTCCATGTTGGAATCAGTAATTTTTTTAAATAGCAGCAGTTCTATACCACCGTTATGCTTAACGCGTTCTTCCTTGTCTCTATAACCAGAGATTTCTACACCAGCAAAAGCTTGATTGAGAAATGAAATCAAGAGAAGTGACACACAGCTTTGAAATAGAATTTTCATAATTGTAATATTTAATTGAAAAGTTAAGTTCACTAGTGACTTTAGTATTTCATAAAGGTTCGTTAGATAGTGAATCCACAGCTTCGTGTAATGGACAACACAGACTGGCATAAAAAAAGCCCCATTGGTGGGGCTTCTGTTTTTCTTTTTTAAGATTAGTGTTACTCAGTACTTTATTACAATCGTAATTATTGCCTAATAACTCTCCGATAAGTTTTGTTAATCATCCCAATTAGTAATTGCAATTAGCTATCACTCTTTCTGTTTACATAAATACAACCATTGAATTAGTCAATTACTTTAAATTTAACTCAACAGGAGATACATCAATGAAAAACTTAAAGAGTGTAATGATTTCGGCTACTGCTATTGCTTCACTAACGGCTAGCTCGTTTGCTTTAGCTGATGGATTTGAAACTGTATTGCCAAAAATGGAATCTGATAGCACTGTTAGCATCACTTCTAACCAAGAACAGTATGGTCCAACAACTATCCTTGATCACGTCAAAATAACAATGGAACAGTCCAACACAGATATTAGTATAGATTCTGATTTAGTTTCTGTACTTGAAAATTTCCAAAACATTAGAGACGTACTTTAACTCAGGATTAGGGTTGTAGAGTGAATATAGAGACTGATAGCGCTCGCTATCAGTCTCTTTTGAATGTCTGGACGAGTAGTTGTTAATGACAGGAAAGAAAAAGTGGCAAGAACATGCTCGACTTAAAAGCTAAAAACAATCAACTCATCGGCACAAGCGAATCTCATGAATCAGTATCGGGTCGTGATAATGGTATTGATTCTGTCACGAAAAATGCGCCTGATGAAAAATTGAAGATTTAACTTAACTAGATTTTTAATTTTAATAATTAAATACCGTTTTATAAGCGGTTTTTTTGCCAGATTGAGACTGGATTAACACCAACTCATGCACAAGCACACAAGGTTTTGACACAGTGTTAGTGCCGCTACCAATTGTTCACTTTCGCTCTAAAAAGACGTTTAAATGATTCTTAAATAGTAATACCCGCGCTTCTTATCTTAAGAAGCGCGGCCAATACAGCAAATCATAACCGGATGGTTAGTTAGTCCTAGTTACAATTGTACAAGGGGCGTTGTTTGTGTTTATCTTTTGTATTTAATTGCAGCTCTCATTTTAGGGTTTTCAAGAGTGTTTTTTGACTCTTCTAATTCTAATAAAGCTACGTCAGTCACCCTAATATTTTGTATCGTTCGTTTATAGGGGG
>CALKEZ010000024.1 GCA_938084745.1 uncultured Gammaproteobacteria bacterium
GTGCATTAAGAAATATAACGCACCAATATGTCGCGTATTCACAGTCAAAATTCATATTAAATACCTTAATAAATGCAGTAACTGCATGTAATTTATAGATAAAAAAGGTTTGGCATAGATGCTGCTATTTGTACTGCATAACTGCACTCTATGCTTAGTTTTGACTCAATGCATAAACACAGTAGAACAGTTGTAAAAATTATGGGATGGGCGGAGCAGTGTACATATCCATGTAAAACGATGTTGTTATTAACAAAAAATAATGACGGCATGATCAACCATTTGGGAGATTAACTAATGAAACTGGTAACAGCAATCATCAAACCCTTTAAGCTGGATGATGCAAGGGAGGCACTGTCAGAAATTGGCGTGCAGGGGATGACGGTGACCGAGACTAAAGGTTTCGGGCGTCAAAAAGGACACACGGAATTATATCGCGGCGCGGAATATGTCGTAGATTTTTTACCAAAAATTAAACTTGAAGTTGCAGTAATGGACGACAAGGTTGATGAAGTCGTGTCTTCGATTAGTAAGGCCGCGGGCACTGGTAAAATCGGTGATGGGAAAATCTTTGTCACAACGCTAGAGCAGGTTGTCCGCATTCGTACCGGTGAAACCGGCGACGAAGCGCTTTAGTAAATAACCTTACTGGAGAATTAACGATGGAAAATAATATTTTCGAATTACAGTACGCCATGGACACATTTTACTTTTTGGTGTGTGGCGCACTGGTAATGTGGATGGCTGCTGGCTTTGCGATGTTAGAAGCTGGTTTAGTCCGTTCAAAAAACACAACTGAAATTTTAACCAAGAACGTCGCGTTATTCGCGGTCGCTTCTACAATGTATATGATTTGTGGTTACGACATCATGTACGGTGGCGGTTACTTTTTGTCTGGTGTTGAAACGGTTGGTAATCTGGATGTTGCCGCAGCTTTGGCCGCTTCTGCTGAAAATGGTTTTGATGGTGATTCGGTTTATTCCGGTGCATCAGATTTCTTTTTTCAGGTTGTGTTCGTCGCAACTGCCATGTCAATTGTGTCAGGTGCCGTTGCTGAACGTATGAAGCTTTGGGCATTTCTTGCTTTCGCCGTTGTCATGACGGGTCTTATCTATCCTATGGAAGGCGGTTGGACCTGGGGTGGAAACGCTGTGTTCGGTCTATATGAGTTAAGCTACAGTGACTATGCTGGTTCAGGTATCGTGCATTTAGCCGGTGCAGCAGCAGCTCTGGCAGGTGTTCTTATACTGGGTCCAAGAAAAGGCAAATACACAGCAGATGGTAAAGTTAGAGCTATACCGGGTGCGAATTTACCTTTAGCGACCTTAGGCACATTCATTCTGTGGATGGGTTGGTTTGGTTTTAACGGTGGTTCAACCCTGAAACTCGGTGGTATTGCTGTTGCTAACGAAGTGGCTTACGTCTTCTTGAACACCAATGCCGCAGCAGCGGGTGGTTTGATAGGCGCATTAATAGTTGCCAGATTGTTATTTGGTAAGGCTGATTTAACCATGGCTCTGAATGGCGCTTTGGCTGGCTTGGTTGCAATTACTGCTGAGCCTGCTGATCCTACTGCACTACAAGCTACTTTAATTGGTGCTGCGGGTGGTGCGTTGGTTGTATTCAGTATTATAACGATGGATAAGCTGAAGATTGATGACCCGGTTGGTGCTATATCAGTACATGGTGTAGTCGGAATCTGGGGTATCTTTGCCGTACTGATAAGTGATGCTGACGCAACATTCAGCGGACAGTTAGTTGGTATGCTGACTATCTTTGTCTGGGTATTTGTTGCCAGTATCATAACCTGGCTAGTCATTAAGACTATTATGGGTATCAGAGTCAGTGAAGATGAAGAAATGGAAGGTGTCGACATCAGTGAATGTGGACAGGAAGCCTATCCAGAATTCACCGCTTCATCAGGTATGTCTACGAGTAGGTAGTTAATTGAAGTAGATATTATCTAGTAAAATATAAACGGGCGCATTCTGCGCCCGTTTTTTATTCCCTTCTTAAAAATTCACTTGAGCCATGAACGCACCCATTAAGTGCGTCCGGTAGCATTCAAATAGAGCATATGTACTTCATAAGCCTTTCCTATCCATGCTAATATCCGACCGAAAATATTTATTGTGTTTAAAATGCACCAAATTGTATATATTTATAGGCTTGTTAACCCAAAAACGAGCATTAACACCATTCTTACCAAAGGGGTTTTATTATGAAAATGATTTCTGCTGTTATTAAGCCGTTCAAACTGGATGATGTTCGTGAGGCTTTATCAGAAATAGGCATTCAAGGTATGACCGTTACCGAGACTAAGGGATTTGGTCGACAAAAAGGTCACACGGAATTATATCGCGGTGCGGAATATATCGTCGATTTTCTACCCAAAATTAAAATTGAAGTCGCAGTGAGTGATGACCAGGTCGATGCGGTTATTGAAGCGATTACAAAATCGGCCAATACCGGAAAGATAGGTGATGGCAAAATATTTGTATCCGCTCTAGAACAAGTAGTCAGAATCAGAACCGGCGAAACTGGCGGAGAAGCACTCTAGATAACTAATAATATTAATTACCACTAGATTCCATAATACAAATAGCACTGCAAAGGGGAAATTTATAATGAGTCGTGCTTTATTACTATTAATAACACTATTTCCAGGTACTGTTTTCGCTGATGAGTTAAATGGCGGCGATACAGCGTGGATTTTAACATCAACAGCACTGGTTTTGTTTATGACCTTGCCAGGCTTGGCATTATTTTATTCAGGCTTAGTCAGAGCGAAGAATGTCCTGTCTGTCTTAATGCAGTGCTTTGCCATTGCCTGCCTTGTTTCAATCATGTGGATGGTTGGGGTCTATGGTTTAGCGTTTGGAGATGGGGGTTCTTTAAACCAGATTATTGGTCTGGGTAATATTATGATCTCTGATATTAAGCTGGAGAGTATGTCAGGCACGATTCCTGAAATGGTCTTTTTTATGTTCCAAATGACGTTTGCCATCATTACTCCTGCCCTGATCGTCGGTGGTTTTGCCGAGAGAATGAAATTCTCTGCCGTTTTGTTATTTAGCGCTCTTTGGTTAGTGTTGGTCTACGCACCAGTTTGTCATTGGGTTTGGGGTGGCGGTTGGTTGAGCGATCTTGGCTTTATGGATTTTGCGGGTGGTGCCGTTGTCCATATTAATGCCGGTATTGCCGCAATCGTCGCTGCGATAGTATTAGGTAATAGGAAAGGGTTTCCGACTACCGCTATGGCACCGCATAACATGACGTTAACTGTTGCCGGTGCAGCGATGCTATGGGTCGGCTGGTTCGGGTTTAATGCGGGTAGCGCCTTGGCGGCTAATAATAGTGCCGGGATGGCTATGGCCGTAACGCATATTTCTGCAGCCGCGGGTTCTTTGGCGTGGATGGCTTGTGAATGGGTTAAATACAATAAGCCAAGCGTTTTGGGTATCGTTACCGGAATGGTTGCCGGCCTGGGTACAATTACCCCCGCATCCGGCTTTGTCGGTCCCTTAGGTGGACTTGCAATAGGTTTAATCTCCGGCGTGGTTTGTTTCTTCGCAACACAATATGTGAAACGCGTTTTAAAGATTGATGATTCACTTGATGTCTTTCCCGTGCATGGTGTGGGCGGAATTTTAGGCACATTGTTGACCGCAATCTTTTACGCAAACTCATTTGGAGGTCTGGCTACTGATGAAAATTATTCCATAATTTCTCAGTTAGGTGTGCAGGCTGTTGGTGTCGTTGCCACTATTGTCTGGTGTGGTGTGATTACCTTCATCTTACTTAAATTAGTGGAGAGTCTTGTTGGTCTAAGAGTCAATGAAGATGAAGAAACAGAAGGCCTTGACCTTGTTCTACATAACGAGCGTGGTTACGACATAAGGTAATAATATAAAACCTCGCTATATTGCTTAAAAACAAAGCAATATAGCGAGGCTTGAGTATTTTTTCTCCTGAGCAGCTTAATATTTTTCTATATATACGCTGTCTTTTTTCAATATCAAACCAGTCTAGATCAGTAATCACCCGGTCTAAATTTGTTTTCGTGATCGTGATTTAGTCTTTAATTGAAAAAGAAATGCTGTATTGATCTCTACAAGTTGAATTTGTGTATTTAAATATTTCCACTCAACGCTTACAATTAGAGTCCTTGTTTGTTAATTTTGAATATTAGTCTAAGGAAAAGCGTTAAATGTCTGATCTTGTTGATAAAAATGTATTAAAAACACTTGTTCCGCCATGTGCACTCAACGCTGAGAATTTTCAGGAGCTTGCCGGTAAAACATATCTTGAAGATGTACCCGCGGGTAAGACTATTTTCAAAGAAGGTGATACTGACAGACAATCAGTTTATCTCGTCGATGGGCAGGCCGAAATTTCATCAAATCATGGTGAGAGCAAAACAATTATTGCCGGAACGGAGATGGCAAAACATCCACTCGTCAATCAGCAACCGAGAAAACATACTGCAACAGCGAAAGTCGATTCTAAAGTAATACGAATCGATAATGATTTACTTGATATTTTACTTACCTGGGATCAGTTATCAGGCATTGAAGTTGATGAAATACAAGTCAATGAAGATGGTCTCGATGAGGATGATGATAGTGACTGGATGACGCGTATTTTACAGTCCAAAGCGTTCCTTCAAATACCGCCTGCGAATATCCAGGCCTTATTCATGCGCGTACAGGAAGTGCCTGTAAAAGCAGGCGATACGATTATCAAGCAGGGCGAAGAAGGTGATTATTATTACATTGTTAAACATGGCAAATGCAAGGTCACGCGCAGCTCTAAAACAGGTTCAGAATTAACCCTGGCGACATTAGGCGATGGTGATGCCTTTGGCGAGGAAGCCTTATTGTCCGAAGCTAAGCGCAATGCCAATATCATAATGACAACAGATGGCTCATTAATGCGTTTATCCAAGGAAGATTTTAATGAACTATTGAAAGAGCCTATGCTGAGCTGGGTAACGAATGAGCAAGCAAATGCACTGGTCAAAGATCAAGGTGCGGTCTGGGTTGATGTCAGGCTGGAGAGTGAATATAAAAACGAACATATAGAGGGAAGTATCAACATTCCATTATTTATGTTGCGCCTGAAGGCACAAACACTTGATCCGGAAAAACAGTATATTCTTTACTGTAATAGTGGTCGCCAGAGTTCAGCTTGTGCTTTTTTACTTAGTGAGCGTGGCTTACGGGTCCATTGTTTAAAAGGTGGCTTGGTAGAGCGATCGGCGAGTTGATCGTTACATCATCTTTAATGTTATTTTCGATTTAGCGTGGCAAATCAGTTTAGCCTGGATCGATCGATTGCTAATTATGCTGTATTTGGTAATCCGGTAAAACACAGCAAATCCCCACTGATACATTCATTATTTGCAAAACAAACAGGAATATCGCTCATTTATCAGGCGATTGAAGTTCCTTTGACGGGGTTCAATGAATACGTCAATCTTTTTTCAGCGCAAGGTGGTCTTGGATTAAATATCACCGTCCCTTTCAAGGAAGAAGCCTGTGCAATTTGTACGACATTGACTGATCGTGCTGCGCTATGTGGTTCAGTCAACACAATTCGATTTGATGAACAATTAAATATTTACGGCGAGACTACAGATGGACAGGGCTTTATTAATGACCTGACAGTGAATCATGACATTAATATAGAGGGCAAATCTGTTCTGATCCTGGGTGCGGGCGGTTCAGTTAAGGCTTTATTAGAACCCTTATGCAGCCAAAAACCAGAGCGAATTATTATAGCTAATCGTACAATATCCAAAGCTGAAGCATTGGCCGCTAAATTTTCTAATCTGGGTCAGATTACAGCGGTTCCTTATTCCAACTTATCTGATTTGTCATTTGATCTGATTATCAATGGCACGTCGCTTAGTTTAAAAGGAAAACTGCCCGATATTCCGGCAAGCTTAATCAAGACGGACACCTGTTGTTATGATTTGATGTATTCAGATGTGGCGACAGTTTTTATGCAATGGGCTAGCGGGCATGGCGCATCAACTGTCATGGATGGATTGGGTATGTTGGTTGAACAAGCGGCAGAATCATTTTTATTTTGGCACGGTGTAAAACCCGAGACTTCATTCGTCATAAACGCAATTAGACAGCTTAAACGTTAAATATACTTTACCGTCATTTCTGACGTGTAAACATAAGCCAGTCACTGATGAAGTATTTATTTCAGTAGCGAGTGTTTAAAAAGTCTCACTTCCTAAAGACCATTAATATTATCCATTAAATCCGGCAACCAAGTTACTAGATCCGGGATTAAAATAATGATCACGATAGTAGCCACTTGTAGAAGCACAAACGGCATAATGCCGGAGTATATATTTTGTATGGTCACCTCAGGGGGCGCTACTGCTTTCAAGTAAAATAAGGAAAAACCAAAAGGTGGGGTGAGAAATGACGTTTGTAAATTTATAGCAATGAGTACTGCAAACCAGAGCAGATCAATACCAAACTGATTTGCTATTGGCGCAAGTATCGGGATAACGATAAAACAGATCTGTAAAAAATCGAGAAAAAAGCCCAGCACAAAGATCAATAACATACTAATAAATAAAAAGCCCCACATCCCACCGGGCAAATTAGACATCATATTCAATACCAGACTATCTCCGCCCATACCTCTGAAAACAAGCCCAAACGCTGTTGCGCCAATGAGTATCATAAAGACCATGCTGGTTAGCTTTGTGGTTTGTTGTATTGAATCCTTCAGGTTGTTAAAGGTTAACTTTTTATGCAAGGCAGCCAGGATGAGAGCGCCTATTGCTCCAACAGCGGCTGATTCGGTGGGTGAGGCAATGCCCAGGAAGATTGAACCCAGCACCGCAATAATCAGCGCAAGTGGCGGTAATAAGGTAATGAGTATATTGAGATAACTGAATTCGTCAGTGCTTGAATGAAGTGCCGGTGCTGCTGCCGGTCTTCGCCATGAGTAGATCAGTATATAAATCATGAATAAAGCAACTAGCATCAAGCCAGGTAACACCGCTCCCATGAACAAGCGACCGACGGGTACACCCATTACATCGCCCAATAAAATCAGGATGATACTTGGCGGAATAATTTGGCCCAATGTGCCTGAAGCCGCAATGGTTCCTGCTGCAAGTGACGCAGAGTAATTGTGTTTGAGCATAGTTGGCAACGCGATGATACCCATCGTGACAACAGTCGCGCCGACAACCCCTGTTGTTGCGGCTAACATGGTGCCGACAATGACTATTGAGAGTGCCAGTCCACCATTTAACTTACCGCAGAGTTTCCCCATTGTTTCTAACAAGTCTTCCGCCAGACCGGAACGATCTAGCAAAACACCCATGAAAACAAAGAGTGGCACAGCGATTAGGGTGAAATTGGTCATTATTCCCCAGATCTGTAATGGCAATAATGTGAAAAAATCGAAGCCGAGAAATATACCGCCATAGAACAGCGCAACAGCGCCCAACGTGAACGCAACAGGGTACCCCAACAGCAATAACACCATCAGGCTGACAAACATCAAGACCACCCAAACCGTCATGGCTGTTTCCCCAGCGCGATCAACAGCTTTTTGATCACTTCCGCAATTCCCTGAATGCCGAGCAAGAAAAAACCTGCAGGTATCATGGTTTTAATCAGCCAACGAGCAGGCAAGCCACCCGGATCGGGTGAAGCTTCATGATGAATATAAGCCTGAGACACAAAAGGCCATGCACTGACGATAATTAAAATGCAAAAAGGAATCAGAATAAACAACGATCCGAATACATCAATCCAGGCACGGTGTTGTTCTGTTAATAACTTACTTCGGTAGAGAATATCAAGTCGGACATGCTCATCCTGTTTCAGGGTGTAGGCGGCGCCTATGAGAAAGATAATCGAAAATAAATGCCACTCTAATTCTTGCAGGCCTATCGACCCGCTTCGAAACAGGTATCGCATCGAGACATCAAAGCCAACCAGTAATACCAGCGTCAGGACTAGCCAAGACGTACATTTTCCAGTGAATTCAGTAACAGCATCAATGTTAGAACTGACTTTTATAAATATGGATTTCAATGGCTTTATTCTTTATGTGACGTTACCAAACAGCATGGCAGTATAAACTAAGCGACTGAAAAAACAGAATGTGTTTGTAAATACTTACTCGAAAGTAATTGTACGTATTATTTGAGTTTCTGGAAAATTATGCACAGTTCTGGACGGCAAAAGGCGACGGGTTTGTGAAAATATCAAAACAGGCCTGAAAGCTTTTCAAAATGGCGCATGTATCTGATTAATAATGTTAATTAAATATCAGTCCTACTTGTCGGCCAGCAAAAATAGACAGATTCTAAACAGGTGCCGAAAATTTGACTTGAAATAGTGCACAGAGTTATCCACAGCTTATAAGGTATTGATTTTCTGTTGATGATAGTGATTTGCGAGCTTTACAAAGTCGGCAACTTCCAGGTTTTCTGCACGATTTTCTGGCGCGATACCTGACTCTATTATGCTTGATTCATCCAGATACTTTCTGAGTGCATTACGGATGGTTTTACGTCGTTGTGAAAATGCTTCTCTGACGATGACTTTAAGCGATTCATGATCCGATAATTCGTATCGAGGTTCACGCAATGGGGTTAATTTTACGATAGCGGAGTCGACTTTAGGGCTAGGGGTAAATGCGTCTGGTGTGATCACAAACAGTGATTCAACATCACAATAACACTGCAGCATAATGGATAGGCGACCATACTGCTTATTACCACTGCTGGCGCAAATACGATCGACGACCTCTTTTTGTAACATGAAGAGCATGTCTTTAATACAGTCTCTATAACTTAACAGGTGGAACAGGATTGGCGTACTAATGTTGTAAGGCAGGTTTCCAATAATACGCAGGTCGCTATGCCCAAACGTTTCAAAATTCAGTTTTAAAGCATCTGCTTCATGAATAATTAAACGACTATCCTGGCCGATACTTGCTTTTAATGCTGCAACGAGGTCACTGTCTATCTCAATAACATCAAGTTGCTGTAGATGACGAAGTAAGGGCGTCGTCAGTGCTCCCTTGCCGGGACCAATCTCAATAATGTGATCCTGTTCTTGCGGGTGGATCACATCAATGATGTGTTGAATGACGGTGGTGTCATGCAAAAAGTTTTGGCCAAACCTTTTCCGTGGACGGTGATTCAAGAGCTTAGCCTACTAATATTTATATAATTCATGGAGTGATAATACGGTAAAAGGGACTCATCCACTATAAACAAGTGGACAGAATATATAGGACGCGGTATCAAATTCTCATCGATATTTATGATGGAATGCAGAGCATCAATCTAATGCCGCAAATAGCTAGATCAATACTAAATAAATACTGAAAATAATCTTAGCCTTGATATGTAACAACTCGATTTCTGCCATCATTTTTTGCTTGGTACATTGCAACGTCTGCCGCATTCAATAATTCTGAAAAAGTCGTTGCGTGGTTTGGAAAATTAGCAATACCCATGCTAGCCGTTACATTAATTTCTTTGTCATTACCTATTTTGAAAATATAACTAGCAATTTTTAAGCGCAATCTTTCAGCAAAATCACGAGTTTCATTAAGTGAAGTTTCTGGAATAACTAATAAGAATTCTTCGCCTCCATAGCGCAACACATAATCAACCTTTCTTTTTGAATTAGCTAGAATATGCCCGATATCTTTTAGCACTATATCACCGCAATTATGTCCATACGTATCATTTATAGTTTTAAAATTATCCAAATCTATCATGATAATAGATAGTTGATGCTTGTAACGTGTTGCTCTATCAATTTCATAATTGATTTCTTTCTCAAAACCAATGCGATTGTTTAAATTAGTCAAGGCATCATGCGTAGCAAGATGTTTCAATTTATTTTCCGAATCTATGTGTTCAGTTATGTTTTTGTTAATATTCCTTACTGCGACATAGGTAATAATGCCAACAATGATAATAAGTAGAACACTCCCAAAAACAATTGCCAGGAAAGTTTTTTCTAAGTTTTCTTGAAATTGAGCTTGTCTGATTGCAAGTAGTTCAGCTTCTTTTTTCTTCATGTCATCCAGAACTACTCGGATTTGATCCATCAAATTCTTTCCAAGGTTACTCTTAACTATTTCATGAGCTTTGTCTTCATCTCCATTATTGTGCAAAGATATCGTAGATTCTAACTCGCTCATTTTTTTTGATATTAATGGCTCTAATTCCGATAATTTTGTTTGTTGTTTTTGATTATCAAGTGTGAAATTCTTTAATTTAATAAATTCTTTATGGATGGATTCTATGCTTTTATGATAGGGGTCTAGATAAGAGTTGTTATCCGTTAATAGATATCCTCTCTGACCTGTTTCAGCATCTTTTATTAAAGAGCCAAGTGACTCAATGCTTGTATTGACCTCATGAGTATGAATAACCCATGAAGTATTTTCTAAAAAGCTTGCTCTTAATTGGTACAATAGGATTGAAGAAGAAATGAGAATTACTATAATGATTAAAAATAGTAAGAATATTTTTCTTGTTATTGTCATTTTTAATATTATGGTTTAAGAGTTGTTTGCATTAGCTCTGCTTTAAAATATCCTTATCATTATTACACTTCTGCTTTTGATATTTTTAGCTGATTCTTAAGTCATAAAAAGGGAAGGCTTTTGGCCAAAACGTTTACGATCACGATGATGATCAGAGTTCATTTACTGTTTTAGACGTATTAATTAAATTGGACTCGTGCAGTGCTAATTCATTAGCCATGTCTATGGCTGCCATAAGGCTCTCGCAGTCCGCTTTACCTGTCCCTGCTAGTTCTAAAGCTGTGCCATGGTCAACAGATGTTCTTATTATGGGCAGACCTAAAGTAATATTAACCGCTTCACCAAAACCAAGTGTTTTTAGTACGGGTAATCCTTGATCATGATACATACATATAAATACATCTGTCCTTTGCCGTAGTGCCATTCTGAATGCCGTATCAGCCGGTAAAGGACCGGTAATATGATGGCCATTATCGATAAATCTTTCGATGACCGGTGCAATTATAGTCATTTCTTCCGTGCCAAGATGCCCGCCTTCGCCGGCATGAGGGTTTAAACCACAAACCGTAATTCGCGGTTGCGTGATCCCAAACCGTTGTTGCATATCTTTAATGACGATATTGATAGTCTCTGACACTCTTTCTGGCGTGATAGCATCAGGTACATCACGTAGTGGCAAGTGCGTCGTTACCAGTGCAACGCGCAAATCCGGGCAGGCGAGGAGCATGACGGGTAACATGCCGCCACATTGTTGGGCGAAATATTCTGTGTGGCCACTGAAGTTAATGCCGGCATCATTAATAATAGATTTCTGTATAGGGGACGTGACCACGGCATCATAATTTTTCGCGAGGCATTCACGCGTTGCCAGATCAAGCATTTCAAGTACGTAAGGTGCATTACCTACATCGGGTTTTCCGGGTATTGATGCCGTTCCCAGTTTGATCGGTATAACTCTCAGCGTATTGTGATCTGACAAACCCTCTCCGGTTTTAGGGGTCGAGGAGGTGATAATGTTGAGAGAGTGGGATAGCTGTTGTGCACGTTGCAACAGTAAATCAGGGTCACCAATAATGGTTAAATCATAGTCATGCTTGATTTGCGTGAGTTTGATTACTAAATCAGGACCTATTCCTGCAGGTTCGCCCGCCGTTACTAAAATGCGTGGTTTTTTTTTAATCATATATCATCATCAAGACGATATTCTACATAGGCTTCATCACGCAGTTGCCGGGTCCAGTTTTGCATTGCTTCTTCCAACTTCTTGTTTCTGATTGCCGCTCTGGCCTTGCCACGTTTGACGGATTCAGAGTTATCGAAGTTTCGTCGTTCCAGTACTTCAAGGATATGCCAGCCATAGTCAGTCCGAAAAGGCTTGCTCACTTTACCGGGTTCCATACTATCCATCATCTTTTGGAATTCAGGAACGAGACTCCCGGGTGTGGTCCAGCCCAGATCCCCACCCTTAATCGCACTGCCAGGGTCATCTGAATTTCCTTTTGCCAGTAAAGCGAAATCATCGCCGTTTTCAATACGAATTTTAAGTTGTTCTGCTTTTTCACGTGCTTGGGCATTCGACATTAGTTCGTCCTGCTTTATCAGGATATGTCGAGCATGGGTTTGTTGTACAACATGCTTATCATCGCTTCTGATATCGGCAATTTTGATGATATGAAAACCACTGGTACTTTGAATGATTTCACTGATGTCGCCTTTTTTCATATCAGGAATATAATCGGCAAATAATGAGGGGACATCTTCAAGCTTGCGCCAGCCGAGATCGCCTCCATTTTCAGCATTACCGCCATCAGAAACAGTATTGGCAGTCTTGGCAAAATCTGCACCGGCCAATAGTTCTTCTCTCACGCGTTCGGCGACTTGCTTAACCTGTGCAACCTCATCGGCCGTGGCTGTAGAGGGTAATGCCAATAATATATGGGAAATCAGGACCTCGGTTTGAGCAGACCCTTGTATTTCCTGATTCGCCAGAAAGTTATCAATTTCTTTTTCAGTGACAACCACACGGTTTTCAACCTGTCGTCTGCGTAATTGACTCAGTGTTATCTCATTACGAATGTCTTCTCTGAACTGTTCATAGTTATAACCATCTTTCTCAAGGATTTCTCGAAATTGTGTCAATGAGACTTTATTTTCGGCAGCGATATTACTGATAGTTCGATTTAGCATTTCATCATTAACTTTAACACCGGTTTTTTCGGCGATTTGTAACTGGATGCGATTCTGGACTAAATTGTCCAGTACCTGGCGTTCGAGAATCGAGGCTGGCGGCAATTGGCCACCCTGCTGTTGAATTTGTCCGCGTATCGTTCGTATTTTTGTTTCTAGTTCGCTTTGCATAATGACATCGTCATTGACCACAGCAACAATACGGTCGAGTGGCACATACGCGTAAGTGGGAGACTGGATTAAATATAGGGCAAATAACCCCAACATAAAATGCCGGGGTTTAATTTTCGAAAGGCTAAAATTCACTCTGGTAACCGGGGATCTGTTGTTTCAGGAAGTCTACTGTCTTTTGACCTATTCCGGCTAGTCCTTTTAATTCAAATTGTAAGAATATGCC
>CALKEZ010000025.1 GCA_938084745.1 uncultured Gammaproteobacteria bacterium
CTGGAACAGGCACTGGAATTCATTGATGATGATGAACTGGTTGAGGTAACGCCAAAA
The DNA here is from genome assembly GCA_938084745.1 of uncultured Gammaproteobacteria bacterium. Lineage (GTDB taxonomy): Bacteria > Pseudomonadota > Gammaproteobacteria > Eutrophobiales > Eutrophobiaceae > UBA7359. The sequence goes on from CALKEZ010000025.1 coordinate 58, forward strand.
TCGATTCGTATTCGTAAAAAGCATTTAAAAGAACACGAAAGAAAGAGTGCCTCTAGAAAAGCCGGATAACACTTATAAAAGCTAACCGCTTACAGTTATTGTTCGCGGTTAGCTTATTCAGACGAGACTGGTTTATGTGCTGGTCCTGTCTGAATAAGAAGTCTATATATTCCCCTTCAGTTTTATTTTCGCCTGTTGAATAACATATGATTCGGTAACATCGGCCGGCTCTTTTCTTACTATTAATGAGAGTATTTTGTCTGCTTGTTTTAGGTAAAATTCTTCATTTAACTCGTATAGCGAAATGGCACAGCCATACAGAATCTGCAGGTCAACATCACCCATCAGTTTTGCTTTATTACAATAATGCAAACCATCTTTAATATTTGCATCATAGATGTTGTCTGCCAGCAGGGCGCCGGAACGATTAACGATTTGTAAATGCCAGATACCGAGCAAGCCATTTACCCATGTATCATCAGGGGCCAGGGAATAAGCGATATCAAGATGTTGCTTGCCTTCAGTCGCATAGCCTTTTAAATAGGCAATTATGGGATGCTTTAAGTCGGCAATTGATCCTAATGCCAACGCGATTTGCAGATGTGCATGAATATGCGCTGAATCAAGGGTCAAAGCCGTTTTAGCATCCTTGACGGCTTGTTGAAAAAGAACAAACTTATTGTTTTCAGTGGCAAAAAACGTCCCTTCAGCCAGAGTTGCCTTTGCAGCCAGTGAAAATGCATCAGCGGTTCCTATCGTTCTAGCCAATTTAGCAGAATCACTGTATCTGCCGAGATGATAAAGCTGCTCTGCTTTCTCGAAACTATTCGCCAGCACAATGTTGCTGCTAAAGATCAGCAAAATTAATAAAACATAAACTGGTTTAATCAACGTCATCTTCATTTTTAATGAATGACTGGTCGAATAAATAAGGATCATCAAAATGGCGCCGTCCAACGAAAGCCGTTGCGTGTTTGCCCCATTGACGCATTGCCCCCGGACTTTTTATTCCCATAGGCCAAAGCAGCCAACGTTCGCCGCGTTCTGTCCCTCGCACTATACCCTCAGCATCATAAAGACTTTTATAGTTGCCCGAAGCTAATGGCATTGTGCGCAGTCCTCGATCGGGAATACTGTCAGACACAATTAGTTCATAGGTTTTTTCTTTTGGTAGACGACTTATTTCTTTCGCGGTTGATAAAACGTTTAAGTAATGTGTTTTTCCTGAAACGACAAGTGTTATTCGATTAGATGGGGAGTGTTCAGGCAAGCTTTGTGGCGTGTCTATACTTTCTCCGAGTGGAGCCTTGTTTAACGCATCAGTATTTTGAACAATACTCTGATCTGAAAAAAACAGATGATAACAACCACAAGGGTGAATCGTATCTGCGATCAACGGTGTTCCATTCTCTGCAATTGTGATGCGCCAGATGATGCCGTCCAGAGAGCCGCCTAAGATGTCCCAGCTGGATGCTTTCGGTCTTTCCGGGAACCATATAGTGTAAATTAATTGCGGCAAAATAGATCCTTTAAACCAGGTGTGCTCCAGCCGTACAAAGCTGACTGGCCTTGATGTATCAACAGCGGCAGTATTCAGAGATGACCAGACAGGCTGCCCAATCTTGTCTGCGTCATTTAGTTCGTCTAGTAAAAATACCGGCGCGAAATACGCTGCTAATTGTCGTAATTGTCCGTGACTGAATAAAGGTATTTTTAAATCATTATTACGTGATTCCCGGATCATTGACGCGATATCTATTGTATTGAGTGGTGATATTGCCAGAGGCGTATAGATAACAGGTTTGGCTATCCCTTCAATGGTTTGAAGTGCGTTCTTGAATGTAAATAGATTATTTTTTTTCCATCTTTGATAAGCAAAATAGCTGACAATACTGGTTAATGGATATAAACCGATACTACGTTTTAATAAAGAATATTCATCCGGTACAACGGTATTATTGATGATGTGATTTATTCGCTCGCTGTTTGATAAATCATATTCTTTGAAATAGCCTGGACATTCATCGATTATATTTTCAAGCGACCAATTGTTTTTAATGCTATTCCTGATGTTAATTTCAAGAGAATCTCTGCTTATGGCAGACAGGTTTTCGGTCTCTATAGTTTTTGCCTGTTGATCAAGTAACATTAATTGGTCTAACCAGGCTGATATAGTGTTTTCATCAGCCAGTCTGTTTTTTAATGAAGCGAGAAAACGGTTTGTTCTGAGGTAAGGAAACCCTTTTACCGGATAAGCCTCGGCATCAGTGATGTTGGCTTGTTTGATTGAAGCGGTGATTAATGAATAGGCCTTGCTGCACTGTGCCACGCTGCTGCTATCGTCCGGGTAACCGGTTTTATGGGGCACAAGCATCGTACACCCCGCTAATATCGTGGTGACAAAGAATATCAATAAACGCGTTTTGTCCATGGTACTAATCAGTTTATCAGTGAATCATGTAGTAAACGTTAAACATAATGAGTCGATGTTGATGATCAGCTTGGGTTTATCATATCAAAAAAGACAAAAGGCTGGAGAGTCTCCAGCCTTTAATGTGGTCCACGGAAATCCGATATCATCAATACCTGACTAGCACCGTATAATTCAACTTTGTGCTACTTTCAGCAGGTACCTCTATATGCCACTCGGCGGTTCCTGCAGCCACTTTCTTGAACGGATGACTTTGTTCCAGCATCTTCCAATCCCCGGGTATCGGTTCGCGAACGACAACTGTGACAGCTTCCGATTTTGCATTCTTGAGTTCTATTTCATAAGCGCTCTCGAAGGCATAACTGAATTTACCAAAGGCATTTCGTTTCTGAAAATCCGTTTGGTGTTTGTTGGCAGTAATATCAAACGCATCGCCCAGTTTTAAACGGATGTCTTCATTCTTTGGTGTGTGATCAATTTTATCTTCGCCAATAAACTGGGCATTTCCAGCCTTATCTTTTTTATAGACGCGAACGACACCTTTAGGCAAGGGTAATCCCAAACCTGATTCTTCCCTGTTTTGAAACTCAACATAAACGCCCACTTTCATTTTCTGACCGATATTGCCGTAACTGCTCTGATAATAATATTCATTACCTTGTAACAGGAATTTCTTGTTTACGGACACTTGTGCAGCGGTTAACAATGACACTTGTTTCGTTTGATTATTGGAAAGAGTGGTTGGACGGTTTAAGCTATACAGATGGTATTCAAACAGACTTTCTTCCTGCACGCTGTCCTCCATGGCCATTTTAGCTGCCGCTAATGCTCTGTTATCCACGCGTTGCCGAAATTCATTTTTGACAATATTCACATCTCCAGCGACTAATTGCAGTTTGGCATTATTATAAGTAGTGCCGCTTTTATTGTTTAAAGTGACCCAGCCCATGAGATCCAGCCGGTTATCATCTGCGTTAAGCTCGGCCACGTAATCTGCTTTCCAGGATAAACCTGACGAAAGATAACTCAGTTCGACGTCTTGTGGACGGGTAAGTTGATTTTTGAGCTGGATTACCAGTGTCGGTTGGTCACGAAGATTGTCTGGTACTTTATCAAACACAAAACGACCGCGAGGATTGGTTTCAATTCGGTTGCCTATCTTTACAACAACACCCTGATGAGTGCTTAGGACTGTTGCTTGCTCGATGTTTTCTACACCTGTCACCGGATTCAGTGTCGCTATTTTGACTTGTTTGCCGACATATTTTTCCAGCATCTTTTGTGGTGTCAGCAGATCAAAATCAAAATTTTGTTCCAGAATATTAAAGCCTTTATTGTTATTCAGACTTCTTAACAAGGATGTTTCAGGACGCATCATGGCACTGACACCGCGAAAGGCGAGAAGATTAAAACCATTGTCCAATAAAATGGTCCGTTGATCTTTGATCAATGCCAGGTTTTCGTTATAGATCGTCACTGCAACAGCATTTTGATCTGCAAGAGATGTCATTTTTTCCTGTTCTAATGCGCTTGCAATAGAAGTTAAAAATATCAGTGTTGCAACAGACACGGTTTTTATCGTCTTATTAAGAAGGATCAATTTCATTATTTTTCTCCAGTGAGTGTATTATTTTTCAGAACCCACTGGCTTAAACGGATGAAATAGGGAAAAGGGTTAATTAAATTTAATTAATTTCAGGAATAAAAAAAGCCGGTGAGACCGGCTTTAGTGTGTTGTTAAGATAAGCGTTTAGAAGAACGCCATTGTTCGAACTTCTATACTTTCTCGCGTTGCTGCATTCGGTGGCGAAGTCGGATCCTCAAAAGCACTGTGCCCCATAGAACTGGAACGATTTGGATCACTTTCATAGGTCTTTAATAATAGCGCTTGATCCGGTGTCATTCTCGGAAAGTAATACCAACGGTGAGAAGGTGAATAACGAATAACATATATCTCACCCGTTCGGTCGGTGTACTTTAGTTCCATGATCAACTTATCGTCTTCTATAGCCGTAGTGTCATCGATCATGGCCAGGGGAAATTCTTCCACCGTACGGTAAAGTGGTTTCCAGACATTAAAGAATGCCACTCTACCTTTTAGTAATTCATCTGCTTCATCCGGTAACAATTCCCGAACACGTTGTGGCCCTGATTTTGGCGTGTAGTCACTGTGCGCCAGTTGTACTGTCGGGCGCTGAATTTCGGATTGTACTTTTAAATCGGCTGGCATCGGTTTACGGATAGTATGATCAAACACCTCTACCCGGTTTGCCCCGGTGTACTGTTTGACAAATTCAACAATCAGGGGGTAAAAAGAATTCCTGACTTCATCATTATCGTTGTATTTGTCAAACGTATTATCAATGGACTTAAGCTCAAAGCCTTCGCGATCAAGCGAGAACTTGTCTACATTTGGCCAGCCATTATAAATTTTCACTTCACGCGGATCAGTGCCGGGCGGATTTAACTCGATTGATGGATCAGGTTCATAGAAATAATAGTCTGGCGGTATGCCATTATCGACGGTGTAGTTTATTGTCGATGTAACGAATTCTTCATTATCCATAGTCATCTCGATTTAATATTATGTTAAATAGACGGATTTAATGAATGGTGAGTTCAATCTTATCTGCCGAGTTTAAAACCAGGACCAACATAGGTTTCTTCCCAACAAGGTAATTGTTCCACGCCTTCCGTCATCCATCTGCTCAGGTTTGCATGAGCATCAAGTGGTAACTTTTGCAAGCCATGCAAATGCATCGGTGCAGCCACAGCAATATCAGCAATTGTCGGACTATTACCGCACAGCCAATCACTCTTACTCAAGCGCTCATCTAATATACCGGCTAATAGATTAAAAGTTTCATCTTGAGCTGCCAGAACTGCAGCATCTGCCTCTGCTTCTAATAGAGGTTTGACGACATTTTCAACCAGATAGACATAACACGACGGGAACCAGCTTGATGATTCCCAAAGTAGCCAACGATTGATATCTGCCCGTAGATTAAGATCAGTTGGATAAAAATTATTTTTACCGTTTTTATCTGCAGCGTATTGCAAGATTGCATTTGATTCCCATAAAGTGAAACCGTCATCTACCATTGCAGGCATGCTGCCATTTGGATTGATGGCTAAATATTCGGGAGACTTATGTTGTCCTTGAAAATAGTCTATATGTTCAAGTGTGTAGTCAATTCCCATTAATTTCAGGCCAGCAATTACTTTACGGCTATTAACGGATATGGGATCTGCGTATATTTTCATGACTTATTCCTCAAACGTAGTCTATTTTAAAGTTAAAGAACTCTAATTTGTGTACATACACGATAAAAATTAGAGGATGATCGATATATTTTTGATAATTATAGCCTTGTTTAAGTAAGTGCCTCAATAAATCTATTTCTTATCGAGAATGCTGTTGTCCTGTCAGTAATCTATTAGAACTTGCCCGGATTATCTAAAGTTATTGTTGATGAACATTTTTAATTTCCAAAGGCAATAAAAAAGGCTGGATTAACCAGCCTTTAAATAAACAACTAAGCCTGAATTACTTTTTCTTTGCTTCTTCGCGTGCCAGTGTTTCAGTGATGACGACCTCGGCAACGTTCTTCGGACAAGGACTGTAATGCAAGAATTCCATCGAAAATTGTCCGCGACCGGATGTCATTGTCCGCAGGGTACCAATATAACCAAACATTTCACTTAACGGCGCTTCAGCTTTAACACGAATTCCGGTAGGCATTGCTTCTTGAGATTTAATCATGCCGCGACGACGATTCAAGTCACCAATGACATCACCCACATGGTCTTCCGGAGTGTACACATCCACCTTCATGATAGGTTCCATCAACTGCGGACCTGCTTTCGGCATAGTTTGTCGATATGCCGCTTTGGCGGCCAATTCGAAGGCTATAGCGGATGAGTCAACCGCGTGGAAAGCACCATCGACCAGATTTACCTTGAAATCGAGGCAAGGGTAACCTGCGAGTACACCTCTATCCATACTCTTAATGAAACCGCCTTCAATGGCCGGCCAGAATTCTTTTGGTACGTTACCACCGGTTACAGTTGATTCAAAAACGAAACCACTGCCCGGTTCACCAGGCTCAATAACGTAATCAATCTTACCGTACTGTCCTGAACCACCCGATTGTTTCTTATGAGTGTAGCTATCCTCAATGCGCTTGGTGATGGTTTCACGATAGGCGACTTGTGGACTACCAACAATAACTTCAATGCCGTGAGTACGCTTTAAGATATCGACTTTAATATCGAGGTGTAACTCACCCATTCCTTTCAGAATGGTCTCACCGCTGTCTTCATCGGTTTCAACCCGGAAAGAAGGATCTTCTTTAATCATTTTACCGATAGCGACACCCAGTTTTTCTGAAGCAGCCTTATCTTTCGGTTCTACAGCAATTGAGATAACGGGATCCGGGAAAACCATGGGTTCCAGCGTTGCTGGTTTATTGGGGTCACATAATGTGTGGCCGGTTTGTACGTTCTTTAAACCAATTGCAGCGACGATGTCGCCTGCCTGTGCACCGTCGAGCTCAATACGCTCGTCTGCATGCATTTCGACGATACGGCCAATACGTTCGGTTTTTCCGGTAAATGTATTGAGTACCGCCGTTCCTTTTTCAAGTTTTCCGGAATAAATGCGTAAAAATGTCAATGCGCCAAAACGATCATCCATAATCTTGAATGCTAATGCGCGTAATGGTTTATCTGCGTCAACGGTAGCAACTTCACCGGTAGGGTTACCTTCCAGATCAACTTCAGGTTGTGGCTCAACTTCAGTCGGGTTAGGTAAATAATCGACGACAGCGTCCAAGACCAATTGCACACACTTGTTTTTAAATGCCGAACCGCAATAGGTGGGGAAGAAACTCAGATTAATAGTCCCTTTGCGGATGCACGCTTTCAGTTCATCAATGGTAGGTTCGACACCATCAAGATATTTTTCCATTATGGCATCGTCTTGATCAACGACGGTTTCGATTAGTTTCTCACGCCATTCTTCGACCATATCGACCATGTCAGCAGGTGGTTCCTGAATCTCATAATTCAACGGGTCATTCTCATCATTCCAGATCCACGCTTTGCGCGTCAATAGATCAACAGCACCAACAAAGTTATCTTCAATACCAATGGGTAATACCATGACGGCTGGTTTAGCGCCCAATACATCTTCAACCTGTTTTACAACGCGGTAGAAATCGGCACCAATACGGTCGAGTTTGTTAACCCAAATGATTCGAGCGACTTCAGAATCGTTGGCATAACGCCAATTGGTTTCAGATTGGGGTTCAACACCGCCAGATCCGCAGAATACGCCGATACCACCATCGAGTACTTTGAGTGAACGATAGACTTCGATAGTGAAGTCGACGTGGCCCGGTGTATCAATGATATTGAAACGATGATCTTTCCAAAAACAGGTGGTCGCAGCGGACTGAATGGTAATACCGCGTTCACGTTCCTGGTCCATGAAATCCGTGGTGGTCTCACCATCGTGCACTTCGCCGACTTTGTGTATTTTTCCGGTGAGCTTCAAAATTCGCTCGGTCGTGGTGGTTTTACCTGCGTCCACATGCGCGAAGATACCTATGTTTCTATACTTCGATAAGTCAGCCATTGTTCTACTCTATATAAGTTAAATTAATTAAATCGATTAATGTTTCTGCGCCAGATTCTGGAAAAAATAGGGCTACCGTATACCACATCTATTGAATTACTACTGAGATGACCGCATTGACGTGCAAACTGGCGGGCGGAGTATAAACCAGAATGGTTAAATATGTGAAATCAAGAGCCCTTTTAGCATGAAAAAACTGCAAAAGTAATGTGTTCAACAGCTAAATAAGGGTATATTTTTAATACTAAATAGATTTCAGACCCAATTCCAAACTTTAGCAAAGTCTAAACTCCACGTATAATCCGAAAAATGCACGATATTCCAAACAGAATCGCAGATATATTATTAGAAGTTGAAGCCAGTTTACGTACCCACGGCAAGTGGGACAAGTCCAGGCCGGATGCCAGTGATCTTAACAGCACAATCCCTTTTTGCATGGATACGCTTAAATTTGAACAATGGCTGCAATGGATCTTTCTTCCCAGAATGAAAGACACTATAGAGCAGACTAAACCTTTACCGGCACAAAGTGGTATATATGAATATGCCGAAGAATGCCTGCATAAGAATGATCCATCGACAAATACCCTGTTGAAGCAGCTTAAACGTTTTGATGATTTGATTAGTATCCAGGCAGGGGTATTGAGACATTAACTCAGACGCTAGCGGGCTGGTTTTCGGCAATATAATGAAACGGGCCTTCATCAGGTTAAATCAAGCAGCAAAGACAGCATACTTGCAAAATAAACCGCCAGGCTCGATCAAACGTTAGATTTACCGTACTCAGCAAAACAGTATTATACTCGGCATAATATAAACGCTTATTGCAGATGCAGATGGACAAGTTTAATCAAATTGTTGCTGATTCACGAAGAAACGCTGAGACCAGGGGGCATGGTTACCGTGAGCAGGCACTGAAACTCTATCCCTGGGTATGTGGTAAATGTAAACGTGAATTTACGCGAGAAAACATAAGCGAACTAACCGTTCATCATAAAGATCACAACCATGATAATAATCCGGTTGACGGGACTAATTGGGAATTATTGTGTCTCTACTGTCATGATCATGAGCACGCGAAATATCTGGATAGTAACATTTCGGCAACGATCGCTAGAAATGAATTTGAGCGAGAACATGCGACTGGCAAGCCATTTGCCAATCTGAAAGATTTACTGAAAAAATAAAGGTCTTTTGAATATGTTGCTTTTGCTGAGCCATTCTGCACCATAGACAATTGCATCTCGGTAAATAAAAAAACCGCTCTAAAAGAGCGGTTTTTCAGTTTTACTGGCTATAGAGAGAATTAACCGACAGCGATTGATTTTTCAACAACTTCCTTAACCTCGGTAGCGAAGGATCTACCGACTTCTTTTAACTCTTCCACATCAACAGCGGCATTATCAGTGACGTAGTGTGTAACTGCGATCTGACTTTCCAGGTAACTTTTCAAGGAATCAAGATCTTTAACTTCCGTCGCTGTATTCACCGCATACATACCTATTTTGGCATAATCCATAAATGCCTTGGTCTGTATTGCGGTAATTTGTTCCATGCTTTTTAAGGTTAAAAAATTCAACTCTTTAATAGGCGCCATTAACTCTTCAAATACGTTTTTCATAAGTCATGCTCCAAAAGATTTTTAGTAATTGCTGATAATTATACGCAATTAATGTTGCGCCGCAACATTTACGTAGAGAATTTACTAAGATATTGTATTTTATTGGTTAATTTGCGATGAGGGTCACAGATTTAGTGGGCTGAATATCAATTGGTAGACGAAAAAAAACCGCTCATAAAGAGCGGTTTTGATTTGTCGCGTTAAAAATTCAGTTTTAAACTGAAGGAACTGATTTCTTAACCACTTCCTGAACCTCAGTTACATAAGATTCGCCCAACTTAGCAATCTTCTCTGCATCTTTAACAGCACTTTCAGACAGTGACTGTGCTACAGAAACCTGACTTTCAAGATACTTTTTCAATGAATCCATATCTTTAATATCACTTGCAGATTTCATTGCTTCAATGCTGATCTTGGTGTTGTCCTGGATAGCCTTAACCTGAATCGCAGCGATTTTTTCAATGCTGCTCAGTGCCAAGTCATTCAGTGTCTTAATAGGTTCCATGTATTGTTCGAAAGGATTTTCCATTATATTTCTCCAAATAGTTATTTTGTCGTTGGAACGTATTATACACCGGAAATGTTGCGATGCAACAAATATTTGATTGTTGTTAAAGTCCTTTAATATTAATGCTTTACGACTTAATTACAGGAATATAATACGAATTATCAACCAGTTGTGACAATCGATTCCTAACAGAATCATCAGGAAAACCGATTTTTAAGGAAAAGACAACTCAAGTCGTTCTCTTAGTGAGTAAATGAAGAGAATACCCTGGACATTTTAATGGCGGGATATCAGCCGGTAACGCAGCCAGGTAATTAACTGGTCGTTGCTAATACGTATAAGTTTACTTTTTGTCAGATGCGATAAATGGAGATTTACTGTCTTTTTTATCTTTCTTTGAGGCGCGTTTTTCTTTTAAAGATAGCGCCGGTTTTTTTTTGGCTTCTCTGGTACCGTGTTGTTCTCTAGACATATGTTTTCTCCGGGTGGGGTATGTGCAGCAAGACTATCTGCAAACATAAAAGACTGTACTCTCTGTTTTGCTATATAGATATCAATATAATGCGCTTTCGTTGTTGATTTATGGCAACACTTACCCTTCCTTAAACATCCATTTATCCCAATAGGGTGGCGTTTCAAAAAACTTTTGCATGTAGTCGACAAAGCTTCTGATCTTGAGCGACATATGTTTCCTGTGTGCATAGACAAGATTTATTGCTAGGGGATTCGGTTCGTATTTTTCCAGCACGGGCTTGAGTCTATTCGACTGGATATCCAAACCAACCATATAGGACGGTAGCTGCACTAAACCACTATCATTGATCGCCGCAACACGCAGTGCATCAGCAATATTTGATTTTAAATATTTACCGGGTATTTCAATCTTTTTTTCGTGTCCATCAATATTAAAAATCCACTCAGACGAAAACACCAGGTTATGACACATACCTAAACAGACATGTTTATCTAACTCTGCTGGAGTATTGGGCGTTCCATTTTCAAGTAAATAGTCCGGTGATGCACACACAATCAGACGACTGGATGATATTTTTAAAGCAACAACACTTGAGTCCTCGAGTGTGCCAACACGAAAGGCAAGGTCCATTCCACGATCAACCAGGTTATCAAAATCGTCTGATAAGATAAGTTCGATGGCAACATTTGCATATTGCTTCTTATAGCCCTTGATTGCTCTGGCAATATGAAACGAACCAAACGAGGGTGGGGACATAATACGTAATGTGCCAACGGGTTCGTTTTGTAATTCAGAGACACATTGTTCTGCCTCTTCGATTTCCGTCAGGATATCGATAACCTTCTTGTGATACGCACTACCGACCTCTGTCAGGCTAAGTTGGCGTGTCGTTCTGTTTAAGAGTCTTGCCCCGAGATTGGTTTCGAGATCGCGAATGTATTTTGAACAGGTGGTGTTTGATATATCAAGCTCTTCGGCAGCTGCAGCAAAGCTACCCAGTCGGGTGACGGCGGCAAACACTTTCATACTGGTTAGCCTATCCATTGTTGCATCCTTTGATGTGATTATGTCTTTTTTGGAATGAGTCCATGAACAGAAACACCATTGCTAATACAGGTGATCGTACCTATATTTATTGCAACGCACAAATTGAAATCATTAAACAGGAGTGTTACACCATGAAAAATTTTAAATATATATTTTTAATATCTATTTTGTCACTTAGTTCGACCTTCGCAGCTCCAATCCCTGCTGCAAGCCTGGAAGAAGTGAGCGCTACCTGGGTATCCAGTTTCGATAATGGCAAGATAGATAGTATGCAGTCATTGTATACCGAAAATGCGATGGCTTTTCCACCAAGCAGTGAAATTCTTGAAGGTCCTGTTGCGATCAGTGCCTACCTTGAAAGCTTGCGAAAAGTAGTTGGATTTGATGAGTATTCGATCTCAAATGTAGATTCGCTGATACAAGGTGACACGGCTTATACAACTGCACTTTGGGAAGCAATCCGCGTTGAAGCAGACGGTAATGAAATCGTACTTGATGGCAACATTACCAATGTATTGGAACGACAGGCAGACGGTAGCTGGAAAATAAAGTTCCAGAGCTGGAATTAATACAAGTTTCTCCTCTTAAGGATAGTCTCTAAGATTAAATAATCGGTACACAAGGATGTGTATTTATAGCAAACAACTTTTTAACCTGCTGCGAAAGCAGCCAATCCTTTCAAGCTAACACTAGCAAATAAAAAACAGATACAATACCCGCAGTATCGTCAAGTCTGGCTCCGTCAAATTTCAATTCAGGAAATCGTTAGAATGAGTAAAAACAGCCCGTTATTAAAACCTTTTTCGTTAAATAAATCACTGGAATTGAAAAATCGTATTGTGATGGCGCCACTAACCCGAGGTCGGGCAGGCATTGATCGACTACCGAATGGATTAATGGCCGACTATTACAGCCAACGTGCATCGGCAGGTTTAATTATCTCTGAGGCAACAGTCGTTTCAAAACAAGCTATAGGCTGGGTGGATTCACCCGGTATCTATAACGAAGCACAAATGGAAGGCTGGCAACAGGTCGTTGATGCTGTGCATGATGCTGGCGGTGTTATATTTTTACAACTATGGCACTGTGGCCGGGCATCACATAGCAGTTTTCATGAGGGTGAATTACCCGTTGCACCGTCAGCGATAAAATTGAATGGCGAATCTATTCAAACGCCTAAGGGCAAAGAAGAATACGAAGTCCCGCATGAACTCACTCTGGAAGAAATCAAGGCAACGGTTAATGATTATCAAAAAGCTGCCAGACGAGCAATGCTCGCCGGCTTTGATGGTGTTGAAGTACATGCCGCTAACGGTTATTTGATTGACCAGTTTTTGCAGTCGAAGACGAATCAGCGCACAGATAAATACGGTGGCAGTATCCCAAATCGATACCGTTTCCTTGATGAGATACTGCAAGCCGTAATGGAAGAAGTATCGGTTGATCGAATCGGTGTCAGGCTTGCGCCTAACGGGGTATTTAATGATATGGGCTCAACTGATTTTCGTGAGCAATTTAGCTTCGTAGCAGAACAATTAGACAATTTTTCACTCGCTTATTTACATGTTATGGATGGTTTGGCATTTGGTTTTCATGAATTGGGTGAAGCGATGACGTTACAGGATTTTCGCAAGGTTTTCAGTGGGCCTTTGATGGGCAATTGTGGCTACACCAAGGAAACTGCAGAACAGGCTATTATTGATAAGCATGCAGATCTAATTGCATTTGGACGCCCATTTATTAGCAATCCTGATCTGGTTGAACGCTTTACCAATGGCTGGCCACTTGCTGCAGAAGCACCGGTTGAACTTTGGTATGGCGGTACAGAAGAAGGCTATGTGGATTTTCCCGTTTACAAGGCTGATGTTTAACAGTAGACGATTGCGATTTATTTCCTAATAGCAGGAAACAGATTTTTACGAATAGAACGAAAGACTAATGAATACAATTCTGATCGGCGTTGTAATTTATATCCTTGTCCAATTCGCACTTGGTTTATTACTTAGCCATCGCATAAATAATGAGCAGGATTTTATACTGGCGGGCAGAGGACTCGGTCCCTGGTTAGGCGCATTTACAGTTTTCGCAACCTGGTTTGGCGCCGAATCTGTCATAGGCGCAGCCGGCAATATATATAGCAATGGCTTATCTGGCAGCAGCAGCGACCCGTTTGGTTACGGTCTTTGCTTGATCATCATGGGTTGTGTTTTTGCCGTGCCCTTGTGGAAAAGAAAATACACTACCTTTGGCGATTTCTTTCGCGATCGATATTCAAATAAAGTGGAAAAATTATTTGTCTTGTTAGTTGTTCCTTCCTCAATCTTCTGGGCAGCCGCACAGATTCGTGCGTTTGGACAGATAGTCAGTGTGGTCTCAGACGTCGACGTTAATCTGGCAATTGGCGGCGCCGCATTATTAGTAACAGCATATACAATGATAGGTGGTATGCGTGCGACTGCGATAACAGACTTGATACAAGGCATTCTGCTGATGATCGGATTAGTTGTCCTGTTTGTTTTTATCATCAATGCCGCCGGTGGTATAGGCGCTTCTTTGGCCCAGGTGCCATTGGAGCGAATTCAATTGCTGGATAAGAACATGTCGATGTTCGACATGATTGAAAAATGGGCGGTGCCGATTTGTGGTGCGACCTTAGCCGCCGAATCGATAGCCCGTATTCTGGCAACCCGGTCTGCCAACACAGCACGGTTTTCCGCGATCAGTGGTGGCTTGCTTTACATCCTGGTTGGCATGATTCCGTTGTATATCGGCCTGGTTGGCCCCGAATTAATAGCCGGACTCGAAGATCCGGAACAGATTGTTCCGGCCTTGGCGAAACACTATTTATCGACGTTCTTTTATATTTTGTTTTGTGGCGCACTGGTATCGGCAATCTTGTCGACAGTCGACAGTGCCTTGTTAGCTGCGGCAGCTTTGATTTCACATAATATCGTAGTGCCATTGAAATCAGATATCTCGGAAACAGGCAAGGTCACCGTGGCGCGGCTTAGCGTAATCGGGCTTGGTTTAATCGCGTACTATTTCGCCGTTAATGCGGGCGGCGTCTATGAATTAATACAAACAGCGGTGGCCTTCGGTACGGCGGGCGTATTCGTCGTTGGTTCCATTGGACTTTTTACGCCTATAGGAAACCAGTACAGTGCAATCGCAGGCTTGATTTTTGGCTCAGGCGTGTGGGTTGCCGGTGAGTTTTTCTTTAGCTGGCAAACACCTTACTTACTTGCACTTATCAGTGCCACAATTGCTTATCTAATAGTGGCGCTCGCAGAACAGGTCTTCTTTAAGACCAGCATTGAAATACTTGAAAACTAGTTGATAGGTGGTTTTACTGCTTACTGATGCTGCTTGATATAATCAAGCAATACCTTGTCATCCAGGAGAGGCTGAATCACTGTGCTCATGATGTCATTGATGATTTCTTCATTCTTGTTTTCATTCGGTGCTTTTAATACTTCTTGCCTGTGACTGGCATTGAAGTTTTTCGAAATCTTTCCTGCCGGGCTACTTACAGTAACGGAAATTTTTGCGCTGACTTCAACTTCACTGATCCGATTTTCACCATAGCCCTGGTAAGTTAAGTCAACGATGGCAATATTCATTCGGGTCGTGGCCGATGAATCAATAATATAACCGGCTGTTTCAAATAGCCGTGTCAGGTGTGTTCGAATCTTTTGGGTTATATCGCCTTCGGTTTTCACTATCGCGGTATCATTGTAGACACCACCTCGTGTTCCCAGTATCTCGCTTTTTCTTGTGTCGGAGACAAGCAGAGCGAAGCGTGTGCCCGTTGCGACTACAATATCGTTGGGATTGCTCAATGCTGGATCAATAGTCACAACCTGAGGGCTTAATGCGCAGCCGGTCAGGTATAAACAGACAAAAAGAACACAGATTGTTTTTTTCATATCACACTATCCTGAAGCTATATGGTTAAATCAGATTCTAGCCTGACTTTAGCAACGCTATAAACATTATCTGTCTCGTTATAGTATGTTTATCGGCGGCTTTCAATCAGTTAACTGTTAAAGAGGGGGCGTTTATCATGGCTGACACGACCAAAAACAATCTTAATGCCGCAGTATTGGGATTAGGCATCATGGGGGTGAGGCGATCGCAAACAATCTTGCCGAAGCGGGTTGTTTAGTTGCTAGTTGGAACCGAACACCAAGGCCAGAGGTGCCACGATACACTGCAGACATCAAACAGGCCGTCAATCAGGCAGACGTAATTTTTATCATTGTTACCGATGCTAAGGCAGTGCAAACAGTATTAGATCTAATTGAACCCTATTTAACGGGAAACCACATTGTGACACAGTGTGCGACAGTCAAACCGGAAGACAACATCGCATTTAGTAAACAAGTCTGTGCCAGGAATGCCGCATTCGTTGAAGCTTTGCTTGGCGGCAGCAAAGTTGCTGCAATCTCCAGAAAATTACCTTTTTATCTTGGTGGAGATAGCGAGATAGTGAATAAGCTTAAACCCATGCTAGCGCATTTATCTTCCAGCTGTATCCATGTCGGCGAAGTAGGGAAAGCCAGCGTTGCCAAACTGGCGATGAATTTGAATCTGGCGATACAACTGGAAGCGCTTTGTGAAAGTTACGCTTATGCTATCAGTAACGGTTTAAGTGATGATTCATATTTTGATGTCTTGCGTAATAACACCGGCTGGAATTTTTTAGCTGAATACAAGGAGCCTAAATTACGCCACCGAGATTATACACCTCAATTTTCAATCAGGAATATGCTAAAAGATGTGTGTTTGGCGCTGGCGACTGACAAAACTGATGAAGGATTGACGTTACTAAAAACAACCCGGGAAATTTATTCACGCGGCGAACAGAATGGACTGGGCGATGAAGACATGATCGCCCTATTTAAAATGATTCAACATGAATAGTGCAATGCTTAATTGTTTACATGTTAAATCCTAAAGGAAATTGTTTATTGCATGTATAACCACTTCAATATCTCATCCTGCACCAGTGTGCCGGTAGTATTTTGTATGCCTTTATGATTTTGCAGTGACACTATAATATAGTTTTTATTATTTTTGCTTTTTACATAACCGGCCATAGACCTGACATTATCAATGATGCCGGTTTTTATACGAGCACTACCCGGCGGGATAATCCCGTTAAGTCGTTTTCTTACTGTGCCATCAACACCCACCAGTGGTAATGATGAGAAGAATTCAGGTTGGTAGGGACTTCTCAATGCATTTAGCAACAACATGCTTAAGGTCCGGGCTGATATTCGTGCACTGCGTGACAGACCGGAACCATTTTCGATAACCAACTCAGGTGCGGGGATACCTATACGCTGTAACCATGCCGCGATGGCTTCTCTGCCGGCAGTTTTACTGCCGACCGTATTGAGATATTCACCCCCTATCGTGAGTAATAATTGCCTGGTCATTACATTGTTACTGAATTTATTGATGTAGGTAATAATCTCACTCAATGGTTTTGAATGGACAACGTAAAAAGGCCTGTCTGCATCAACAGTCGTGTGTCCGATGTTTCCAGTGATAGTGCCACCCATGTCTTGCCACAATGCCTTGAAGACACCAAAGATATAATCATCATTGGGCATTACTGCGCGTAACAATTCCTGATTACCACAACGTCTTGGATAATTGCCACTGAAGCTAACTGTGGTCAAGGAGCCTTGTTTCAATACATTGAATTTGAGTTGACGATGCATACCTTTGCAGGCGCCAGTGACTAATTTTACCTTGTTTCTTATTTGCAGATTGGACGCTGGTGGATCTGCATAGATATGCAGTCCGTTATCCATCGGGATGAAATGAAATTGGTGTGCGCGAAAATTAAGTAAAGCAGCATCCGGAAAAGTGTTGTAGACGCGATAGGGTTTATTGTCGAAGTCCGCTGGCGAGCCTTTTTCATCTTCAAAGTATTCATCGTCAATCAACAGGTCACCATTGATGTGCTGTATGCCTCGGTTACGCAAGGTAAACAAAAGATGCCAGAATGTTTCCCTGACGAGGAATGGATCGCCGCGTCCTTCAATGATTAAATTCCCGTCAAGCGTGCCATTGTTTAACGTGCCATCAAGGTGGATATGTGTTTCCCAGGTGTAATCTGGCCCCAGTATTTCGAGACCGGCATAGGTGGGCAAGAGTTTCATCACCGAAGCGGGATTTCGCGGCGTATCGATATTTAATGCCACCAGTGGGTCGGATGAGTTGTGTTCTTGTATGTATATACTCAGGGACTCATTGGGTAATTTGTGTTTTGCCAGTATTTTACGAACAGGTTCCGGTAAGTGCTCAACGCTATGATCGGCAACGGCATTGCCGCTGCATAAGATGGCAAGACAAAATAGCAGGTACTGCAGGTGTTCTTTTAAACTAAAAAAAAATGTCATATAGACTCAATATTCTTAAATTGTTTGTAAAGTAGAAATCCTGCCCAGGATAGTGCAAGCAAGATCAGGGTTATTCCGGTTGTATTAAATGTAGTTGCAATTTCTCTATGTGACTCAAGCTTGCCCATATCGATTAGCAGGGCATTCCAATCATGATAGCCTGGGCGATCAGCACCCGTTACACCACCCAATAACACCAATTGTTGATTATAAGCATCATCGATATAAGGTGCACAGTCCATAAAATTTTGACCCAGCCACCAGAGTCCTACTGCGGCGCCAAAATTATTTTTACTTTTTATCATAAACGTCAACATGACAATCAACGGCATTAATAACTGGCCAAGAGTCCCGCCGAGTTTAGTCATAAACCAACCTAACGGCATAAATAACAAATGGCCGGCTTCATGAAAAACCAGGTTGATTCTGTGTAAGTAAGAATTGCCAATTTCAGTCGGGTGATTAATGAAGTCCATATTGATAAACTGCCAGCCCCAAATAGCAATACCTATAAATACCAGTGCTCTTCCATAAAATACAAACGGGTTTACTTTATCTTCTACTGAAAACAGACTTGAAATAATGCTTTTAAACACGCTTGTTGTATTGGGAACGCCTGCTTTGTGATGCGTGACATTGTGCTGTTCCTGGCTTGCAAACTGTTGTTTCATCCATTTTGAAAAAATAATACCACAGGCGGGGCATGTGTCCGGATGGGTATCGTCGCTCGCTTGACGTTCGTGTTTACACTTGGGACAGGTTGTATACATGTTCGTGACTGGACGTTTTAGGCTATGGGACGTGAGGTTCCGCAAGACCAGCAAACTTCAAATTGGCCTTCAATTAATTCACCGCAAGAGCATTGCCAGTCTTCACTTTTTTCTGCGTTGGCAAGTACATTCTCAATCAGACGTGTTGCGTATGCAAAATCAGTCTCATCATTTATCCAGACTTCCGGCCAACATTCATTAATCGGTAACTCACCAATGCCACCGGTTAAATTCATATTGCGGAGGTGGCAGTCAATATCATTTGCTTCAAGTATGCTATGTACATGGCCTGCCATGATCGCACTGTCACTACTATAAACACGTTTCATCATATCTAGTGAGGGGTAATATTACGATAAAAGTACAGCCAGACAAATAATCGAAACAAGCAAAGCGATGAGGCTTACTATAGTAATTCGATTTAACTGGGTAATCGTGTTTTTCAATTGTGTCGCAAGCGATTCATTTTGCCGGGCCAACTCTTCAATCAATTTAATCTGTTCGACATTGGATTCATCGTTTCTATCCAATCGTTCATGTAGTCGATCAACTTCCTGTTTTATACCATCAATTGTTTCCGGAATTTCTTCTTCAGGTTTAAGCTCGCTGCCTTGATCACGTATTAACTTGATCAGTCGCGTTGCGCCCTGAATGACGATGGGCGCTGTATTTAATATCGTATTGATTGTGCCAAGACTCATAATGGGTTTTTTAGCCACAGATAGTTTTAGGTGTTTTTGATGCTGTACTGATCAAAAAAAGGGGTATCAACCCCAACCGTTAACGGCCTAAAGTCTCTTGCTTTATAGGTTAAGGCGGCATCTTTACAGTCGCTAATTATTTTCACAATAGCGGATGAAACTATGGGATGATTTATCTGGCCGTGGACGCCAAGACTCGAGGATAAGTTGTAAGGTCCGATTAATGTGGCATCGACACCCTTTTTCGACGAAGGTAAATTGACCAGATTTTTTCCTGATCTCAGGCGGCGGGCAAAGTTCTTTCTATTTGTCATTGCTGAATCCTCGCAAACATTCTCCTCAACTGTTCTCAATTAAACGATACAGGATATGATTATCAAATTACAGTCAACCCATTTGATTAAACCGAGTATATATAAACTATTTCTCTGCCAATAGGTCAGAAATTCATACCTGGCAGAGTTTATTGATCTTTACGCATAACGATATCATTGTGAAAGCTTTGTAAATAGGCCATTAATTTTTACTGCGCCAATATCTAATAATAGCGTGATTACATGCTAGAATCGGCCTGCGTAATTCCTGTCAATTATTCAGCTTTAATTTAATAGCGCACGCCATATACCTGTGCCTATGGAATTTTCTCAGCTTATTGATTGTCATAAATCCAAACACAAATAAGAGCACTACAATATGTCTGTCATTTCAGAAGTTCAACGTCTGCAATCCTATATTGGAAAGCACATTATCGGCCAGCATCAATTGGTGAATCGGTTATTGATCGCATTGCTTGCTGATGGCCATCTACTGGTGGAAGGTGCGCCAGGACTCGCTAAAACCAGAGCCATCAAGGTACTGGCCGATGGTATTGAAGGCGATTTTCACCGCATCCAGTTTACCCCGGATTTGTTGCCAGCTGATTTAACAGGAACTGAAATCTACCGCCAGCAGGAAGGTAGTTTTGTATTTCAACAAGGTCCTTTATTCCACAATCTGGTACTTGCCGATGAAATCAACCGTGCCCCGGCCAAGGTTCAATCGGCGCTGCTTGAAGCCATGGCAGAACGGCAAATTACGGTCGGCAAAGAAACCTATTCTTTACCGGGTTTATTTCTGGTAATGGCCACCCAAAACCCGATCGAGCAGGAAGGGACATATCCATTACCCGAAGCACAGCTGGATCGTTTCCTGATGCATGTGACGATAGATTACCCCAATGCAGAGGAAGAACACGGCATCTTGAAGTTGGCACGTTCTGAAGCGAGGCAATCTGCGGCAACCGAGGTGATGACGCCAATTAAACAAGAGGATGTTTTTGCCGCACGTGAAGAAATACTGTCGTTATTCATGGCTGAGAATATTGAGCAATATATCCTGCAAATCGTGCTTGCTACCAGAAACGCAAGCGTTTACGGCGACGATCTTTCAAAGTGGTTGCAATATGGCGCAAGCCCCCGGGCCACGATCACACTCGACAGATGTGCGCGTGCCCATGCCTGGTTACGCGAACGCGATTATGTCGGTCCGGAAGATGTCCAGGCCGTTGTACACGAAGTACTACGACACCGCTTGATTTTAAACTATGAGGCAGAGGCCGAAGGGATGACGACCGATACCGTTATCTCGGAACTAATAGCGCGTATCGCCGTACCTTAGTCACTGTTGTCATGCCAGTCGCACCTGAATTGATTCAAACACCGGCGAATATCACTACCGCGGGATTGATCGCGCTCAGTCAGAAGAGTCGCGGTTTATCACTTAAGGCGGGTCTGATCGGTGCATTACAGGCGGGTGATTATCAATCGGCTTTTAAAGGTCGGGGCATGGAATACGATGAGTCCCGGTTGTATCAAGCCGGTGATGATATCCGAAATATTGACTGGCGCGTTACAGCACGTACGGGAAAAGCACACACCAAATTATTCTGCGAAGAACGGGAACGGCCCGTACATTTATGGGTAGATTTTCGCTCGCCGATGTTTTTTGCTACGCGTGGCAAATTCAAGGCCGTGATTGCGGCTGAACTCGCCAGTTTATTTGCCTGGACAGCACAACGCCAGGGTGACCGTGTCGGCGGTATCGTCTTTTCTGACACGATACATCATGAATTAAAACCGCAACGCGGCAAATCGGCGGTATTGAAATTGATCAAACATATGGTCGAACATCCCGGTTGGCAACAACCGGAAATCAATGCAGGCAAACAGCAGGGTATATTGCATTCATTGGTTAATCTACGCCGTGTCGTTCGTCCCGGCAGCATGGTTATCCTGTTAAGTGATTTTCGGGGTTTTGATGAAAATATGCGCTCCCATTTAATCCGTCTACGTCAGCATAATGAAGTTTTGATGGTGCATATTTATGATTGGCTGGAAGAGTTTTTACCTCCCGCAGGTCACTACCGGATAACGAATGGTAAACAGGAGTTGGAATTTGATACTCACAATCAAAAACTGATTGATGATCACAGTAATAAGTTCAATGCGCATAAAAACTTATTATTAAAGCTAGCACGGTCCTGTCACATGAATTACCTGTGTTGCCGTACTGAAGATCAGCCCGATAAAATTATAAAAGAGGGTCTTCGTTCCAGATGATGCCGGGAACTGATCCAGCAAGTTTGCCATTACGCGATATACATTTGCCTGACGCGGTCTCATGGTGGCCGCTGGCACCGGGTTGGTGGATATTGTGTTTATTGATCATCCTGCTCGGTTTATTGGTGGTCTATCTTGTCAGACGCCGTCGTCGGCGCCGTTTATCAGCAATCTACATGGCCAGACAGGAACTGCACAAAATTCAGCGTGAATTCGATTTAAAACAGGACAAAGCCGTTCTGGTAAAACAAGTATCAGAATTAATACGACGTTTAAGCATTAGTCTTTTCCAGCGCGAGCAAGCTGCTGCATTAATCGGGGAAGATTGGCTGAAATTTCTCGATCAGTATTCAGATAACAAACAATTCACCAGTGGCATCGGTCGCGTTTTGATTGAAGCTCCCTATCAGGCCAATCCTGATGTTAATAGCAGTGCTTTAATTGACTTGGTCGCTTCATGGATAGCGGCTGTCGAAAAAAACAAGAGGGTCAGTAAATGATTCATTTCGACTGGCCCTGGATTGCCGTTTTATTACCGCTACCGCTAATTATTCGTTTCTTAATGCAACCGGCTGAGGTGGTAAATGAAGCCGCATTGCGTGTACCTTTCCTCGAAGAGTTCTCTGCGGAAATAAATAGTGGCCATCATGTTGATGTCAAACGTCGCTTGCTCTGGTTAGCGATTATTGCATGGTGTTGTTTGATCATTGCCGGTATGCGACCGCAATGGCTTGGTGACTTTATCGATATCCCGATAAGTGGCCGCGACCTGATGTTAGCCGTTGATCTCTCTGGCAGCATGGAAGAAGAAGACTTCATATTGAAAGGTGAGCGCGTTAATCGCTTAACCGCAACTAAATACGTTGCCGGTGAATTTATTGAGCGACGATTGGGTGACCGGCTGGGTTTAATCCTCTTTGGTGAACAGGCTTACTTACAAACGCCACTGACCTTTGATCGTTTAACAGTAAAAACATTATTGTATGAATCCGCTATCGGTCTTGCCGGTAAATCTACTGCAATTGGCGATGCCATCGGTCTGGCAGTAAAGCGCTTACGCGATCAGGATGAAAAGAGTCGAGTCCTTATCCTGTTAACTGATGGCGCCAACACCGCCGGTGAAGTCGAACCTTTAGCCGCGGCCGATCTGGCCGCTCGCGAAAACATGAAGATATACACTATTGGTATTGGTGCGGATGAAATGATTGTGCGTTCAATTTTTGGATCGCGTCGTGTTAATCCATCCGCCGATCTCGATGAAAAAACATTGAGTGCCATTGCCGAAAAAACAGGCGGTCGTTATTTTCGGGCAAGGGATACAGAACAACTCGAACAAATCTATGCGTTGCTTGATGAACTCGAGCCGGTAGAGAAAGATGTGCAGCGCTTCAGACCGCAAACGGCATTATTTTATTGGCCTTTGGCGATGGGATTAATATTGATGTTTGCAGTCATTTTGTCGCGTAACAGCTCAGGAATAAAAGCGCGTGTGGGCTGAATTCCATTTTATCCGTCCTTACTGGTTCATTGCCATTGTTCCCCTGGTGCTATTGCTGTGGATGTTGGCCAAACGACACCTGGTTAACAAGCATTGGGAGAGTGTTTGTGATCCTGAATTATTACCCTATATATTAGTTGGCAAAGCGGGTTCAAAAAAATATACGAATATCTCCTTGCTCGGTATTGTCAGCCTGTTAATGATCATTGCATTGGCAGGTCCAACCTGGGAACGTTTACCAGAACCTGTGTTTAAAAAGGAATCGGCACTGGTTATTGCAATGGACCTATCATTGTCGATGTATGCTGATGACATAAAACCAAGTCGCATTGAACGTGCACGCTTTAAAATCTCGGATCTGCTTGATCTCAGAGACGAAGGCCAGACAGCATTAATTGTTTATGCCGGTGATGCCTTCACTGTAACGCCGCTGACAGATGATATTAAAACAATAAAATCACAACTGACTGCACTGACACCGCGTATCATGCCCGCACCTGGCAGTAATGCTGGCATAGCCATTAAAAAATCGACTGAATTGTTAAAACAGGCCGGTAATAGCACAGGACATATATTACTGGTGACGGACGAAGTCGATAAAAAATATGAAGCCAGTTTTATGAAAGCCCGGGATCAGGGTTATAACGTCTCCATTCTGGGCGTAGGCACAGAAGAAGGAGCGCCGGTAAAGCTGGAACAGGGTGGTTTTCTAAAAGACCAGGCTGGCACGATTGTGATTCCACAATTGAATCAGAACATCCTGCGTCAACTGGCAAGTTCGGGCGGTGGTTATTATGAAACGAGTCAACTGAACGATGGTGATATCGAAAGGCTTAATCGTCTTTTCGATAGCGGTCTTGAAACAAACAATGAAACCAAATCCGAGTTTGAAACCGATCGATGGCGCGAGTTTGGGCCGTGGTTGATCCTGTTTATTATTCCCGTTGTGGCGTTTGGCTTTCGTCGTGGCTATTTAGCCCTGTTCGTCTGTGTGCTTCTGCAAACGCCGGATGATGCGATGGCATTTCAGTGGAGTGATCTCTGGTTAAACAAGGACCAAAAAGCCATGCAAGCTTTTGAAGACGAGCAAGCGGCAGTTGCCGCTGAACTGTTCAAGAACAGGGAATGGAAGGCCGCCGCGAAATACCGTGCCGGTGAATTTGCCGCAGCAGAAGAATTGCTGAATGAGAAAAAAGACGAGCGTAGTCTTTACAATAAGGGTAATGCGCTCGCCAAACAGGGACGTTATGAAGAGGCTATCGCGGCCTATGATGAAGTACTTGAGCATCGACCTGATGATGAAGACGCTATTTTTAATCGTGATTTGGTAAAGAAAGAACTGGAAAAAGAACAACAGCAGCAAAACCAACAGGATCAGCAAGAATCAGAGTCGGACAAACAATCTGAGCAAGACTCTGATTCAGAACAACAATCCGACTCCGGCCAACAGAGCAAGGATAAACAGGACCAGCAGCAATCGTCTTCTGAGCAACAGCAGCAAGAAGAGCAGGAAAATAAAAACGCAGAACAACAGCAGGCAGATAAAGAACAGGAGCAAAAACAGCAGTCTGACAAAGAAATGAAAGAGCAGGCAGAGAAAGAGGCGAATGAGCAGGAACAAACAGAGTCACAACCCACACCAACTGAACTTGATGAAGAACAACAGGCGACGGAACAATGGTTGCGTCGTATACCGGACGATCCTTCCGGATTATTAAGACGAAAATTCAAGTATCAATATCAACAACAAAACAAACAGTCGGCAGCGGATGAAAAATATTGGTAACTATGAATATGAATTACAAAATACTAATCACATTATTATTGTTGTTTGTCAGTCAGACATTGCTAGCAGAAGTCACTGTTAAAGTTGACCGTGATCCTGTCGTGGTCGATGAATCGTTTCATATAATTTTTGAAAGTGACCAGCAAATTGATGCCGACCCTGATTTTAGTCCATTGAGTGGAATGTTCACGATATTGAATAGTAGTCGTCGTAGTAATACGCAAATCATCAATGGCAAGGTAAGTCATTCACAGATGTGGATATTAACCCTCATTCCAAACCAAACCGGCCGCTTGAAGATTCCTGCTATTAAATTTGGCAATGAACTCACAAAGCCATCAAGTATCAATGTTATCGTCGCTGCACCACCAGCAAAGGGTAAAAAAACGGATGATGTCTTCATCGAGATTGAAGTAAATACTAAAACGCCTTATGTCCAGGCGCAGCTTATTTATACCGTTAAATTATTCCGTTCCGTGGCTACTAATAACGCAAGTTTATCTGAACCCGAGTTAAGCGGCGGTCAGGCAGTAATCAATAAAATTGGAGAGGACAGTAGTTACGAAACGCAACATAATGGCAAGCGTTATGTTGTTATTCAACGGCAATACGTCATCTTTCCACAGAGTAGTGGTGTCTTGAGAATTGAGCCCATTATATTTCAGGGACAAGTCGGGGGCGCCGGCGGATTTTTTAGCTTTGACCCTTATGGTCCACAACCGAAATCCATTATAAAACGTTCTGAAGCTGTTGAATTGCATGTTAAGCCTATTCCTGATTCCTTCACTGGCGATACCTGGCTACCTGCCAATCAACTCATGATTCAGGAACAGTGGTCTGTTGATCCGTCCAGACTGGAACAGGGTGAAGCTACAACGCGCACATTAACCTTAATGGCGAATGGCCTGGCAGCAAGTAATCTGCCGTCAATCAAGAGTCATTTGCCCGACTCTTTAAAAGAGTATCCCGATCAACCTGAATTTGAAGAATCAAATAATGCTGATGGTTATATCGGAACCCGTCGTGACAAGATGGCAATAATTCCAACCGAACCCGGCGACTACACGTTACCGGCTATCAGAATTCCCTGGTGGAATATTGCTACTGACAAGATGGAAGTTGCAGAATTACCTGAACGTACTATTCATGTTGAAGCGAATGCCGCAATAGCAGCTAATAAGGTTAACGAGCAACCTTCAGCACCGGATCAAGTCGCAAGCATTGAGCCCGGTAGCAATGAACAACTCCAGACCATGAATACAGTTGCAGTTAACGACGAGCCGGTCTGGAAGTGGGCCAGTGCAGTTTTGTTCGTGCTGTGGCTGCTAACATTGTTTCTTTTCTGGAAGAGCAAACAACAAGTTGAGGTTATCAGCGATAAAGCAGAACAAAAAATATCCAGTCGCAAATATCTAAGACAGCTACATCAAGCATGTAAGGACAATAATCCCGCAGCGACCAGGCAAGCACTGCAGCAATGGGCTAATAGTATGTGGCCCGATAAACAGGTAAACAGTCTTGATGCCATAAAAGCATTATGTGATGAAGACTTCACTAAGCAACTGGAGGGACTGAATAGTTGTCTTTATGGCAACAAGACAGGCACATGGGACGGCAAGGCATTTTTAAACAGTTTTGAATCTCAGAAATGCGAAACAAATCAGACAGTTCGAGTTAACGGTAAATTGGAACCATTATATAAAACGTGACCGAAAAAATAACGCTATTGATATCAGCCATGCGTGATAGAAGGACGCCCTGGTATGCAAAAGCGATTGTTGTTTTGACGCTGGCTTATATCATCAGCCCGATAGATCTCATCCCTGACTTCATTCCGGTTGTAGGCCTTCTGGATGAAGTGATTTTAATTCCACTTGCCTATAAGCTGGTTATGAAATTGATCCCGGATGAAGTAAAGGCCGATGTTGTGCTCGCTAATAATAACGGTCCCATACACGTCGGGGTTAAGATACTAGGTATTGGTGCAATTGTGATCGTCTGGTTCAGTTTAATCTACATTACATATAAATCGTTATGATGTTAAAACCTTCTCTTCAAACGCTCATTACCTGGTTTATCGGCTGATTCAAACCATTTGTCAGTAAATGGATCACCACTTTCTTTTTGTTGGGTAGTTTCCATTTTTTCAGTATTGCTGTTTGCGATAGCAGACGCGGAGAATTCCTTGGAAAAATAAGCCTGGCAAGAATCCGTCGCTAATTTCAGTGCTTGATCCGTTTGATTTTGCGTTAAATCTCCGACTACTTCAGATTTCAATCTTGCGACTAGTGATATCGCGTGACGCAGGCATGCTTTATTAATCTTAACATCCAGTTCATCGGCATAAGTCAACGATGGCAGTAGACTTAAAATAGTAAGATACAAAAACAATTTCATAATATTAATCCTTAAGAATGGTGATAAATAAACTTAACCAGGCAAATATAAAAAGTAATCCACCTACCGGCGCGATCATTCCCAGCCAACGCAGATTAAGAATGCTTAAACAATAAAGGCTACCACAAAATAGAATGATTCCGAAAAACATCAGCCAGCCCGAGCTTTTCAGCCAGATATTAACAGGCAGGTTCATCGCCAGGATGCCAATCAATATCAAACCGAGAGCATGATAGAAGTGGTATTGAACACCGGTTTGATAAACGCTCAATAATGATTCGTCCAGCCGTGCTTTTAATGCATGCGCTCCAAAGGCGCCGAGTATTACAGCCAAAGCAGCATTAGCTGAACCCAGCAATAAAAACAACTTGGCCGACATATTTAATTCGTTCATTGTTTAACAAAACGTAAGGTCATACGGTCACTTTCACCAATTGCCGAATATTTATCTTTATCAACATCCTGGAGGCGATAGCTGGGAGGAAGCGTCCAGACGCCTTCAGGGTGGTCATGGGTGTCTTTAGGATTAGCATTAATTTCAGATGTGCCGACTAATTCAAACCCTGCATTCTCTATAAGTCTGATTAAATAAGATTCCGGTACATAACCTTTTTCTGCTGAGGCTTCAGGGTCGCTGCCCTTGGCAGCGCGATGTTGAACAACACCCAGAATCCCCGCTGGTTTCAAGACACGGTGTATAGCCGCGTAGATATCCTCAATACCACCATAACGAATCCAGTTATGTGAACTGCGAAAGGTGAGAACCATGTCCTGCGAATTATCAGCAACTGCTTCAAGGTAGCCATCGTCTTTAAAGTTGACAACCTTCACCTTGCCATAGACAGCGGGTATTGCCGCCATCATCAGCATCGTGTTGTTATGCAAATCGGCCAGATGACTGTTTGGGTGATTTGCACCAAAATGCGCAATTGTTAATTGTCCCTTGTCTTTTAATAATGGCGCGAGAATTTCGGTGTACCAGCCTCTACCGGGCAATATTTCAAGTACGCGCATATCCGGTTTAATACCAAAAAACTGCAATGTTTCCTGTGGATGACGATAGATATCGCGCGCTTTGTTGTCAGTATTCCTGCTGGCGCTATTAACGGCGGCTTCAATATCGTTGTGGTCATCAGCGAAAGTGTTAAATGTGACTAATGTAAAGAATGTACAGGCAATGATTGATGATCTGATTATTGGCATTTTTTGTTCCTTGAATGATATCTAATGTTAATGCTTATGTCGGACTGTTCTAACGAATACAGTAAGTTTCGCTGCGTCGGTTTTCAATAGCTGACTGATAATACCGCTGCTGCTCTGGCAAGGCTAATCATCGTTACTGACAGAATTTGCAGACTTAAAAGCACATTACGCATATTATCAATACTATGAATAGTATTCTTCGACAATAAGTTAATTTATGGACCAGCAGTCTAAAGCGCAAGTTCCAGTAAAGATGCTATTGAATCCAGCGCATTGCTTATCGCTTGGGTTTGGAAGCGGACTTGCTCCAAAAATGCCGGGAACCTTGGGAACGCTGGTCGGTGTGTTGTTATTTGTGCTGCTGCCGCAAATGGATTGGAAAATTTATCTCGCTATCACGGTCGTCGCGTTTGTTGCGGGCATTTTGTTATGTGACTACACCGCTAAAGCGCTTAATGTACATGATCATCCGGCCATAGTCTGGGATGAGATTGTAGGTTATCTCATTACCATGTTTATGGTGCCCGGAGATTGGATGTGGATCGTGATAGGTTTCATACTGTTTAGAATCTTCGACATACTCAAGCCCTGGCCTATTTCAATCGCAGATAAAAAAGTACCCGGTGGCTTGGGTATTATGCTGGATGATGTTATTGCGGCTATTTTTTCTCTGATAATTATACAAATAACCCTATATTTGTTATAAGGTTAATGAAATTACCTAAAAAATGGTTTAAATAAATTAAAACCAAATGCGTAATAAAACAGTCACATTCGTTTCTATTTTTATCCTCTCGTTCATTTCGATGCCGAGTCAGGCAGATATCTATAAATATGTCGACAAATATGGTCGTGTCATTCTCACCGATAAGCCTGCGCATAGCGGTTATAAACAATTAGTTAAAACCTGGAAAGGCTGGGAAGAACGTAAAGCCGTTTCGAAAAATTACAATTGGGTAAAAAATCAAAAAAAGTTTGACCCAACGATAAGAAGCGTTGCGAAAATATACAAGCTCCCACATGCACTCTTGCACGCTGTGATTACAGCTGAATCATCCTATGACCCAAATGCGATCTCACGTGCCGGAGCAGTCGGTCTGATGCAATTGATGCCGGAAACGGCCAAACAGTATGGTGTGAGTAATCGACGTGACCCAAAACAAAATATATACGGTGGCTCGCGTTATCTGCGCTACTTGTTAAAGTTATTCAAGAATGATCTTTCTCTGGCACTGGCAGCATACAATGCTGGGGAGGGTACAGTTAAAAAATACGGTAATAAAATCCCGCCTTATAAAGAGACCCGTAACTACGTCAACAAAGTCATCAAGTACTATAAAAAATATCGCAGCTCAATGAGTTGATTTATTTGTCCAGACGGAGATGGGATATCGCTTCTAGGGGAATCAATTGCGGCTAGATATGATCTTCAATGCGCTTTACCAGGACTTTCTGTGCAATAGGGTAAACGGCCGGACCAAACTGATTATAAACAGCAACATCGGCAGCATCACGACCATAACCAATCGCGACATAGCCGCCTTTCAGTTTATCTACGGTTGGATCGAAGGTATACCAGCGTCCCGCAACGAAGACCTCAAACCAGGCATGAAGATCCATCGGTTTCAATTCGTAAAGATAGCCTACTACCATACGGGCCGGAATACTGAGGCTGCGGCATAAGGCAATACAGAGGTGGGTGAGATCTCTGCAAACGCCGTGTTGTTGCATATTGACCTCTACTGCCGAGATGGGAACATCACTGCTTTCCGTTTCGTACCGAATAGTGGAGTGCACCCAATCCGTTATGGCAGCAACTTGATCATAGCCGGGCATCAGGCCGGCTGTGATCGAAGTAGCCATTTGACCAAACCGATCCGATTCGCAATAACGGCTGGGTAGTAAATAATTCAACACATTATCAGGTAAGTTCTGCACCTCTACAAACGCTCCACCGAAACACTGATCCACATGATCTGCGGTCATTACATCGGCCGCAGTATATACGGCAAATGCGGGCGGCATTGCGATCAGGCGTTGGCAGAGGTTGCCATAAATATCGGTAAATTCAAAAGCGGGTACATTAGGCACGAGTTTGTATTCTTCGCGCGCTATCCATTGTTGCGCGCCACTGCGCGGTCTAAGCATTAGTAGAAAAGGAGTTGGTACTGTGAGATTGAATTCAATATCGCAACTTGTTCGTAACCACATGAGCCTAGAATTTACCTGGATAGCTAAAGAGAAAGCTACTTCTTCTTCTGCACTTGTTCAGGGATATATTAATGTTCACCTTCCTGTCTGCGCATGAGAATTAGGGATTGAACATAAAGTGATATTACTCATCAGTTACACAACCTTCCGATGCAGTCTTGACCGTCTTGATATATTTATAGAGTGTTCCTCTAGTTGCTTTATACGCCGGCATACTCCATTTTTCTTTTCTGTTCTTTATTTCATCAGCACTAACGTCAAATGAAATTTCATTTTTTTCAGCATCAATGGTGACAATATCACCGTTTTCAACAAGCGCGATGGGACCGCCTTCCTGCGCTTCGGGGACAACATGTCCAATAATGAAACCATGAGAGCCACCAGAGAAACGACCATCGGTGATCATGGCAACGTCACTACCCAGACCTGCGCCCATGATAGCGGATGTAGGGGTTAACATCTCAGGCATGCCGGGACCGCCTTTAGGACCTTCGTAACGGATGATGATGACATCACCTTTTTCAATCTTGTTGTCTTCCAGACCTGTCAGCATATCTTCTTCAGAGTCATAGACCTTGGCCGGACCTTTAAAAACAAGACCTTCTTTGCCGGTTATTTTTGCAACAGCGCCTTCGGGTGCAAGATTACCTTTCAATATACGAATATGACCACTGGCTTTTAGAGGCTTGTCCAATGGCGCAATAATATCCTGACCAGCCTTGAAACTGGGTAGGTCGGACAGATTTTCCCGTATGGTCTTACCGGTTACAGTCAGGCAATCACCGTTGATCATGTTATTTTCGAGCAGGAACTTCATCACGGCAGGAGTGCCGCCGACAAGGTGAAGATCTTCCATTACGTATTTGCCACTCGGTTTCAGATCTGAAAGATAAGGGGTTCGGTCGCTAACGGCTTGAAAATCATCGATCGTTAATTCGACATCGACCGCACGTGCCATGGCTAACAAATGCAATACTGCGTTGGTGGAACCACCCAGAACAGTAATCAGCACCATGGCATTTTCAAATGCCTCACGCGTCATGATGTCGCGCGGTTTGATATCTTTTTCCAGTAAATTTTTAATTGCCAGCCCGGCCTTGAAGCATTCTTCCAACTTGCCCGGATCAACTGCCGGTGTTGATGAACTGTACGGTAAAGACATGCCCATAGCTTCAATTGCCGAGGCCATTGTATTCGCGGTATACATCCCGCCACAGGCGCCAGCACCGGGACAGGATTTTTTCACAATCTCCTGACGCGTTTTTTCATCAATACTACCCGTAATAAATTCACCATAACTTTGAAAGGCAGAGATAATATCCAGCGTCTTATTATCGCAATGTCCGGGTTTAATCGTGCCGCCATAGACCATGAGCGAGGGTCGATTGAGACGTCCCATTGCGATTAAACAACCGGGCATATTTTTATCGCAGCCGGGTAGTGAAATATTCGCGTCATACCATTGCGCTGACATGACGGTTTCAATCGAATCGGCGATCAGGTCTCGTGACTGTAATGAATAACTCATACCATCCGTGCCCATCGAAATACCATCGCTGACACCAATAGTATTGAAACGCATCCCGACCATACCGGCAGCGACAACACCTTCTTTTACCTTTTGTGCCAGATCAAGCAAATGCATGTTGCAGGTATTGCCCTCGTACCAGACGCTGGAAATGCCTACCTGAGCCTTGCTCATATCGTCCTCGGTCATCCCCGTGCCATAAAGCATGGCTTGCGATGCGCCCTGGGATTTGGGTTCTGTAATACGTGAACTGAATTTATTAATTTTATTACTCATTATTTATGCACCTGTATCGATTCTTTCGCCATGTCTGAAAAAGGTGCGTTAGAATACATTAGCGCTGGCCACTTGTCAGGCTCATAAAGAACAACAATAAAGATTATACCCATGAGAAAAACAGCAAAATTCGAAGATTGTTTTGCAGAATTGATAAGCTTGCCATCCGTAAGCTGCATTGATCCTGCACATGATCAAAGTAATCGAGGGGTTATTGATGCACTTGCCAATTCGCTTGACGCGCTTGGATTTGTTTGCGAGATCATGCCGCTCAGTGATAATCCCGAGAAATGTAATTTAATCGCTCGCTATGGCGACGGGGAAGGTGGGCTGGCTTTATCCGGTCACACCGATACGGTTCCTTATGATGCAAAAGGCTGGGATACCGATCCATTCAAACTGACAAAAATGAATGGCAACTATTATGGCCTTGGCACTGCCGACATGAAGAGTTTCTTTCCGATTATATTTGAAACATTGGAAAGAATGGCCGACGTAAAATTCACTAAACCGATTACCGTTGTCGCGACCGCAGACGAAGAAAGCACAATGTCTGGTGCACGCGCTATACAACAAGCGAATAAAGCGTTGGGTCGATATTGCATCATTGGTGAACCGACCGGGTTAGTGCCACGCTATAGTCATAAAGGCATTATTCTTGAAACAATTCTCCTTCAGGGACGTTCCGGACATTCCAGTGATCCTGCTCTCGGCAATAGTGCTCTGGAAGGCATGGTCGATGTGATGAATGCACTGCGACGCTGGCGTTCAGAATTACAGGCCGAGTATCACAATAATGAATTTAAAATTCCGGTACCGACATTGAATCTGGGGCGTATACAAGGCGGTGATAGCGCCAATCGCATTTGCGCTAATTGTGAACTGGCCATGGATCTTCGAATGTTGCCGGGCATGGAGATCACCAGCTTAAAAGAAAAAATGCATCGTGTTGTGAAAGAGAGCCTGGCGGGCTCCGGGCTTACGGTTGAATTCAGCAGCCTGTTTGACGGAACACCACCGATGCAGACCTCGATTAACAGTGAAATCGTGCGTATGAGTGAAAAATATACACAAACCAGCGCCAGTTCCGTTGCTTTTGGCACAGAAGGCCCATTTTTTAATGACATGGGTCTGGAAACCGTTATCCTTGGTCCCGGTGATATTGATGTTGCGCATCAGCCCAATGAATTTTTACAGATCGATAGAATTGAACCGATGATTAATATCTTATCGAAGATGATTAATCATTTTTGTGAGGGAAAATAATGACACAAGAAAACGCCTTTGTTGATTGGTTTAGAGGCGCAGCACCCTATATACATGCTCATCGCGGTCGGACGTTTGTCTTGCAGATGGGTGGTGATGTCGTCGCGTCTGATGATTTCTCACATTTGATCCATGATCTGGCATTACTGAATAGTCTGGCAATCAAGCTGGTCATTGTGTTTGGCGCAAGACCTCAAATCGACGAATTACTAAAAGAAAGAAGTATCACGCCACAGTACAGTGGTGCGCTACGTGTTACAGACGATATCGCTATTAGCAGTGTTAAACAGGCTGTGGGTGAGATAAAAATCCAAATCGAAGCATTACTCTCCATGGGGTTACCCAATTCACCGATGGCCGCGTCTTCTGTCAAGGTTGCGTCGGGTAATTATGTTACGGGTAGACCTTATGGTGTCGTTAATGGAGTGGATCTTGATCTGACTGGCAGAGTAAGAAGCCTGGAAAAAGAGACCATCAATAATCGACTCGACGCCGGTGAGATAGTCTTGATTCCGCCGCTGGGTTATTCCGCCACAGGTGAAGTTTTTAACCTGAGTTCGATCGAGGTTGCAGCGCAAGTCGCCATTAATCTTTCTGCCGATAAACTCATTATGATTAGCAATGCCCCGCTCTTAAAAAATGATCAGGGTGAGGTAATCAAGCAAATCACCTGCGCGCAGGCTAAAGAAAAACTTGATCCCGGCATTGTCTACAATATTGATGAAACACCGGCCACCGCATTAGCACAGGGTATTAAAGCGTGCGAAGCAGGGGTCAAGCGCGTTCACTACATCGATAAAAATATCGACGGTGGAATATTACAAGAACTCTTTAGCCGCGATGGTGTGGGTACACTATTGAGTGGAACACCGTTTGATTCGATACATCAGGCCACAGTGAATGATATTGGTGGCATTCTTGAACTAATCGAACCATTAGAAGAACAGGGCATTCTTGTTAAACGTTCAAGAGAAAAGATCGAGGTCGATATTAAGGATTATAGCGTTTTGGTGCGTGATGGGACGGTGATCGCCTGTGCTGCATTGCATGAATATCCCGAAGACAACGTCGTGGAGCTGGCATGTATGGCAGTACACCCGGATTATCAAAATCAGGCCAAGGGCGATACGCTGTTTAGCTTTATAGAATCTATCGCCATCGAAAAAGGTGCAAAAATTCTGTTTGTGTTAACCACACAAACAGAACACTGGTTTCTGGAAAAAGGTTTTAAAGAAGCGGATATCAGTTCTTTACCGGTTAAAAAACAGAATATTTATAACTATCAACGTAACTCAAAGACTTTGATTAAGACTTTAAACGTCTAATGATTATAAATATTCGTGATTTTTAATCGCTTATACTGCTATACCGCGCCTTCGAGTTCTTCTTCCTCAATCTGGATCTTGATATCATCGTTTTCAATCGTCACAACGACATGACCACCATGCTCAAGCTTGCCAAATAATAGTTCTTCGGCCAAAGCCCGTTTGACCTTTTCCTGGATTAAACGAGACATCGGTCTGGCGCCCATCAACTTGTCGTAACCATGAATCGCTAACCATTCACGAGCCTCTTCCGTTACTTCAACGGTGACCTTCTTCTCATCAAGCTGTGCTTCGAGTTCGATCAAGAACTTATCCACGACATTGGCAATGGTTCGCTTATCAAGGGCATTGAATTGGATAATAGCGTCCAGACGGTTACGGAATTCAGGGCTGAACATCTGCTTGATACTTGCCATAGCATCACCGGAATGATCCTGAGTTGTAAAACCAACCGAAGCCCGGCTGATACGATCGGCTCCCGCATTAGTGGTCATTACAATAATGACATTACGAAAATCTGATTTGCGGCCATTGGCGTCCGTCAGGGTACCGTGATCGAATATCTGCAACATGAGGTTGAAGACGTCAGGATGTGCTTTCTCGATTTCATCAAGCAACAGAACACAATGTGGCTGTTTATTAATCGCATCAGTGAGTAAGCCGCCTTGATCAAATCCAACATAGCCAGGAGGAGCACCGATCAATCGGGAAACAGTATGACGTTCCATATATTCGGACATATCAAATCGAATTAAATCGACACCCATCTGGATGGCGAGTTGTCGGGTTACTTCAGTCTTACCGACACCCGTTGGACCGGCGAATAAGAAGTTGCCGATCGGTTTATTCGGATTACCCAGGCCGGAACGCGACATCTTGATTGCATCAGACAATGTACTGATAGCTTCATCCTGACCAAATACAACCATCTTAAGGTTGCGATCAAGGTTCTTAATGATGTCTTTATCCGATGAGTTAACCGTCTTCGCGGGTATGCGCGCGATCTTGGCAATGATGTTTTCAATATCGTTAACACCAACCGTCTTCTTTCGTTTAGAGGGCGATACCAACTGTTGTGCTGCGCCAGCTTCATCAATCACGTCGATAGCTTTATCCGGCAAATGCCGATCATTAATATAACGTTGTGTGAGTTCAGCCGCAGTACGCAAGGCTTGATGCGTGTAGCGGATTTGATGATGTTCTTCAAAACGTGATTTCAACCCTTCAAGAATCTTCACCGTTTCATCAATGGAAGGTTCGGTCACATCAATTTTCTGGAAGCGTCGAGCCAGTGCACGATCTTTTTCAAATATGCCTCGATATTCCTGGTAGGTCGTAGAGCCAATACATTTTAATTCGCCAGAGGCTAAAACAGGTTTGATAATGTTGGAGGCATCCATTACCCCACCGGATGCTGCGCCAGCACCGATAATGGTATGTATTTCGTCAATGAAAAGTACCGAGCCTGGCTGTTTCTTCAACTGAGCAATGACACCTTTCAAACGTTTTTCAAAATCGCCACGGTATTTTGTACCGGCCAATAAACCACCCAGATCAAGTGAATAGATTACTGAATCCATCAACACATCCGGCACGTCACCATCAACAATCAGTTTGGCCAGTCCTTCTGCTATTGCGGTTTTACCTACGCCGGCTTCACCCACGTACAAGGGATTATTTTTGCGGCGACGGCAGAGTATCTGGATAGTGCGTTGAACTTCGACTTGTCGACCAATCAGCGGATCGATCTTGCCCTTCATAGCTTCTTCATTAAGATTGACGGCATAGGCTTCCAAGGGGCTGGTGCCGCCTTCTTCCGGACGTGAGCCTTCTTCTATGTCATTTACATTTTCTTCATTTTCATGGTCATCATTTATCTTGGCGATGCCATGCGCGATATAATTTACAACGTCCAGACGAGCGACATTCTGCTGGCTTAGAAAATAAGCCGCATGTGATTCACGTTCGCCAAAAATAGCGACTAGTACATTTGCACCGGTCACTTCTTTTTTACCTGAAGACTGCACATGAAACACCGCGCGTTGTAAGACACGTTGAAAGCCGAGTGTCGGCTGCGTATCACGATCATCATCGTCTTCTATAATAGGAGAATTCTCCTGTATAAAGGTTATCAAATCACTGTGTAGGCTGTTCAGGTTAGCGCCACAGGCTTTAAGTACATTGGTGGCAGAAAGGTTGTCCAGCAAGGCAAGCAACAGATGTTCAACTGTCATGAATTCATG
This sequence comes from uncultured Gammaproteobacteria bacterium, assembly GCA_938084745.1. Taxonomy (GTDB): domain Bacteria; phylum Pseudomonadota; class Gammaproteobacteria; order Eutrophobiales; family Eutrophobiaceae; genus UBA7359. The sequence continues at coordinate 37,992 of CALKEZ010000025.1, forward strand.
ACGCTGTTCTCTGGCTTCTCGGAATGCGCTGTTAAGCGTTTGTTCTAGTTCTTTATCTAGCATATGAATTACCCTCAGGCTTTTTCCATTGTACAAAGAAGTGGGTGCTGGTTTTCACGCGAATAATCATTGACCAGCGAGACCTTGGTTTCGGCAATTTCGTGAGTGTATATACCACATACACCCTTACCGTGAGTATGTATCTCTAACATGATGCGAGTAGCATTTCCCCGATCGACCGAAAAAAATATTTCTAAAATGTGTACTACGAAATCCATTGGTGTGTAGTCATCATTCAAAATAATGACTTTGTATAATGGGGGCCGTTTGAGCCGTGGCTTGGCTTCTTGAACAGCCAAGTCATCATCGTGAGTGTTGCCAGGTTTATCTGACATAATAAGTTTTACTCATACGGTTTGGTAAATCTAATCTAACAATTTTATTCATATCTCTACTACTAATAATGATACTTTCTGTTGGTCATTTTCAAGTCTTTTTTATAATTATATTACGCATCTTTTGTGCCATAAGCATATATGGGGTTCGACAGTAATATTATCAATACGTGCAATATATTTACCTGGTATTTTCCGCACTAAATTGGGCCATAGCTTTAGCGTCCATGCACTGAATAAATTCACGTGCTGCCGGAGAAAGGACCTTTCCTCGACGCAGAAACAAGCCATAAGTCCTTTTCGGAAAATATTTTGTTAACGGTACACGATCCAGCTTCTCTTTGCCGGACAAACAAATATCCGTCACTATGGATATACCGAGACCATTTTCGACATATTTTTTCAGGACTTCCCAACCACCGGCCTCTAATGCCACTTTATAGTCCACATTGTATTGTTTAAAGACGGAATCAACAATTTGCCAGGTAGACATATGCTGCGGCGATAAAATTAAACCGTACTGACTAATGTCTTGCATACTTATTTCCTTATTATTAGCCAGTGGATGCCCGACAGGCATGATCAATACGGGCTCAAATGAGTAAATTGGCAGATAGACCACGTCATCCGGAACGCTCAGGGTAGAACCGATGGCAAAATCCACCTCGCCGTTGCGCACCTTTTCAACTCCGAGGGCGGCAGTACAATTGTTCAGTTTGATATGAATATCAGGGAAGGTGTCAGTGTATCGTTTGATGATATCAGGCAATATATAAAGTATGGTGGCCTCGACGGCAGCAATTTTAAGATTACCAGTAACCGAGTGATTGCATTTCTCTTCAAAATTTTCTGGCAAGGTCTCGAGCCCTTCGACCAAGGGCAATGACATATCAAATAATATGCTGCCTTCTGCCGTTAATTCGATTTTAGGCCCTTTGCGAACAAATAAATTTTGCCCGAGGTCTTTCTCAAGTGATTGAATTAAAAGAGAAATAGACGGCTGGCTGAGGAACATTTGTTCCGCAGCTCGAGACATGCTCTTAAGTTGAGCGGCATAACAAAACGCCCTGAGTTGTTTCAAACGGTTCTGTTTGTAGTAAAAACGACTCATAATATACTGATTATAACTTTAGTATTAATATTGTTAATACTAATTATTAAAATAATTAGCTTGCTAAATAGTAGAGATCTTATTATTTTTGCTGCCCTGAAATTTAAACGTCATGTCTGATTATCATTTGGACTAGTCTTTTTATACAGCAGTAGTCGGGTATATTGAGATGAAATTGACTAAATCTGAAATATTTGGATTCATTTAACTATGATTCCTGAGTAGAACCGCAAAATTTGGAGAATTACATTGACTAGAGAAGAGCAAATTAAGCAGTTAGAGAAAGACTGGGCAGAAAACCCACGTTGGGCAAATGTAAAGCGTGGTTATAGTGCGGCAGATGTTGTTCGTTTGCGCGGCAGTGTTCAGCCTGAATATACCCTTGCACGCAGAGGCGCCGAAAAGCTCTGGGAAAAAGTTAATGGCACTTCCAAAAAAGGCTATGTAAATGCCTTTGGTGCTATTACTGCTGGTCAGGCCATGCAACAGGCCAAAGCCGGTCTGGAAGCTGTTTATCTGTCAGGTTGGCAGGTTGCTGCTGATGGCAATACCTCTGAAACGATGTACCCGGATCAATCCTTGTATGCTTACGATTCCGTACCAACCATGGTTCGTCGTATCAATAATACCTTCAAGCGTGCAGATGAAATCCAGTGGAAAAATATTGCTGATGGCAAAATGAAAGATGAAGATGCCATTGACTACTTCTTGCCTATCGTTGCTGATGCTGAAGCGGGTTTCGGTGGTGTCTTGAATGCCTACGAATTAATGAAAAACATGATCGCTGCCGGCGCTGCCGGTGCTCATTTCGAGGATCAACTCGCAGCTGTTAAGAAATGTGGTCACATGGGCGGTAAGGTACTGGTTCCAACTCAGGAAGCGATACAAAAATTACTCGCTGCACGTTTGGCAGCAGACGTCATGGGTACACCAACTATCGTTCTGGCTCGTACCGATGCTGAAGCAGCAAATCTATTAACCAGTGATTTTGACGAAAACGATAAACCTTTCGTTACCGGTGAACGTACCGCAGAAGGTTTCTATCGCGTTAAGAATGGTCTGGAACAGGCTATCAGTCGTGGTATCGCTTACGCGCCTTATGCTGATTTGGTTTGGTGTGAAACAGGTACACCAGATATTGGCTTTGCACGTGAATTTGCCCAAGCAGTACAAGCAGCGGTTCCGGGTCAGTTGATGTCTTACAACTGTTCACCTTCGTTTAACTGGAAAAAGAACCTGAACGATTCACAAATCGCCAGCTTCCAGGAAGACTTGTCTGAACTCGGTTACAAGTTCCAGTTCATCACATTGGCTGGTATCCATTTGGCCTGGTATCGTACTTTCGACTTCGCATACAACTATGCACGTGGCGAAGGTATGAAGCATTACACTGAAATGGTTCAAGAACCTGAATTTGAAGGTCGTGAACGTGGATATACTTTCGTCTCTCATCAGCAAGAAGTGGGTGCGGGTTACTTTGATGATGTTACTACCGTGATTCAAGGTGGCGCATCTTCTGTAACGGCATTAACCGGTTCTACTGAAGAAGCACAGTTCGACGAAAAATAGTTCTTTTTCGAAGTAGTGTCATACAAAACCCGAAGGATTAACGTCCTTCGGGTTTTTTTACGTCCATGGATGGACCGTATGCCGCGAGAGGACAGGAGTCCGAAGCGGCGACGTCCATGGATGGACGGTTGGAATTTATGTTCCAAACAAATTCCAATTACCTGCATCCCTGCAGGCAATGCCGCGAGACGCCTACAGGGATGTAGGCGGTAGAGAATGTCGGGAACACATTCTCGAGGACAGGAGTCCGAAGCGGCAGTGTAAATAAGCCGCAATGTAAAACGTGTGCGCAGGAGCGGCGATCCGAATACACGAACCAGTCGACAATTAGGTAAGGGCCAAAACGACGAGGTGTTGAATTTAAAGATATTCTATGTTGATCTACATGAACAATTAAACAATGAACTACAAACATGAAGTTATCGGTCATTATTCCCTGTTACAACGAAGAACCTACTATCAAGCAACTAATTGATGCTGTGCGTAATTGCACCTGGTCGGATATTGAAATTATTGTTGTTGATGATTATTCCTCAGATCGTTCGCGCGATATCCTGGAAAATGAAATTAAGGATAAGATCGATAAACTTATTTTGCATGAACAAAATAAAGGTAAGGGAGCAGCTATAAAAACAGGACTCAAACAAGCAACCGGGGATGTCGTGATTATTCAGGATGCCGATCTTGAATATGATCCAAATGAATATGAAATATTAATGAAACCGATCACCGATAACCGCGCCGATGTTGTCTACGGTTCACGTTTTTCCTCTGGCAGTGCGCATCGTGTGCTGTATTTCTGGCATCGGCTGGGTAATGGTTTTCTGACGTTTCTATCGAATATGTTTAGCAACCTGAATCTTACCGACATGGAAACCTGTTATAAGGCCTTCAAAAAAGAAATCATTGATCAGATCGAAATCGAAGAGAATGGTTTTGGCATGGAGCCGGAATTAACGGCAAAAGTAGCAAAACTAAAATGTAGAATATACGAAGTCGGTATATCGTATTACGGACGCACCTATCAGGAAGGTAAAAAGATAAACTGGAAAGACGGCGTGCGCGCTATCTATTGCATCGTTAAATACAATGTATTCCGCTGATTGAATTCAATGAGTGCGATGTTGAGAGAAAGCAATTTTATCAAGATACGCAAGTAGTAAAGCCGACACGACGAAAGTCATATGAATGATGACATACCACATTAATTTATTATCAGGTATTTGGCTGACTTCCATAAATTTTTGTAACAAGTGAATTGAAGAAATTGCGACAATAGAGGCAGCAACTTTAAGTTTCAATGTCCCGGCATCAAGCTTGCCATGCCAATCCAGTTTCTCATCGCCATCCTCAAGATCAATCTTTGATACGAAGTTCTCATAGCCACTAAACATAACCATGACAATCAAACTTCCTACCAGTGACATATCAATCAGTGAAAGAATAGAAAGAACCAAATCGGCCTCACTCATAGAAATGACGATAGTGAATGTATGAATTAATTCCTGAAAGAATTTTATGCCTAATGCAATCAGAGCAAAAGATAAACCAAGGTAAATAGGCGCAAGTAACCAGCGACTGGAAAATAAAGTTCTTTCTATAAATTTTTCTATCATCAGGTTTAATTTTTAAGTAGTTGTTCGAGTATATTGTGATAAATTTTTGAAAGCGTTTCCAAATCATCAACTTTGACGCATTCATTTATCTTGTGAATAGTTTTATTAATGACGCCAAGCTCAATGACTTCTGCACCACTGGGCGCAATAAAACGACCATCAGAGGTGCCGCCACCGGTTGAACAAAATGTATCAATGCCACATATATCCTTTATTGCCTTACAGCTGGCATCAAGTAGTTTGCCAGAGTCGGTGAGAAAGGGCAGGCCGGACAGTTTCCATTGTAAATCATAATCGAGTCCATGCTTATTCAGCATCGCCGTGACTTTTTCCTGTATCTCATCCTGATTGGTCTCGGTTGAATAACGAAAGTTAAAAACCACTTTCATTGAACCGGGGATAACGTTATCAGCGCCCGTTCCGGCATTGAGATTTGATATCTGGAAACTCGTGGGTGGGAATGAATCGTTACCCTGATCCCATGCGGTCGATGTTATCTCGGTTAAAAACGCACTGGCTTTATGTATCGGGTTTTCGGCAATGTCCGGATAGGCGACATGACCTTGAATTCCCTTGATGGTGAGTATTCCATTTAATGAACCGCGTCGTCCGATACGAATCGTATCGGCAAGTTGCTTATCACTCGAAGGCTCGCCAACAATACACCACTTAATTTTTATGTCATTTTCATTTAAGTAATCAATCACCTTACGCGTACCGTTGATTGAAGGACCTTCTTCATCACTGGTAATTAAAAAGGCAATCGTGCCCTTATGATCGGGATGCGCTTTAACAAAACTCTCGGTAGCCGTGATCATGGCAGCAATACCACCTTTCATATCGGCAGCACCACGACCATAAAGATGGTCATCAATAATTTCAGCCTTGAACGGATCGGTTTTCCATTCTTCCAGGGGACCGGTAGGCACCACATCGGTATGTCCGGCAAACGCAAACAAGGGACCCGACTCGCCATGCGTTAACCAAAGATTATCGACATCATCAAAGCGTAAGTGTGTTGCCTTGAAGCCGATCTTGCCCAAGCGTTCGGCCATGAGTATTTGGCAACCGGCATCATCGGGCGTAAGTGAGCGGCGGTTAATTAATTCTTCTGTGAGTTTTAGCGTGTCAGACATAGCGATGTGTTATTGAAAAACGGCAAGTAATTCTTCTACCTTGCCTCGGTTACGAGTATTACAACTGATTGTCCTTCTAACCATAAACCGTTCAGTCGTGGCGCCTGCATCTTTATAAAGCGCGCGCGTGTTGTCAGTATTGTGATTAGAAATAATAACGGGTATTCCTTTTCGCGCGAGTTTCACGGCCCATTCGGCCAATTCGATTTGTTCCTTCCAGGCAAAGCCACCGGAAAAATAATCGGTAAAACAGGCAGTCTTGGACAACGGTACATACGGTGGGTCGCAATAAACGACATCACCGCGTTTCGCCTGTTTCATGGTATCGACAAAACTGGCATGGATAAATTTGGCAGACTGTGCCGCTTGATGAAAAGCTTCTAATTCCCTGGTCGGGAAATAAGGCTTCTTATAGCGACCGAAGGGCGTATTAAATTCATGTTTCGAATTATAACGACAGAGGCCATTATAACAGTGCCGATTCAAATATAAAAAAAGTGCTGATTTATAACGGGTGTCAGTGGTCGCGTTGAATTGCTCCCTGAAATAATAATAGCGTTCTTCACAATTATTCTCGGGCGTAAAAAAACTCTGACAATACTTGTCAAACCCGGCATCGTTTTCCTGTACCTGTAGATACAGGTTAATTAAATCGGGATTGGTATCGGCCAATAAATATTTTTTAAAGCCGGCATTTAAAAACACGGCACCCGAACCGACGAAGGGTTCGACCAGACGGTTACCTTTATCGAGACGATTACGAATTCGATCCAGCAGTTTGTATTTGCCGCCGGGCCATTTCAGAAAAGGTTTGGTAAAGGCCACGCTATTAATGCTCGTCAGTCGCAATCGCTTGAATACTTAGCGCATGAATTTCGGCAGGCATTAAACTGTCTACTGCGGCATAGACCAGCCTGTGCCGCGCAAGCGGTAGTAGACCGTTAAATTTGTTCGATACGATGCGTACCTTGAAATGACCGGCACCACCGTGACCGGTGTGTCCGGCATGCAGGTGCGATTCATCAACAATCTCCAGTTCACGCGGCGCCAACTCGGCCTCGAGTAAACGACGAATCATTTCCATTCGATCAGTTTCAGACATTGGGAAATACTTTCTTAAAGGGTTTCACGATCACTTTTTCATATACCCCGGCAGTAATATAGGGATCGGCATCTGCCCAGGCTTGTGCTGCTTGCAGCGAATCAAATTCCGCAACAATCAAACTGCCGCTGAAACCCGCTGGTCCCGGATCTTCACTATCGATGTTTGGATGCGGTCCGGCGATCAGCAAACGTCCCTCATCCTGTAGTTTTTGTAGCCGACCAATATGCTCAGGTCGAGCGCTGACTCTTTTTTCCAGGCTGTTTTCCACATCCTGACTGATAATGGCGTAGAACATGATTATTCCTTTTCCTCCTCGACTTCGCTGATGTAGCGCGACATATAGATGGCCTGACCTATAGCAAAGATAAATGTCAGACCTAATAGCCCGAAGACTTTGAAATTAGCCCAGAATTCGGTGCTGTAATTATAAGCCACATAGATATTGGCCGCCCCGGAGATAACAAAAAAGCCGGCCCAGCATAAATTTAATTTAACCCATACCTGATCCGGTACAGTTATGGCATGATCCATCATTCTGCGGATGATGGGTTTCTTACCGATAAACTGGCTACCAAGAAGGATCACTGCGAATAACCAGTTCACGACCGTTGGCTTCCACTTAAAGAAAAGTTCATCGTGTAATAGTAACGTTGCACCGCCAAGAACGACGGTCAGTGCAAAAGTGATGATATGCATCTTTTCAAAGCGGCGGGTGAGCAACCAGTAAGCAAGAATTTGTATGAATGAGGCAATGATGATTACCTGGATACCCAGATAAATACCTTCCTCTCTATTCTCGGGATAATAAAAAGCAATAAGGAACGCGACTAGTGGAAAAAAATCAAACAGGAATTTCATGAATCGTTAAGTAAGTTGGATGTGTAGACAATCATAACCTAATTTTTAATTGACAACATTATGGCGCAATATTTCAGAATACATAATCAGAATCCGCAGGCACGACTGATAGCGCAAGCTATCGCGATTCTTCGTGAAGGTGGTGTGGTTGTTTATCCAACGGACTCTTCCTATGCCCTCGGTTGCTGTCTGGGTGAGAAGGCAGCACTGGATCGAATTCGAAAGCTACGACAAATACCGGCTGAGCAAAACATGACCTTATTGTGTCGCGACCTTTCCGAAATAGCGTCCTATGCCTCGGTCAACAATTCCGCCTTTCGCATGATGAAATCAATGACGCCCGGACCTTATACCTTCATTCTCAAGGCCAAGAGTGATGTTCCAAAACGCTTACAGCACCCAAAACGTAAAACCATCGGCATACGCATTCCGGATAACCCCATATCATTGGCGCTGTTAGAAGCACTCGGCGAGCCGATGATCAGTATCAGCCTCGTTTTACCCAATGAAGACTTGCCCGAAACCGATCCTGAAGAAATTAATGAAAAGATCGGTAAACAGGTAGATTTAATTATTGATGGCGAAGCCGGCGGCATGGATTTTACGACAATCATTGATATGACTGGCGATGAGCCGGTTATCTTACGTGAAGGCAAGGGCATTGCCGATTTAGCCTGAAATTAGCCATACAAATTTCTGTCACGGCTAGTCAGTCAGGGTATAATGCGCGTCTTTTGTACTACCCCTATTTAAAAACGACCGCGGGAGGTTGTGTTGTCTACAAGTGGTAAACAGCGGGTTTTGTCCGGCATGCGCCCGACAGGCCAACTGCATCTAGGTCATTATCATGGTGTTCTTAAAAACTGGCTCGAATTACAACAGGAATATGAATGTTTCTTTTTTGTTGCGGATTGGCATGCCCTGACGACGGAATACGAAGATCCTTCAATCATAGAAAAAAGTGTCTGGGACATGGTCATCGATTGGCTTGCTGTCGGCGTAAATCCGGGAGCAGCCAAGCTTTTTATACAATCGCGTGTGCCCGAACATGCAGAACTACACTTGTTATTATCCATGAGCACACCACTCAGTTGGCTGGAAAGGGTGCCGAGCTACAAGGACCAACAAGAGAAACTCTCCAATAAAGATCTGACCACTTATGGCTTTTTGGGTTACCCCTTACTACAAACATCAGACATTATTATCTATAAGGCAGGACACGTTCCTGTTGGCGAAGATCAGGTCTCACATGTTGAACTGGCGCGCGAAGTGGTTAGACGTTTCAACCATCTCTATGGAAAAGAGCATGATTTTGAAGCAAAAGTAGAAGCCGCTATCAAAAAAATGGGTAAGAAGAATGCGCGACTCTATCATGAGCTACGCCGCAGCTATCAGGAGCAAGGCGAATCCCAGGCACTAGAGCGGGCCCGCGCACTACTGGAATCGCAACAAAATATCAGTATTGGTGATCGTGAACGCTTGTCGGGTTATCTGGATGGTTCGGGTAAGGCCATATTTCCAGAACCACAAGCCTTGTTAACACCTGCCTCCAAGATGATGGGGCTGGATGGACAAAAGATGTCCAAGTCGTATGGCAATACAATCACACTGCGCGAGAATCCAAGCGTCGTTGAAGAAAAAATCAAGAAGATGCCGACTGATCCGGCCCGGGTCAGACGTACCGATCCCGGCGAGCCCGGTAAATGCCCGGTGTGGAATCTGCACCAGGTTTATTCCGACGACGATCTGAAAGATTGGGTGGTCGATGGCTGCACGAGTGCGAAAATTGGTTGTCTGGACTGTAAAAAACCATTAATTGATGCCATATTAAAAGAACAACAGCCTATTCGGGAACGTGCCAACGAATACATCAACGATCCCGAGACCGTTCGCGGTATTATTGCCGACGGCTGTGATGCAGCACGAGATGTTGCGCGGGAAACTTTGGAAGAAGTTCGCGATGCGATGGGACTGATCTACCGCTAAACAAGCCGCTATTTCGAATTAGACATATGAACGAAGAACTCGAAAAAACCAGGACCAGTCAGGATGAAATGCCGTTTGCGCTGGTGTTGGGCTCGCCGTTGACGGAATTACCCAAAGATTTATACATTCCGCCCGATGCGCTGGAGGTGTTCCTCGAAGCGTTTGAAGGGCCGCTAGATTTACTGCTCTATCTCATCAAACGCCAAAACATCGATATTCTTGATATACCGCTAACCAAGATCACCGAGCAGTACATGTCGTATATCGACTTGATGGAAACGCTGCAGCTTGAATTGGCCGGTGAATACTTATTGATGGCCGCGATGCTGGCCGAAATCAAATCCAGAATGTTATTGCCGCGCCATAATGAAGACGACGAAGAAGACGACCCCAGAGCAGAATTGATAAGACGCTTACAGGAATACGAAAGGTATAAACAGGCGGCCGAAAAAATTGATGAGTTACCGCGCTATGAGCGAGATTTATTTACCACTGTTGCCGAGTTTCCAGGGCGCAAGGTAAACCAGAAGCCACCGGAAGTCTCGATGGATGCAATCTTACGCGTCTTTGCCGAAGTCATTAAGCGCGCGGATATGTTTTCGCACCACATGGTGCATCGTGAGGCCTTATCCGTACGTGAACGTATGGGTATCGTGCTCGATAAGGTAAACCCGGATAGTTTTACCGATTTTAAGGATTTGTTCAGTGTTGAAGAAGGTCGGAGCGGTGTGATCGTATCACTACTAGCGATTTTACAATTGGTGAAAGACTCATTAATTCAACTCGTACAGAATGAAATCAACGGACCAATTTATGTTAAGGCAGCATCATGAGTCAGGAAAAAGTTAAAAATATAATCGAAGCCATTTTGATGGTATCCACAAAACCGTTAAGCATTGCGGCACTGTTGAGCCTGTTTGAGGCCGAACAGACTTTAATACCGGAACGGGATGATATCCGTACCGCGCTCGAACAACTGCAACAAGACTATCATGATCGCGGCGTAGAGTTAGCCGAGACCGCCAGCGGTTTTAGTTTTCAGGCCAGAGATGAATACGCGGCCTGGGTGAATCACCTGTTTGATGAACGTCCGCCACGCTACTCGCGCGCACTACTCGAAACCCTGGCCATTATTGCCTACCGTCAACCGATTACCCGTGGCGAAATAGAAGAGATTCGTGGCGTAAGTGTCAGCGGTACCATTATTAAAACCCTGTTTGAACGGGAATGGATCAAAGGTGTTGGCCATCGCGATGTACCGGGCAAGCCCGAGTTACTCGTCACCACCAGAAAATTCCTGGATTATTTTAATCTGAAGAAACTATCCGATTTGCCAGCCTTGGCCGACATCAAGGATTTTGATGCGATTAACCCGGATCTGTTCGAAGCATTGGAAGAAGAAACAAAAACTAACATTGAACAAACAGAAGCCGCCAGCGCTGAACACCCAACGGCAATGGTTGATGATGAGGTAACAGCAGTATCAGAACCTGAAGTTGAACCTGAAGTTGAACCTGAAGTTGAAGTTGAAGTTGAAACTGAAACTGAGCAGGACAGTCCGGAGGAAATAGAGGTTGTTGCAGAAGCGCCAGCAGAAGAAGCGCTAGATGCTGACGCGTCTGAACTGGCGGAAGAGGTCAGTGAAGCTGAAGACGAAGCCCCGTCTGAAGAAGGCGCAACAGTCATTCCTTTTTCGAGTTGATTCCTAAACAGCAGAAACCGTTAGTGTTCCCGTGTTCGCGGTGGTTGCGGTAACGTTTAAACACACCACCTTATTTCCTTCGTGAATGGAAACATCAGTAATTAAAATAGATCCTTATGAGTGAACGAATTCAAAAAGTACTTGCCAATGCAGGCCACGGTTCAAGACGTGAAATAGAATCCTTGATACGTGATGGCAAGATTACGGTTAATGGAAAATTAGCCGTGCTCGGTCAGCCTGTCGATCATAAAGATCGCATCGTTATTAATTCACGTTCGATCCGATTGCACAGCCAGCGCGAAGTCAAACCCAAGGTATTAGCCTATTACAAGCCGGCCGGAGAAATTTGTACGCGTAAAGACGAAAAAGGCCGCGATACGGTTTTCAAAAAATTACCCGGCTTAAGAAACAGTCGCTGGATAAACATCGGTCGATTGGACATGAACACGACCGGTTTATTGTTGTTTACCACCGACGGTGATTTAGCCAATAAGCTGATGCACCCGTCCAACCAGATTGAACGTGAGTATGCCGTGCGCATACTGGGTACAGCAGATAAATCTCAATTACAGGCCCTGCGCGACGGAGTCGAGCTGGAAGACGGCATGGCGAAGTTTACCGACATCGTGGATTCCGGCGGTGAAGGTGCCAACCATTGGTACCATGTGGTCATCATGGAAGGCCGTAACCGCGAAGTGCGACGCTTATGGGAATCACAGGGTTTTCAGGTAACACGCCTGATTCGAACCCGGTTTGGCCCCTACATCCTACCGCGCCGGAAAAAAGCGGGCGAGCACTGGCGTCTGGAAGATAATGAGATCAAGGCACTCCTGGAAGCGACCCAAAAACCGAGAGACAAGCCAAAGCCTGAGAGACACTAGCGGGTTTAAGGTCTTGTGCTGCTTAATATCGGCAATAAAACACGGAAAATATTGATTTCATGCCGTCCTCTCTGTAATCTTCGGGGCCTTTTACTATAAGGCGATCAGCTATGTCAGAACGTCGATCTTTGGTCGCAGCAAACTGGAAGATGAACGGTTCGCTTGAGAGCATACACCAGCTAGTCGGTGCCGTTTCTCAGGGGATGTCTGAAAAGACAAAATCCGAGGTGTTGATATGCCCGCCGTTTGTGTATATCCCGGAACTGGCCAGATTACTGGCGAAGACGGACATACGGCTGGGTGCACAAAACGTGTCACATCTCGAAAGCGGTGCGTATACGGGCGAAGTTGCACCGGCCATGCTGAAAGAGTTTGGCTGTGAGTATGTGATAGTCGGTCATTCGGAACGCAGGATGCTCTATAGTGAAAGCGATGTGCGCGTCGCGGAGAAATTTATTGCCGTGCAGGCAAATACGATGATACCGATATTGTGTATTGGTGAACTGCTAGAAGAACGCGAATCAAACAACACGGAAGAGGTGATTGCGAGGCAGTTGGATGCAGTGATTGATAAGGCCGGGATTCAGGCATTTAAACACGCAGTCATTGCCTACGAACCGGTTTGGGCGATCGGCACCGGTAAAACAGCGACACCTGAACAAGCACAGGAAGTACACGAATTTATACGATTACGTCTGGCAAGACATGATCATGAAACCGCAGAAGCTATCAGGATTTTATATGGTGGCAGTGTGAAAGCGGATAATGCGAAACAACTTTTTGAATTAGCAGATATTGATGGCGGTCTGATCGGCGGGGCATCCCTCGTTGCAGAAGATTTTCTCACTATTTGTCACTCTGTGAGGTAGTAAAAAGATGGAAACAACCCATACATTATTATTTGTATTACAAGTATTAGTCGCCGTAGCACTGATCGGATTTATTCTGATCCAACACGGTAAAGGTGCTGACGCAGGCGCTGCATTCGGCAGTGGATCATCATCCACCGTATTCGGCAGCTCCGGTTCCTCAAGTTTCTTAACCAAGGTAACAACCGTATTAGCCATCATCTTTCTCGGCAATAGTTTGTTACTCGCCTACCTGGCAACGCAGAATATGAAACAAGCACCAACCAGCTTATTAGATCAGCCTGGTATCGTGCTGCAACAGGAAGCAGCCGAACAAGACATCCCTGCTGTTATCGAAGATCAGGTTGATGCTCAGGATTCAGACCTGCCCAGCTTACCAACAGAGTAAAGTTTAGATTGCCGATGTGGTGGAATTGGTAGACACGCTATCTTGAGGGGGTAGTGGGAGTAATCCCGTGGCGGTTCGAGTCCGCCCATCGGCACCAATGATTTCAATGATAGACAGAATTTTTTCTTTCTCAGAAAAATATCTGGTGTATTAATGAGGCAATAATTAATGCCTCAATTAAAATTTAATTATTCTCGCTTGTTCGAGCATCAATTCTGCAATACATGCTATTGATATAAATAGCATATGTATTTATTACTCTAAGAAAAATTGTAAACCTAAGTCAATATAGGAGGGTTACAGCAGGACACGAGATGATGAGGGCCGCTGCAAACCTTGCTGATCAAGCAAGAGAAATTGAAAAGTCGAATGACTCTGTGTTAAAAACATCGCATAACCAACAGGGCGAAGTGAAACCAATAACCTAAATTAGTAAATGCGATATGCTTGTACTGACATTCTTAATTTGAGATAAACAAGATAAGGCAACACTAATTTACTCGTGAGACGATAAATTTATCGTAAAGAAGGAGAGTTGTTTAAATTTAATTTTAATTTATCAATTGCTGCATAAGCAGAATGATTATGAATAGATTCAAAATTTTCAACTTCGACCTTATAGCCATTTAGCCTTTTATCCGCACCTAGCTCAGTTGCCAAATCGCGTATCATATCTTCAACAAACTTTGGATTGTTATAAGCCTTCTCAGTGACGTACTTTTCATCTTCAACCGTTAATATACTGTACAACTCAGATGAAGCATTATTTTCTACGATATCAATTAAGTCTTCGACCCATATTATTTCATCTTCTTTGGGACAGACTGTCACTGTCACTTCAGAACGCTGATTATGCGCACCATAGTCCGAAATTTTCTTTGAGCATGGGCAAAGGCTTGTAACATGGACAATGACTTTAATCATGTCCAGTGTTTTTTCATCTAAACTTTCATGGATAAATGAAACATTATAATCCATAAGTGATTGAATCCTGGAAACCGGGGCATGCTTATTTTTGAAGAATGTAAATGCCAATTCGATATAGCTGGCTACGGAGTTTTGTAATAATTTGAGCTTATCCGGTAGTTTTTTAAACGTTTGAAAACTTAAGTCTTCTTTATCTTCATTTAAAATCTGAATAAAACTTGATAGGTTTGCATTACGTTGATCAAAAGGTAGATTTACTGCCAATGAACAGGTCGCGATACTTTTTTGCTGGACAGTTTTATCGGTGATCACTATCGGGATGGTGTAGCCTTTAATACCTACTTTCTTTATGGCAATATTTCTATAATCAAGATCTGATTGAACATCTAGATATTTATTAACCGCCTGATTTTTTGGGACACTAGATGTCATTTACTATCTCCTCGGATATCTTGCTGCAAGTTAACTTAAACCACGTGTTACTGTGCCATATTAAAATGCGAATTCGGCTATTCTATTTATATTCTTATTCGTACTGAAACCGTGCTTTAGGCAGGGTTTTATGGACAAATACGAAAATCATTAATGATAAAGTCTAGATATTATTATAATATATATAATATATATAAATTATAAAATAATTATATTTTACATATTATAGATTTAGCTTCTTAATAAGTCCATAATTGCTTAAAGAAAATTAATTTAATGACTCTGAGGTACTCTCAAACGTGAACAATAAATCTAAATTTGATTGGAAAGATCCATTATTACTGATAGATGTTCTGACTGAAGAAGAACGTATGGTACAGGAAACAGCGTATCAATACGCACAGGACAAATTATTACCGCGGGTAACGGAAGCATTCAGGCATGAACATACCGATCCGGAAATCTTTCGTGAGATGGGTGAACTGGGCTTGTTAGGTGCAACCATCGACGGATATGGTTGTACAGATATGGGCTATGTGAGCTATGGTTTAATCGCCAGAGAAGTTGAGCGTGTTGATTCTGGCTATCGTTCTATGATGAGCGTGCAATCCAGCCTGGTCATGTATCCCATTTATGCGTATGGCACTGAGGCGCAAAAAGAAAAATTTATACCAAAGCTTGCTGCTGGTGAATTCATCGGATGTTTCGGTTTGACCGAACCTAATCATGGTTCTGATCCGGGCAGTATGTCGAGCAGGGCAAAAAAGGTTGATGGCGGTTATCTGTTAAATGGCAGTAAAACCTGGATTAGTAATTCACCTATTGCGGATGTGTTTGTTGTATGGGCGAAGGATGACGAGGGTGTCATTCGCGGATTCATTCTTGAAAAGGGAATGAAAGGTTTATCTGCGCCAAAGATTGAAGGAAAGTTTTCATTACGCGCATCTATTACAGGTGAGATCGTGATGGATGATGTCCTGGTCCCGGAAGAAAATTTATTGCCAGGCGCATCTGGTCTGGCTGGCCCCTTTGGTTGTTTGAATCGTGCCCGCTACGGTATAGCCTGGGGCACAATGGGCGCCGCAGAGTTTTGTTGGCACAGTGCATTACAATATGTATTGGATCGAAATCAATTCGGTCGGCCTCTCGCAGCCAATCAATTAATTCAGAAAAAATTGGCTGATATGCAGACTGAAATCACTCTGGGTTTACATGCTTGCCTACGTCTTGGCCGATTATTTAATGAAGATAAGTTTGCCCCTGAAGCCATTTCCTTATTGAAACGAAACAATTGCGGCAAGGCTTTGGATATCGCACGAGTCTCCAGAGACATGCACGGCGGTAATGGTATTGCAGACGAATACCATGTTATCCGACATGTGCTCAATCTTGAGTCGGTTAATACGTATGAGGGAACGCATGATATTCATGCCCTGATCCTCGGCCGCGCACAAACTGGAATTCAGGCATTTTTCTGAAATAAAGAAAGTATCTATATAAGTGTTTAATTGAATTTATGACCGGTCCAACTAGAGGTATCCCATTAAAATACCTCCTCCTCAACCTGCTTTGCATCCCTGCCGAGCAGGTTTTTTCTTTTTTAGATCAGGAACAAAAGTGGTGAGTGTGAGTAGAGACGCGGTATAATTTGAAGCACATTTTGTAATAAATGTATTGAGAAAATAATAATGAAAATACTAGTCCCCATAAAACGTGTTGTCGATTACAACGTAAGAGTTCGGCCAACAACTGATCACACTGCAGTAGAAATCAGCAATGCCAAGATGTCGATGAATCCCTTCGATGAAATTGCAGTCGAGGAAGCTATTCGTTTAAAAGAAGCGGGTATAGCAAGTGAAGTTGTTGTCGCTTCGTTTGGTGTTAAACAGTGCCAGGAAACGATCCGAACAGCATTAGCGATGGGTGCTGATAGAGGCATACATGTTGAAACAGATGTGGAACTTCAACCATTATCGGTGGCTAAATTATTAAAGGCTATTGTTGATAAGGAAAATCCTGGATTAGTAATCCTGGGCAAACAAGCGATTGATGATGATGCAAATCAAACCGGACAAATGTTAGCTTCATTACTCAATTGGGGGCAGGGTACTTTTGCTTGCGGTATTAAGGTTGAATCTGAAACAGTTGTCGTCACACGAGAGATAGATGGTGGTACACAAACGCTCAGTCTTAAATTACCGGCGGTCATTACGACTGATCTTCGATTGAATGAGCCACGTTATGCCAAGCTACCCGATATCATGAAAGCCAAAAAGAAACCGCTTGAATCATTCAACCCTGAAGATCTCAGTGTTGATATTACGCCCAGATTAAAATTGCTGGAAGTGACTGAGCCACCGAAGCGTGAAGGCGGGGTGATTGTTGACGATGTTGCTGCGCTTTTGGATAAATTACGCAATGAAGCAAAGGTGATATGAGATGAGTGTTCTAGTTATTGCAGATCATAACAATTCAGTTTTAAACGTGGCGACGTTGAGTACGATAACGGCGGCCGGTCAATTAAGTGGTGATGTCGATGTACTTGTTGCTGGCAAAAATTGTCAGGCAGTTGCCGATAGCGCTGCTAAAATCAGTGGCGTTAAACGTGTATTAATTTGTGACAGTGATATTTGTGAAGCACAACTGGCAGAAAATATTGCACCTTTAGTGCATCAACTTGCCGAGAAATATTCATACGTACTTTCAGCCGCGACAACGACAGGCAAAAATTTATTGCCCAGGATTGCTGCCTTACTGGATGTAGCACAGATTTCTGACATCATCAGTATTGAATCGGAAGATACGTTTAAACGTCCATTTTACGCCGGGAACGTCATCGCAACGGTTCAATCGACAGACTCAAAGAAGGTAATTACGGTTCGTGCTACGGCCTTTTCTGCTGCTGTTAGCACGGATACAGCGGCTCCAATCGAAGCCATAGCTGCGCCAGTAGAGTCAGCCTTATCCAAACTGGTAAGCGAAGAGTTAACAAAATCAGAACGCCCTGAACTTACCGCTGCCGATATTGTGATCTCTGGTGGACGGGGACTTGGAAACAAAGAAAACTTTAAAATCATAGAAGCGCTTGCTGACTGTCTTGGTGCCGCCATTGGTGCTTCACGAGCGGCAGTCGATGCCGGATTCGTACCAAATGATTTTCAGGTAGGGCAAACGGGTAAAATCGTTGCGCCAAAATTATACATTGCAGTGGGCATCTCCGGGGCTATTCAACACCTTGCCGGGATGAAAGATTCACAAGTTATTGTTGCAATAAATAAGGATGCCGATGCACCTATCTTTCAGGCGACTGATTATGGCATCGTGGGTGATCTGTTCAAAATAGTGCCCGAATTAATAGAAGCATTAAATAACGCATAGTTATTCATTTATAGGCGGTTGATCATGCAACGTGAAAAAATGGAATATGATGTTGTCATTGTTGGTGCCGGTCCCGCAGGATTATCAACAGCAATACGATTGCGTCAATTAGCGATAGAAAACGATCTTGAGCTAACGGTTTGTGTACTGGAAAAAGGCTCGGAAGTCGGCGCGCATATTCTTTCCGGTGCGGTTTTTGAACCGCGGGCATTGAATGAATTAATTCCGGACTGGAAAGACAAGCAAGCGCCACTGAAAACGGCTGTGTCCGAAGATGAAGTGTATTTCTTAACAAGTCCGGATAAAGCCTACAAAGTACCGAATCTGTTTGTGCCTAAACCTATGCACAACAAAGACAATTATATCGTCAGTTTAGGTAACGTGTGTCGTTGGCTGGCAGAACGGGCTGAAGAATTAGAAGTCGATATCTTTCCTGGCTTTCCAGCGGCGGATGTCATTATTGATGAAGCCAATGTTGTTCGGGGTGTTATTACCAATGATATGGGTATCGCTGCTGATGGCAAGCAAAAGGACAACTTTGAACCCGGCATGGAACTCATCGGTAAATATACGATCTTTGCCGAAGGTTGCCGGGGTCATCTGGGCAAACGCCTGACTGAACATTTCAAACTGGATGATAATTCTGATCCGCAACATTATGGTCTTGGTATTAAAGAACTCTGGGAGATCCCTGAAGCACAACATAAACCCGGATTAGTCATTCACGGTGCGGGTTGGCCCTTAAATGAATCTGGTTCTACCGGTGGTTTTTTTCTTTATCACCTAGAAAATAATCAGGTCAGTGTCGGTTTAATTACTGATCTGAATTACTCAAATCCTTATGTGAGTCCTTATCTGGAATTTCAACGCTTCAAACATCACCCTCAAATCAAGCAATATTTGAAAGGGGGGCGACGTATCTCTTATGGTGCCCGGGCGATAACAAAAGGGGGCTACTTTTCTTTACCAAAAATGGTGATGCCTGGTGCGATCATGGTTGGTTGTGATGCGGGTACCTTGAACTTTGCAAAGATCAAAGGAAGTCATACAGCTATGAAATCCGGCATGTTGGCAGCGGAGACAGTGGTAGAAGCGCTAAGCAATGGTGATGAAGGTGGGCAGACACTGACGAACTATGTCGAACGGTTTAACGCATCCTGGTTGCATGAAGAATTACAAAGCAGTCGTAATTTTGGTCCGGCCATTCATAAATGGGGGCCCTACATCGGTGGTGCCTATAATTACATTGAACAAAACTGGTTTGCCGGAAAACTGCCATTCGATCTTCATGACAACAGCAAAGACCATCAACAATTAAAGAACAAGCAACAAGCCAATAAGATCGACTATCCGCTAGCAGACAATAGTATTAGTTTTGATCTCTTGTCATCAGTCTATCTATCCAGCACTAACCATGAAGAAGACCAGCGCTGTCATCTAAAATTGAGTAATGCGGACACCCCCGTCACGATTAATCTTAAAGATTACGATGCACCCGAGCAACGATACTGTCCGGCAGGGGTGTATGAAATTGTGACTTCGGAAAAAGGCGAAGAACAAATGCAAATCAATGCACAAAATTGTTTGCACTGTAAGACGTGTGATATCAAGGACCCAACACAAAATATAACCTGGATAAGTCCTGAAGGAGGAGGGGGTCCAAATTACCCAAACATGTAAGCATGTAGGCTGACGTTGTTGTGTCTTGTTACCTTATAGTCTGTAGTTATAATTAATAAATTCCTGTTCTTCTGTCCAGCCAGCTTTTTTGTAGAGTGTACGGGCAGAAATATTTGTTAATTGTGTTGCCAATACAAGAGAATATGCCCCGGTATCAACAGCGTGCTTTTCAGCTGCTTTTAGTAAGGTGCTGGCAGCGCCCACTCTTCTGGACGATTCTGATACATATAAGTCATTCAGAATAAGCTTTCGTTTCATGGCAATGGATGAAAAACACGGATAGAGTTGTACAAATCCGATTTGTTTTAAATGATCAAAAACACCAATTAGAACAGAATCCTGTTTCTCAATACGTTCAGTAAGAAATATTGTTGATGCATTTAAATCTGATTTTTGGCCGTAAAACTGCCGATACTCATCAAAAAGTATTGCCGTAGCCTGAAGGTCTGTTGAGTCTAATAAACGTGTTTCTAACATAGCCTGCGGCCTGCGCAATGAGGTTTAAAAATAAATCAAATATTCTCTTTCGACCATTCAGCGAATGTTTTATTTTCGGCAACCAGTTGTTCTAATAATGGTGCCGGTGTCCAGTAACGATCACCATAGCGTTCACGATAACTATTTATTGTTTCGTAGACTTGTTTCAGGCCAATAAGGTCAGCATAAAACATTGGGCCACCACGGTAACGTGGCATGCCATAACCGTTACAGAAAATAACATCTATATCGCCAGCTCTTAAGGCAATACCTTGTTCCAATATTAATGCGCCTTCGTTAATCATGGCGTACAACATTCGCTCAATAATCTCGTTGTCGCTAATTTCTCTTTGTTTAATACCCAGTTCATCAGCTTCACGACGGGCAATGTCAGCCATCTCTGGATCTTCTATAGCTGTGCGACCTTCGTATTTAAATATTCCTCTGCCACTCTTCTGTCCGTAACGTCCCATTTCAAATAAAACCTTACAGATGCGAAAGTAGTTTGGATCGTCGGGTTGATCTTCCCATTCATCATTTAACTTGAAAAAAACATCCTGGCCTGACAAGTCTGTAACAGCATGTGGTCCCATTGCCATTCCCCAGTCACAGGCAACCTGGTCAATATGCTTTGCGGAAACACCTTCTAACATCATATGCTCTGCTTCGCGAACATAGGGAAGGAACATTCGATTTCCAACAAAACCAAAACAGACACCTACAAGCACACCTACTTTACGAATAGTTTTAGCCATTTTCAATGAGGTTGCTATGACATCATCTGATGTTTTGTCGCCACGTACAATTTCCAGTAATGGCATTATGTTTGCCGGAGCAAAAAAATGGAGTCCGATGACATCCTCAGGCCGGCTGGTACAATTTGCGATTACATTTATGTCTAATGTGGACGTGTTGGTTGCCAAAATAGCGCCGGGTTTACATGCACCATCCAGTTTTTGAAATACTTCTTTCTTGATAGTCATATTTTCAAATACGGCTTCAATGACTAAATCGGCATTACTTATGTCAGCATAATCTGTGCTGCCGTTTAACAATTTCAAATAGTGTTCCATTTGTTCCTGACTAAGACGACCCTTGCTGACCTGGGCTTGATAGTTATTGCGAATGATATCTATACCCCGATCCAATCCTTCTTGACTCACTTCCATTAACGTCACAGGGATGTTTGCATTCAAAAAATTCATCGCAATACCACAACCCATTGTGCCTGCGCCAACAATAGCAAAAGTATTAATCTCGCGTATTTTTGTATCCTTTGATTTATTCGGGATATTTGAAATTTCACGTTCCGCAAAAAATAAATGTCGTTGCGCCTTTGAATGATCAGAGTTTAAACATTCAAGAAATAAACTATTTTCAATTTTAAGTGCGTCTTCATACGAAAGTTCGACAGCAGCTTCTACGCATTTAATTATTTGTTTTGGTGCAAAAAATCCGCGTGATTTTTTTGCGATTTGATTACGATAATCGTTGAATAACTCAGTTGAGACACCGTTACTATTGATGTTAATTTGGCTAAGTCGCTTTATAGGTGTTTGTATATCCAGAATTTCTTTTACAAAGGCAATAGCACCTTCCTGCAAGTCAGTTTCAATAATCATATCTAGGATGCCGCAGTTGAATGCATCCTTGGCATTTATAGGTTTACCCGACAGCATCATGTCCAATGCTTTTTTTGCCCCGGCCAGTCGTGGCAATCGTTGCGTACCTGTTGCACCTGGAAGAAGACCGAGTGTCACTTCAGGTAAACCAAACTTTGCGCTTTCTATAGCACATCGGAAATGGCAACCCATCGCAACTTCTAGCCCACCTCCCAGTGCGGAACCATGAATGGCCGCGACAATTGGCTTATTCGCATCTTCAATTTTTTGAACAATCTCGGGTAACCAGGGATCTTTAAATGGTAAGTGATCAAACTCTGAAATATCAGCACCAGCAATAAAAGTTCGTCCTTTACAAATCAATATGCCGGCTTTCACACTGACATCGGAATTAAATTGATCGATAGCTTTAGATAGCGACTGTCTGACATCAAAGCTCATTGCATTAACGGGTGGGTTATCAATTGTTATGATAGCAATTTGATCGATTACTTGGTAATGAGTAGGGTTTAGCATTTGTAAATAAAACCTCTAGCTTAAGTTTGGACGATATAAATCGTGTAAGCAGAATAAAATATACCGCAAGAGTTGGGGCACCTCTTGCCGGCCACTCGCTAGCATTGAGTAGTCGGTATAATTAATGAAAAAATACTATAACCAACACTTTAGCGCTATTAAGAAGTTAAATGTATGATATGTAAAATATAATTATTTTATAATATCAATATAATATTAATAATTATTATGTGAGGCATGCTTTTAATGGCTAGTTAATGAGCAGTTGGTGAATGCTCATGCCTCATTCAGATATTAACGAGGCCTCAGGCTGCACAATCGCAATTGCATCGGGTTAAATTATCGGAATAGATCATCGGATGCTGAACGTAATAACTGTCGAGTGTCATCGCTCGTCTCAATCGTTTCTACTCCCCGAATACAAACCAGTGGTGTTGCATCATTTCCTTCACCCATTAATAAACAAGCCGCACTGGCAAGTGAATCGACATCAGCTGTTTCGCTAACTTTTAGTTCTCGTCCAAACATGTCTTTATCACCACGCAGGTCGCGGATGACTTGTACGCCTGCTGAGCCAAGAGCAACACCTGTAGTACCGAGACGCCAGGGGCGTCCAATGCTGTCGGTAATAATAATGCCGATACTTTTATTGCATAGCGTTTCGATCTCTTTCTTTAATCGGCGAGCAGATATGTTTGAATCTTTAGGTAACAAGGAAACCATCTCCTGCTCATCAGTGCTTTCGATATTAGAATGATCTATACCTGCATTTGCTAATACAGTGCCTGAGAGATGTTCAACAATAATAACGCCTGGCTTATGCCCGATAATCGAATTTGACTCTGAAAGAATTAATTCAATTTGTCTCGGGTCTTTATCGACCTGCTGTGCAAGTTCTATCGCCTTGCTGGAAGGTGTTACTGTTTTTAAGTCGACGATTCGGCCTTCAGCTTTTGATACGACCTTTTGTGCGATTGCGAGGATATCGCCGTCCTGTATCTTAAAACTTGACTTTAATAAAGAAGAGACAAGAATGTGGGCTAAATTATCACCTGGTTTTATCAAGGGGATATCTGGAATAGCAGACAATGATAAAGATTTAATATTCATACGTTTAATTTTTTATATTTAACTTTTATTGAAATAGATGCTATCACAAACATCGAAAAAACAAATCCTGCAGTCGAAGAATAAAATCAAGCATGTTATGAATAAAGGTATGAATCAATATATTGCATTATGCGGTGGAGTAGGGGGAGCTAAACTTGCACTCGGGCTGGATCATGTGTTGCAACAGGAACAATTAAATATTGTCGTAAATACAGCCGATGATTTTCAGCACCTGGGATTTTATATCTCACCGGATATAGATACATTGCTCTATACGTTATCTGGCACGAATAATAAGGAACAGGGCTGGGGACGTGCGGACGAAAGCTGGAATTTTATGGCGGCCTGCAAAACTTTGGGGATAGAGTCCTGGTTCCAATTGGGTGATAGGGATTTGGCAACGCACGTCTTTCGTACGCAAGGCTATAAGCAGGGTTTAACGCTTTCCGAAATAACAAAAAAAATAGCTCAACAATTGCAAATTAAATCCCGGATCATTCCTATGTCGGATGATCCGGTGAGCACAATAGTTAATACTGATATTGGAAAACTCACCTTTCAGGAATATTTTGTTAAACATGCATGCAGTCCCAGGGTAAGCGGAATTGAATTTGAGAATATAGACAAGGCTACCGTTGCAACTGAATTTGATAACGTACTAAACGAAGAAAGCCTGAATGCGATAATCTTATGTCCATCTAATCCTTTTCTGAGTATAGATCCGATTCTTTCACTTCATAATGTTCGCAAAAGACTCAAGGATATTAACGTACCAGTGATTGTTATTTCCCCTATCGTAAATGGACTGGCGATGAAAGGACCTACAGTAAAAATCATGCAGGAACTTGATATGGCTTGTGATGTGGTCACGATTGCAAATTTCTACGCTGATATTGCTGACGGCATGATCATTGATAATCAAGATGCTGAATTCATTAAAGCTATTGAAGCTACAGGATTGAAAACGCACACTGATAATATCATTATGAATACATTACAAGATAAAATTAATTTAGCCGAAGCAGTGATCGGGTTTTCAAAAACACTTTGACCAGGACAAAGATATAAAGAGTATGTGGATTATATTACCCGTTAAATCTCTAGACGATAGTAAAATCAGATTGAAAAATGTGTTGTCAGAAGCACAACGTGCACAATTCAGTTACTTGTTGTTAATAGATACACTGGACACGCTGACATCTTCAAAACATGTTCAAGGTGTTCTGATAGTAAGTAGTGATCGCACTTTGTCTAGTTTGGCTGAGAAATATGCTGTGGAATTTTTATTGACAGATAAAGATAGCGGCTACTCAATAGATGCAGAGATAGCCATAGCGGCATTGTCACAAAGGGATGTCGATAAAGTTGCAATCATACCAACAGATTTGGCTCAACTTTCGCATCAGGATCTTGAATTACTGGATAATGCACATCATCAGGGCATTACATTATGCGCCGCTGAAAAAGACGGTGGAACAAATGCCTTTATATTTACCCCACCGTTAACAGTCCCGTTATTGTTTGGAATGAACAGTTTCAAGCGCCACCAGCAGGTTGCCAGGGATAATTCTATTGTTGTTAATGTTGTGCATACTGATGGTGTGAAACGTGATATTGATCAATCTGAAGATTTGCAATGGTTGAATGAACAAACTAGTGGAGGAAAGGCCTGGCAGTATGTAAAAGCGCTTTCTCTGGTTGATACAGTTAATGAATTTTAAACTTTGGGAAAGCAAGGGGAAATAAAGAATGCCGAAAGAGAATATTATAAAAACGGTTGCCGTTTTTTCATCTTCACGAGATTTGAAAGACCCCGTTTTTAAAGAAACCGCACGCAAACTTGGTCAGTATCTGGTTGAAAAAAATTACGAGGTTGTTTTTGGCGGATTATTTATAGGACTTATGGATGACTTTGCCAGGGCTATTTTAGATAACAATGGGAAATTAACCGGGTATTTACCTGAAAATCTGGTCCCGTATGCGAATAAAATAAACATACCGTCGCATTACGAAGAGCACATTGTTGAGTCAGTTGATCATAGCCGTGCACTGATGTTTAAAAATGCAGATGCCGCCATTGCCTTACCTGGTGGTTACGGTACTAATGTTGAAATATGCGGCTTTGCGGAGCAACAGTATTTGTTGTTTTATGATAATCCACAGTTACTCGT
>CALKEZ010000026.1 GCA_938084745.1 uncultured Gammaproteobacteria bacterium
GATCCCCCGAAACACAATAGAAAGCCTGCGGCCTTCAAAATATTGTTGTTATATTTTTTCATTCCTCCCCCTTAAAGAGTTTAAAAAAACTAACCGTGACCAAAAGTCGTTTAAAACATGAAAACGAATTGCTTTTGGAACGATATCCATAGATGGGGAACAAGTTTTATGCCAAGCTGGTTTTGACTACACAAGAAACAGGTAAGATGCTGATTTAAATATCTTTATTAAAAAGAATAATTAAACTAAATATATAAAACCGGGCTATATGAGAACGTATGGTGTACTATCATGGAACGGTTCAGCTAAATAGCTCAATGATCGGTGTTTTTACAACAAAACCAGATCAAATGACCTACTTATAAAGGTTTATGATTGAATAAACTGCGGTAAATATCTAATCCTTTTTGTGAAAAATATACATTTAATGCTAATATCACACTATAAAGTTTGACCTGAAAAGACGAAATATTAATAACAATAAAAATAACCGTATTCGATTCAGTATTTTAATTACTTCACTCTCTAAAGAATCTACAAGCTTAAACTATTAATTTATGAGTTACTCAGCAAAACAGACCGACCACAATACGCTTTTCTATTCGCAAAAGGATATTGACCAGGCATGGGATAATTTCCTGTGTTCAGGCGGTGAATCAAAAAATCTGCCCGTTCGTGATTTGATTGCCAGTTCATGGGAACGCTGCCTGTCTCAGGGCGTTAACCCGGAACAAACAGTAGCGCCTTTGCTGGCGACTGAAGGCACATTACACATATTACGTCAGAACAATACTGACCTCATGAAATCCGCTCGTCCTGTTCTTGCACAAGCCCGGGTGTTTTTACGTGACCTGGAAACTATTTTAGTACTAACTGATTATAACGGGGTAAACCTTGATGTTGTTGGTGATCCCAATTGCATTGAAAATGCCATAAGCATCGGTGTCGTTCCCGGAAACGGCTTTAAAGAAACGATCTCCGGCTCTAATGCTATCGGCACCGCAATGGCTACGGGTCTGCCGACGCAAGTACACGGGAAAGAACATTTCATACAAGGCTTTAAATCATGGACTTGTACCGCCGGAATTATAACTGACCCCTATGACGATCAATTGCTCGGCGTGATAGATGTATCAGGCTTGTCAAATACGTTCGATAAGTTTCATGTTCCCTTGGTCGTCTCCTGGGCGAATCAGATTCAATTATCGCTGGCTAAAAACGCATCTGAGGAATGGAACACGATACGAGAGATAAGTAAGTGTGATTTCAATAATAGCCACCGTAATGCTGGAAAATTGCTGTTTGATAAGCAAGGCAGATTAATTAATCACACACAAAATGTCCGCTCGATTCTTGACGCAATGGGTATAGAGTATGACCCTGCTTCTAAATCTCGCTTATCTCTGGAAAAATTTGGTGGCGACAGCATCGTCTATCCACATGACGAGGGGGTTTGGCTAGCAGATGATTGGGTTGAACCCATAAAAAACAAAAATGAAGTGATCGGGTTCAAAATACAGCTGTCCACAAACAAACGTTATACGTCGACGACGAATAGCATACTAAATAATGCTGCAAACGAATCACATGCAAGCATTGACCCATTTGTTAAAATCTCGGGGAACTGTTCATCCATAAAAACCAGTATCGATAAAGCCCGAAAGGCCGCTTCCACACCACTGCCTGTTTTAATTCTTGGCGATACCGGTGTCGGCAAAGAAATGTTTGCCCGCGCAATTCACGATGCAAGTAATTTTTGCAATGGACCTTTCATCGATCTGAACTGTGGTGCATTCACTAAAGATATCTTAAGCAGTGAATTGTTTGGACATGTCGAAGGCGCTTTCACAGGTGCTAAAAGAGGCGGCATGATGGGAAAAATTGAAGCGGCGAATGGTGGTACATTATTTCTTGATGAAATAGGTGAAATGCCACTTGAGATTCAACCCGTCTTCCTTCGCGTATTACAAGAACGAACAATACATCGCGTTGGCGCGATCACACCTATCCCGGTTAACTTTAGACTGATAGCAGCAACAAATTGCTACCTTAAAAAAGAAGTAGCTGAAGGTCGCTTCAGAAAGGATTTATTCTTTCGACTTTCGACGGTTGTAATAGCCCTGGATCCATTATCAAGGCGTAAAGATGACATAGAAGAAATTGCGAACCTTGTATTGAATGAGATTCGTGACTCACAAGAGATTACGCCGAAACGAATCTCTGCTTCTGTAATCACGTTACTGATTAACAGAGAATGGCCCGGTAATATCAGAGAGTTAGTCAATGTCATTGAATGCATGTGTTACATGTCATCCAATGAAACCTTAATAATTGAAGACTTACCTGCAGGTTATCAACCCGGAGAATCTTTAATGAACTCTGGTTCGGAAGAACATCAATCTTGTGACACGCGTTCAAATCTGGATATTGCTGAACAACAGGCTATTTCAAATGCTATTAAGGAATTTGGTGGCAACATGACCCAGACGGCGAAAAACCTAGGTATTGCAAAAGGCACATTATATCGAAAGATGAAAAAATATAATCTGGATAACCCACGCTAGAATTTTAAAAGATGATATTGCCAGTCATCCGGCTTGTTGTATTAACTTAATGCTCATAATGCCTGTTGTGATTCTGAGATTGAATTAGCCTCAGTTAAAAAATCACAGATCACTCAATATCGACAAGCACCATCCCGTAAAAACCGCCCTGCTCAACCAATTCATGTGCGCTTGCTATTTTTTCAAGTGTTACACGATGTGCAATTCTGTGTTGTAACAAATCCTTTTCCAAAAAATCTGTGACATCATAAATTGCATCTAATTTGGCTGGCTCGGGTATCGCGTAAACCAACACCAATCTTATCGTGAGATCCATAAACATCATTCTTCTGAAAGGTAATGAAGGTTCCGGCACTTGCATGGAAGCATAAGTAGCGATGGTAGAACCTGTTCGAGCAACATCAAGTAATACAGGTAAATTACCGCCAAATTCACCATCAACAATGCGCTCAACACCTTGTCCATCTGTCATATCAGCGACTGTACCTGTCAACTCATCGCCCTGATGAGGACAAACAATATCAGCGCCCGCCGCGTAGCACTCTGCTTCTGCCTTGGGATTACTGGCTGTCGCTATTACCCGTGCACCAGCATATTTGGCCCATTGAATAACGTAGTGTCCTACTCTACCCGCACCACCGGTGACCAGCAGCGTTTGACCTTCAACCGGACCGTCGGCAAAGACACATCGATGTGCTGTCATAGCAGGAATACCCATGCACGCACCGATATCAAAACCAACATTATCGGGTAAAACGATTGCACGTTTGGAGTCCACCGAGACATACTCCGCCGATGTGCCAAAACGTCTGCCATACTGCGCTTGATAAACCCAAACACGTTCGCCGATTCTTGAATGAGGCACTCCACGACCAACTGCTTCGATCACACCGGCACCATCACTATGGGGAATAATAAAACCATCCTTGAGTAGATCGGGAAAACCTCCAGCACGTTTCTTCACATCAGAAGGATGTACTGCTGAGCAATTTAGTTTTACCAGAACTTCGCCATGCGCCGGCTCAGGTGTATCTATTTCAACAACTTCCAGAACCTCGCTTGCAGATCCAAAACTATTGTATATAGCTGCTTTCATAATGCCCTCATTGTTTGTAACAACTGTCCTAAACTTCGAAATAGAATAGAAAAATAAAAATATTTACGTCTCTATTTATAGCTGCACTTTAACGATCATTAACGATCACGACTTTACCAAAATGTTTTGCTGCAGCCAGATACCGGTAAGCATCCATCGACTCACTAAATGAAAAAGTCTTATCAATGACCGGTTTGATGCCGTGTTCAGTTATAACTTGATTCATCGCTTTGAACATTTCAACGCTGCCAACATATATTCCGTGTATGCGTAACAGGTTAAAAATAACAGCTAAATTAAATGCGGGCCCTTCTGCTCCCGTTAATAATCCGATCATGGACACTATGCCATTGACCTTAGCTGATGCTATCGATTTTTCAAAGGTACCTACGCCACCGACTTCCAATACATTATGAACGCCATTTCCGTCTGTTATTTTCAAGACTTCTTTTTCCCAATCAGGATGTTGACGATAATTAACGGTGTGTTCTGCTCCCATATTACGTGCCCACTCCAGCTTTTCATCACTGGATGAAGTAATAATGACATTGGCACCCAACGCCTTACTGAGTTGTAAAGCAATTATGGATACCCCACCTGTTCCCAGCAAAAGTATTGTGTCACCGACACGAAGATTACCTAAAGAGACCAGCGCATGCCACGCTGTTACAGCGGCACAGGGTAAGGTCGCGGCTTCTTCATACGACAGTTGCTCTGGTATAGGTAAGGCCGCATGAGCTTTAAGCACAAAGTAATCTGACAAAGTACCATTTATAGAGCCACCCAAAGCCGAATGTAAACCTGCAATCCCCATCGGGCCACTGACCCAGTCCTGAAAAAAATTGCCTACGACCCGATCACCAGCCTTTAGATTTTTTACCGCATCACCCACAGCAACTATCTCGCCGGCACCATCCGACACCGGGATAATTGGCCTGACATCATTGCGCACATACCCACCAACCGGGACTAATAAATCCCTGAAGTTGAGTGAACAGGCTTTCATGTTAACCAGAACTTCATCTGCCGCCAGGTTCGGTTCGGGTAGTTCTACCTGTTTTATATCTTCTATGCCATTAGGCGTTTGAACCTGATATGCACGCATGACTATTGTCTCCTTATAATGGGCATTTAATGCTGCGCATCACTTTAAACAATGAATTAAAATACTATTTAACTCGACGCATAACAGAAACGCAGTTCGTCACACCGGAACCACCGATATTGACTGTCATCGCAAGTTCAGGTTCTCCTTTTGCTGCCACACCAATCGGTGAGCCGGTTAATTGCTTGTAGATTAATGCATGCATTGATGCACCCGTTGCACCAACCGGATGACCTTTTGATTTAAGACCGCCAGACAAATTGATCGGACAGTCACTATCAACATCATACTTACCATTAATAAAATCATAGCCTGCCCGACCCGGTTCCGATAAACCCATCGCTTCCACACAAAGCATTTGATTTATAGTAAAACAATCATGCACCTCGGCCAGATCCATATCAGTTACTTTCACACCTGCTTCAGTACATGCTTGTTGTACAGCATGTTTTGCTGCCTGTAATTCATGCAAGGTTTCCTTGCGTTCGCTCATCATCATGCGTTGTGTGACATGACCGATTCCCGATAGCTCTACAGCATGTTCAAAATTTGCTTTAGCGTTTTCGGTTGTCGTCAAGACCACTGCTGCCGCACCATCAGAAATCAAAGAGCAATCATGCAATCTCAACGGTGGCGCAATCAACGGGTTACTGCCTTTGCCGGAATCAGGCAGATTCAATATCGCCTCTGCGGTCGTTAATTTATTTTTATCAGGCAAACTACCCGGGCCGAAATGTGCCATAGGGTTTTGAATACCGTTACGGTAATTTTGCGCAGCAATATGAGCAAACATATTGCGCAAATCTTCATCACTCATGCCATGTTTTGCCTGATACGCTTTGGCCAGTTCACCAAACAATCCAGGAAAGGTAACGCCCATTGAACCCTCATCAGGCCAATAAGAAGAACATGCCAAAGCATGGGTAACGCCTTTCGTGTCCAGTAAGCTCATTTTTTCTACACCCAGCGCAAGAACGTTTTTAAAGCGGCCACTGGCCAACGCATAAGACGCATTATAAATAGCGATTGATGATGTCGCGCAGGCACCTTCTGTTCGCGTAGTCGGTTTGTAGAGTAATCCCACAGGATCAATTTCCAATGCTAGTGGGGCGACATGTTCCTGGTTGACAAATAGCGAAGGAGAACAGGAACCCACCCAAATTGCATCAATATCCTTTGCTTCAAGACCGGCATCGGCAATTGCACCGGCACCCGCTTCCGTTAATAAATCGTAAAATGATTTGAGGTCTTCAACTGTACCCGTTTCTCTATCACGCTTAACGAATGCGCCGAATTGCGTATTGTATGCACCAACTATACTAATGTTCATTTGACTGTCCTCTCCACTGTTTGAACGTGAAATCTATAAAGGTAAAAAATAATATTTATTATGACTTGAGTCTGACTTAAATTTTGCGGCCAGCCTTATCCCAAAAGACACGGCGTATCTCTTTTTTCAAGACCTTACCAACCGGGCTACGTGGCAGTTCATCCCAAAATAGAATTTCCTTGGGTGATTTGACGCTGCCCAGTTTCTGTTTGCACATATCAATAAGTTCTTGTGGCTCAGGCTTAACAGCAGGATCTTTTAATTCAACCACAGCAGTAACCTGTTCACCCCATTTATCATCGGGTATACCAATTACCGCACAATCTTTTATTGCCGGGTGACCCCATATTAATTGTTCTATCTCACCGGGGTAAACGTTAAAGCCACCAGAAATAATCATATCGCGTTTACGATCGACAATAGACAAATAACCATCGTTATCAAATACACCAACATCGCCGGTAAGTTGCCAGCCATCAACGCGAATCTCGGCCGTTGCTTCAGGATTGTTATAATAACAACGCATGAGCAAATCACCTTTTACGACTATCTCACCTTCCTGACCATTTGGCAGAATATTTCTATCATCGTCCATAATAGCCAACTCGATTTGAGGTGCTGTTTTACCGCAGGAACGAATTTTGGAAAAGTCATTTGATTCAATAGCATCAACGTGATCCTGTGTGGATAAAAATGTACAGACCATCGGTGATTCAGCCTGTCCATACGTCTGTACCATCACTGGTCCGAAAACAGCGATAGCCTCTTTCAGTTTTTCTACTGACATTGGCGCAGCGGCATACCAAAAATAGCGTAGACTTGAATAATCATGATCCTTCACGCCTTCGTACGCCAGCAACATATAGATAGCCGTGGGCGGTAGAAATAAATGCGTTATTTTATAATTTTCAATCGTCTTTAATAAGACCTCAGGAACCATGCCTTCCATAACGATAATGCTCGCACCCTGTAAGATTGGAGCAAAAGAGGCTACTCCAGCAGCATGTGTCATTGGTGCGCTAACAAGGTAGGAAGAAGGTATATCCGGCTCTGGCATTAATTCGGTTTGTATCGATACCATCGATTGCCAGGTTAAATAACCCCACTCGGCTAATTTTGAATCACCAGTTGTACCACCAGTTGAAAATAAACTGATTAACTCAGGGTCATCACCTTTTTTTATTTTTTGTTTATCTTCATCATCAACGCTACTAATAAACGACATGAGACCAATACCAGCAATCTCTTTACCATTAAATGAAAGGCATTGTTGTTCGGGATATTGCTCTTTAAGCTCAGGTTTAGCTGTTAAGATGTCATCATCAACGATGAGTAGCTTAGTATCTGATTTTTTTAGCAGTTTTAGATTTGCTTCAAGCGTATTTCTAACATTAAGCGGTAACCAAATTGCACCTAATTGAGAAATAGCGAAGATACAACAATAGGCTGCTACTGAATTCGGCGCATAGGTTGCAATCACATCTTGTTGTTTAACGCCTTTATTCCTTAACTGCACAGCGATATGCTGTGAGACATTAAATACTTCTCGGTAACTCAGTGAAATATCATTATCGATATCAATAAATCTTGCATCGCCATTAGTGAAAGCAGGGCTTCGCTCGAGAAAATCGATAATGCGCATTTCAATTCGCGGAGCAAGCTTGCTCCGGCACTACCCTCTTATGCTTGCTAGAGTATCTAGAACCAACTCAGGTTTCGTAGCTTCAGGGATAGAGATGTAATTAAAACCTTTTGCATTCACTAAAGTGCTGTTATCACTTTTGTCATTCCATACAGGTTTAGTAATGTCTATTCCAATAGAATTTGCTGCAGCTGGGCAACCCGCAGGAAGGATTGAAAAGTTCACATCTTTCGGTACATTAAAACCAGCATCAGTAAAGGGGAGATGCACACCAACAGACCAGCGATAATGTTTCGCCACATTATATACCGGTTGATACCATGACAACTCTTCAGCACTTGCGGGCATTGAATCGGGATCTTCTTTCAACAACACAGCTGAAATACCCGTTTCACTGAAATATCTGAGGTAATCCGCCATGTACATGGCAGCGGTATCGATGTGTGCTTCTTCTGGCTCAGCATCCGTGCCATTAGCTGCTTTATTTGCCTTGATTAGCAAAGACCGTGGTGATGGAATAACCAACGCCATAGGCACTGAGTCACCATAATTATTGCCGACTGCGGTTAGTACTTCTGCTAATAATTCCCTTGGTCCATAAGCTTCTAACATTGTCTTAACAGCCACGGTAATACGCTTCTTACCTGCCATTGATGGAATAGCTTCATCATCTTCTAACATCCAATGATGAAAAAGATCCCAAACATCCAACACCACGACATCTGCTTTAACTAAACCATGCGCTTGGCCATAAAATGACATATAAGCCGCAGGTGTTGACCAGGGATTTTCATCCCCTTTCAACAATAACTTTTTAGTGTAAGCGTTAAAATCAATCCAGAGCTTTGGTGAACCTTTTCCGTCTGTTAGATGTTTTATAAGGTCTTTTGCCATATTTACTTACGTTTATCCTTAGCCTCTACGCCAGCTTTCTTTCTGATTGCTTCGAGCTCTGTTTCCAGTTTTCTGATCTCAACATCCTTAGGATGCTCAAAATAAACTGGTCCCGGATTATTAGGGTCACGTTTATCATCAATGCTGCCAGCATAAACGGTACTCAAATCACTGTTCCATGAACCATAAAACGGAATGTTTTTTGGTGGATGTTCTTTTACGTGTTTCTTAACAAACTTTGCGTAAGGTATACCTTGTTTTTTACGCTTTTCTCTATACTTCGCACGTAGTTTCTTGGTTGCTTCTTCATCAACGATTAAGGTCTCTTCATCAAACACAACCTGATAAAGTTTCTTTGCCCAATCAGGAGTTGTTAATCTCTCTTCAATATCCTTTATAACCAAAGCCGGATCACGTTCCAATGGATCACCATAACCACCTCCAGAACCCTGAGAGATCATATATAGTTCACCCCGTTTTGAAATAGAGAAACCCATGCCCATATGGTGCGTTGTGTAATTAGCACCTTTATAGGGTTGTTCATTCATTGTCTCTTCAATGGAATGCTTGAATTTATCCGGATCTTTAAGCATGACATCATAAACATCAACACCAGAAACTTTACATAATGGATAGGCACCAGGTGAATAACCACCAAATAATCCTGATAGTGAAGGCACTTTAGAGCCTACACACGTTGTCATAAAACCCCACTGGTCACTATCTTTGGTTGCAACCATTTGGGTATAACCCATACCACCACGATATTTACCGGCTGCTTGTGTATTCGTAGTCATCTTTTTCGAGACTAACTGCAAGAAAGGCACATCTTCTTCGTTCATTTCTTGCTCGCCAATATCTGCCATGGATGCAAAGATAGGTGCCAAGGCATGCTCACCGTCCATGTCCATACGCGCACCACCACCCATACCATTTAAATCAGCGCACAGGTTACCCAACATTTCACCATGTTGGCTGACACCACCCCAGATATAAGTACAGATCATGTTAAACCACGGCGCTAAAACACGTGTGTATTTAACCGGCACACTATAGAGGAATTTCGCGGTCGCTTGTTGTGCAACGGTGAAAGATAAAAAGATAGACATCAAACTTTGGGAATTTGGCGCATCAACACTCGCATTAACAATGGAATACGGTGGCGTAATCACTTCAATCGGGGCAAAGCCTGCCTGACCACGAGGCAAATCGGGCCAAATATGATTTAGAAATGCCTGAGACATCATGCCCTTACAACCAGGGACAGCAGTATTGATAGCACGGTTGGTGATTTCAGGACTCGAACCTCTTAGGTCAAAGATCAGGCGATCACCTTTTTTCGTAAGTGTACAGTTCAATTTTATTAATGCATTTTCACGCAGTGTACTGTCCATCGTACAATAGGTTCGCACAGTCATATCAGGCCATTCTTTGATACGCCGGCGCACTTCAGCCATGACATCATCATTGGTACTACGCAGACATGCGATTAATGCATCAGGCCCATCTATTGCCAAAATCTCCCTAAGGCGTTTTTCAAGCCGCATACAAGCGAAGAGCTTTACCTTCATATCCTCGTACTGTAGTTTTGGTTCACGAACCGAGTTCTGTAAAAATGTCAGAATATCTCTTTTGATTTCATAGTTCTCAACCACTCTGAAGGGAGACATTTTCAAACCTTCATCAAACGGTGTTTCTGCCATTGATGGCATACCACCCGGCTCAATTGCACCGTTTTCACCTTCATGCACAGTTGACGCCACCCAAGCAACCAATTCGCCTTCATGGAAAATAGGCATGATCATACTTTGGTCAGTGTTATGCACATTACCGTAACGTGAATCATTGTGAATAAAACCATCACCTTGTCTCAAACCAACAGTATGATCGTTAATCCAATTCTTAATGATAAATTTTATCGGATGATGGACTACAACATTAAAAATAAGTACGCCGCCTGCACTACCGATGGTTAAATCCCCAGAAGCAGAATAAATACCAGTGATAACATCACCCCATTTTGCCCCCGGTGCAGCTCCCATTTGTTCGAGCATCTCATAGCTTTCGTCACAAGCCGATTGCATACGATCGCGTATTGAAGCCATTTGGTGTGGATCATCATATTTCTTAACACACTTTTTTTCGCGATCAGTAATCGGCATAATGTCATGCGACTGCATTATTTCCTGATCTGGTCCGAGGAATAAAGTTGTTTCCTTTAGAAATTTTTGAATTAATTCCTGATCTTGAAGAACTGCTTCTGCACTAAGTTTATCGTTCATAATTTCACCTCGTTATTTCTTTGCTTCGTCGCGCAGGAACCAAACGGCACCCTGTTCTGCAGAAACATATTTCCAACCCTTTTCAATAAGGTAGGTAGTAACATCAGATGCTACGATACCTGGACCATCAATTTGTGTGCCTGGTGGAATATCTGTTTTATTCCAGACTGGCGTATTAATCGCTTTACTTTCACCAACAAAATAACACTTACGTGTTGATGATGGTTTCGGTGGCGCTTTACGTTTATTTTCAGCGACAGGTTTAATGTGCTTAAAGTGAACCGTATCATGCTCTACAAATGATGCGACACGAATGGTATTGATACGAATACCTGCTTCAGGCGCCTGACTACCTTCACCAAAACGCTTACCGTAATCTGTAGAAAACAGATCGAGGATGTTCAATACATCCAGTGCTGATTCAACGGTATGTTTTGGTATAACAACTGTGGTTTGTACCAGTTGGTTACCGTAACGCATATCAAGCTCGAGTGAGTGTTGAATATCAGCTTCATTTGCACCCTGTCTTGATAAGTCAGCTTTACCCTTTTCACTCAGCTCGGTCACAATGTCATTAAATCGCGGATAGTTATCAAAGACCTTGCGACTATTAGAATCATAAAGCACCATAAACAGCGAGGCTTCATGGATATGCATCTGATGCATATTACCGGCACCCACTGCGGAGAACACGGAGCTCATTGGTGTGGCTAGAATCTTATTGATGTTCAAACGACTCGCGATACCACAGCAATGTAACGGACCATTACCACCATAAGCTAACATAGTAAATTCTTCCGGGTCATAGCCTCGAGCACGTAACTCTGTATTCACACCATTGGCCATATTGGCATCTACTTTTTCCTTAATCATTAAGGCAGCTTCAACCACTTCGACATCAAGATCATCACAAAGCGCTTCTTCAATCGCGAAGGTTGAACGTTTTGGATTTAGTGGAATATCACCACCGGCATAATTCTCTGCATCAAGATAACCCAGCACTAAATCCGCATCCGTTACCGTCGGGCTCATACCACCACGGTCATAACATGCTGGACCCGGATCTGAACCTGCGCTCTTTGGTCCCACAGCGACCGTGTTGTACATGCGATCATAAGACGCAATAGAACCACCACCTGCACCCAATGTAACCAGATGCACCATAGGAACAGAAACCATCCAACGGTCAATAACAGGATTGAAGTCATAATGCTTAATGCCACCTTCAACGACGATACCTATGTCATAACTGGTACCACCCATGTCAGTTGCCACAACACTACCCAGATCAGCTTCTTTCGCTAGATGTTCAGAAGCACTTATCCCTGAAACAGGACCTGAGTGAATAGTTTGTAAGGCATCAGTTGAATTTAACTGTGCCATACCACCTGAGTTATGAATCACCAACATGGGTTTTTCATAAGAATGTGCGCGTAGATTTTGTTCCAATTGTGTCATCGCATGATACATCGTTGAATGTAGATACCCATCAACAACAGCTGAAGAAGCACGAACATACTCACCTTTTCGTCCTGCAACGCGGTGTGACAAAATAACGGGGATTGCACCTAATAAATGTGATGGGTATTCTTCAAGCAGAATTTGCTCAACACGTTTTTCATTCATTGGGTTAACGACTGAATTCACAAAACAAATGACAATTACCTGCGCACCTTTGTTAACCAGCGTTCTTATCTTATCTCGGACATCGTCTTCATTAAGCGGCATAACAACCTTGCCTTCAAAATCGAGACGTTCGCGCACACCCTCGATCATATTGGGTAGTACCAGTGGATCAGGTCGTCTGGCGTCAGGTAGATTTGCCTTACCTAACTTATCCAAACCTTCACCATAACCACGCGCTCGACTTAATGGAACCGTTGACTCAAAACCTGCTGTCACCAACATTCCCATGCGAGGACCGTTGTGTTCTATAAGTGCGTTTGTACCAAGTGTTGTTGCGTATCGAACTGAATCAACTTCAGAAAGAATCTCTTCCATCGTGATATTTAATTCGCTATACGCTTTTTCGACTGCCTCGTTAAAACCAAGGGCTAAATTCTGATGTGTTGTTAATGCTTTGGTTTCAATATATTTATTATCCCAAACCAAAAAACAATCGGTAAATGTGCCGCCGATATCTACTGATATTCGTTTCATAATCTACTTTCCTATCACTATGTAGTAGTTTAATTTATTATTTTTAGTAATTCTAAAATTAGTGGCTATGTTTATGACGCTCACGTTCACCTAAAACATCAGGCCCAATCGTCGCTTCTGTAATTTCTTCTCGATGGCTCCACTGTTCTTTCAGGGCATCAACATCCACTTCCATATCATAGAGTGGTTCATGATGCGGCAACGTATTTTCAACCTCGATCTGTGTACCACAACTTGGGCAGTAGAACTCAAGGATATTGACCCAGTCTTTATCAGGACAAAATGTAAATTTATATTTTTCGGGATCAATAATATGCGGATAAATATCTGCTGGATTACGATTATAAACCAGCAAACCTTCTTTGTAATTTCCGCGTGCAGAACCGATCACATGGTCACAAACACGACATTCCCATTTTTCCGTATCTAAATCGATACGCAGATATTCAGTCATTAACACTTTCATTATTTAGCCCCCTTAGTCAGACAGATATCACCTGCCTCTGTCACAACAAATTCCCAGCCTTCACGTACAAGACACGTAAAGTAATCTTCTTCAATCACAGCCGGACCTACACCAAAGGCACCGGGCTTCATTTTATCAACGCTATAGACTTTTACGTCTTGGCTTTTGGAATCTTCGCCGAGAATGGTTCGCTTACCAGAAGCAGTGGCTGCCTTTCCTTTCTTGATTTTTACTTGTTTATTGTTCTCAGTTTTTAAGCGTTTAGTGGCAATGATTTCAAGTGTTATTGAATCCGCCTTTGCCAATGATTTGGGGAGTGTAACTTTAGCATTAAGAACATGGATAGATTCCTTTGTCCCCGTTTCGCTAAACAGTTGCGCAGCGATTTCAAAATCACCTTTAGCATACCCTTCGGCAAACATATCACGTTCTGCACGTTCAATAAGACCATCATAAGCTTGCTTAAGTACGGCTTGCTTATTTGCTGACAATACAACGGAGTAGCTTTGACCGATATCACAAGAACCTATGCCAAAAGCACTAAATACTGATGCTGCTTTTGGTACATAAACCGCATTGATTCCTGATAATTCTGCTACACCACAAGCATTCATCGGACCGGCACCACCAAATGCCAATAGAACAGTATCTTTCGAAATATTGCCAAAATTTTTGATGCCATTGGCAATTTTCTGTTCATAAGCATTCTGAAGTTTGTGCAATGCTTCATCGACAGAGCAACCTAACGGTTTCGCTATGTTTTCATCAATTGCGGCACGAGCGCGTTCGGCATCCAGTTTCAAACCACCGCCAAAATAAGTAGCTGGATCTAACAGTCCCAGTAACAAATTTACATCGGTAATAGTTGAACTTTTACCACCGCGACCAAAACTGGCAGGGCCAGGAACAGCACCTACACTTTCAGGTCCTACCTGTATAGTGCCATTCTTGGTAGATAAAATTGAACTACCACCCACGCCTTCACTGTGTATTTCACAAAGTGAAAAAGAGATAGGCACCCCTTCAACTTTACCGCGCCGTTCTTCATTCAAATTAAGATCAACCAAGTGACCAACATCAGTAGTCGTACCACCTACATCCATCGTCATGACATCTGAAAGCTTATATTGTTTACTAAATGTCTTAACGCCTTCCATTCCCCCTCTGGGACCAGAGCTATACGTTTTCAGTGCAATTGTTTTTGCAACACGGGAGGCATTACCATCATTACGAAAAATCAGTAATGGATTCTTGATTCGATATTCACGTAATCGATTTTCAGCATTATAAAGAAAGCTTTCCATCGCCGGATGCAGGAATGAATTAATCAATGCTGTCCAACCACGTCTATCAGCTGACACATCATCAACCAGTTCGCTGGCAAAAAGCATGGGCACTGCACCTAGCAAGTGACGAGGATAAACATCAAAGGCAAGTGACTTGAATTGAGACTCAAGGCTGGTTGCATCCTCATGATCAAAACATACCACTATGCGATTTGCACCGCCTGATGTCAGACCTGTAATAACTGTTGCTGTATCTACTGATTTTTTTTCGTTTTTCAGATCTTTAAGATTGACTTCAGCAATTCGATCACCAACCAGAAAATCAAACAGTTCTGGGTCGTGAGCACGCATATTTTTAACAAGACGTGCAGTACCTTTATTCAGAATCAATCCAATTTTTGGGCCCTTACGCTCAACAATGGCGTTGGTTCCCTGAGTTGTTGAATAGCGAATATGCTCAACTTCAGTCAGTAGCCTGGCAATATCTTCTCCACCATAGATCACCTTTGAGATAGATTTTAAACCATCGAAAAAACACTTACTTAAGTCATAAGGTGTCGTCAGCGTTTTAGTTTTGTAAACGTTTTGATCTTTTAGTACACATATATCCGTCAACGTACCACCGTTGTCGATATTAATTAGCATTCCCATATCGAATTACCCTGTATTGATTTTTATTATTACTTTGCTTACTAAATTTATTGTTGTTAGCAGAGATAAATCAGATTAATCACCATTACTCTGCTATTCATGAGATAGAGCGTAACAGTAAGAAATAGCACTCATCATGCCACATTATATTTTTTATATGTTGAAACTATATCTATTTGTTTTATTGACTACTTTTTCATCAACCTGCGGATTCAGGTATTAACAAGCGTTCTATAATCGAACGATTAAATTCATCCCGTTCTAATTTTTCACTATTTTTCTTGTTCATCATTTGTAATTTTGCAACGGATGAAGTCTAGACATCCTTCACACGCATCATTAACTTACCTGTATTAGCACCGGAGTATAATGTTTTCAGCGTTTCTAACGCATTCTCCAATCCATCAACCACATCCAGCTTTACTTTTATCTTTCCCTCGGCCATCCATTGTGAAATAGCTGAGACAGCTTCCGGGTAACGATCGTGATAATCAAGAATGATAAAGCCTTGCACCTTCAAGCGATGCATCAGGATCATGGCGTAATTCTTTGGACCAGCCACTTCTCCAGTTGCGTTATATTGAGAAATTAAACCGCAGGTAGAAATACGACCATTTAAATTCATTCGTTTTAAACAGGCATCGAGTATCTCGCCGCCAACATTATCGAAGTAAACATCAATACCATTCGGGCAGGCTTGCTTGAGTGCAGCGGCTACGTTTTCTGTTTTGTAATTAATCGCTTTATCGAATCCCAGTTCTTCAGTTATCCACTTGCACTTCTCATCTGTACTGGTGAGACCAACAACATGACAACCCTTAATCTTTGCAATCTGACCAACTATCGAACCCACGGCGCCAGCGGCAGTTGAAACAACGACGGTTTCGCCTGCTTGAGGATGAGTAATATCGAGCAAGCCAAAATAGGCCGTCGGTCCAACGAGAGCAAGGGTAGCGAAGGCATCCATTACCGGGACTGAACCGGTATCAGGCATCGGGCTCACAGTCTCCGGGTTTCCGAGTTGATAATCGGACCATGTACCCAAACCACTGACGATATCGCCTGCTTTGTATAAATCGTTTTTACTTTTTATTACCGTTCCACAAACCAAACCTCGCATCGGATCATTGATGGCAACTGGCGACATGTATTGATCCATATCACTCATCCAGATTCGATTGGTAGGATCCAGCGATAAATAATTTAGACGAAAAAGACATTCGCCATCAGCAGGCTCGGGAATCACTTCATGTTCAAGGCTCAGGACATCATCGGTGATATCACCAACAGGACGCTTCCGTAAGCGCCAGACATGGTTGGTTTCGATCATATTAAAAACTTTCTCATCCAAGAACACCGCAAATTGTTGACAATAAATTGATAAATAGAAGTCTAAACCGTTTAAATCAGCATTTCAATCCTAATATTGTCGACAATTCTGCTGTGGTGTTAAACAGAAATGAACTCTGAACAAAACTGGAATTTTACTGGCTATGCAATTTACAACGTTTAATCGTTTACCAATTGAAATACTTCATATTCGACCTTGCCTGGAATCAGACGTCCCTGCGCGACACAAAAAATATTGTTGACCCACTTGTAGCGCTCATCCCCTGTTTGCATTCGAGGATTAGTGTAAAAATTTTGTTCTCCAAAACCTGTTTCTCCTTCACCAGCCAAAGCCGACATAATTCCTGGAGTGAGCTCTATTATCCCGGAATACTCAACATAGATGATGGCATTATCGTCCGTTTCGAAAGTAGCGCGGACATCCAGATGACCATAACCATCATCACTGATTGTCATCCAGTCAGCGCAACTAGCATCGCGAATCTTGCCATTCAGTTTTTCGCTCTTAAATTCGCCGCCGTGCACTTCAAAAATCATACGCTTACCAAAGGGACCATTGCCTACATCGAGTGCGGTACCTAAATTTGCGTAATATGTGAATAGTGGTTCAAGTTTCATCGATGATCCCCAAATTAATTTATGATTATTAGTTATTCAGCAGATGAATATTAGCAAGTGAGGATTTCTTGTAAATTGGAACTTCAAAATAATCTCAATTTTGTCGTTCTTTGATATAGTTTTTTAATATACCGTTTTCATTATCAGACTGACCAACGAATTTAATTCCGTTTTGTTAACGCCGCTTTTAACCATTGTTCTTAATCCACTAATATTTGAGATTATATAATTTACGAGCGTGTCGGTATCTTTCGTGGATCTGATCAAGCCTTCTTTTTTACCGCGGATTATAGCCTCTCTAATGACAGCAGACACATTACTGAACCCTGTTGCCAATGCTTTAGCAACAGCTTTATCCCTGCCAGCCAATTCATTAACGGTATTAACAAGGAAACAACCTTTTTTATATTTTGAGTCTGCTTCAGCGATTGTATTTTCGAGTAGATGCAGCATGAAATTTTTACTATTAATACTTTCATCTAATCTTTTTTGCAGCTCACTGACAGAAGCTTGTTGATAACACGCTATGCTGCGTAAAAACAATTCATGTTTGCTGCCATAGGTCTGATAAAAACTGCTTTTTGATAAATCCATAACCCCAAGCAGATCCTGTAGCGATGTTGCTTCATAACCCGTAAGCC
This sequence comes from uncultured Gammaproteobacteria bacterium, assembly GCA_938084745.1. Classification (GTDB taxonomy): domain Bacteria; phylum Pseudomonadota; class Gammaproteobacteria; order Eutrophobiales; family Eutrophobiaceae; genus UBA7359. The sequence goes on from CALKEZ010000026.1 coordinate 18,086, forward strand.
AGAATTGCTGCACGGCAGCGTTTAACGCGCTTTCAGAATCAAATTCTCTTGGTCTTCCTGGTTTCATCATGTAGACTATTATGGACTTAACGGTCCATATATACAATATATCATCTACACAGTACTTCTTGTTTTAGTGTGCCGTTTCGATCCGAAATCAGGTTTACGTTTTAAATTAACGTTAATGTCTTCTCTAAAATTGTTTGGAAAATAAATGCTTGAACTTATTGGTTATTCCTTTTCACCGTTTGTACGCAAAGTGATGGTTACGCTTGAATACAAAGGGCTGGACTATAAACATGACCCTCTAAATCCGTTTACCGAAAAAGAACGGTTATTACCACTTAACCCAAAAGGCGCGGTGCCCGTACTCATTATTGATGGTAAGCCAATGCCCGAATCATCCGACATTTGTCATTGGCTGGACGAACAGTATCCATTACCTTCAATATACCTGAGCAATAAAGATGATATTCAAACCAGGGTGGAAGCAACAGAACAGTGGGCCGACTCTGAGCTCGCGAGTGTGTTCGGTGGAGGCATGTTTTTTCAAAGAATCATCAAACCACTCTTTCTAAATCAAGCCTGCGATGATGAACGAGTGCAGTCATGCATGAATGAAAAAGGCCCTGCTATTTTAGAGAAACTGGAATCATCCGTACCTGAAGCCGGTTATATGTATGATGATTTTAGTATGGCTGATCTTGCTGTCAGTGGCTGGTTACGATTGGGAATGCTATCGGGTTGTGATATTTCAACATCACGATATCCAAAGCTGGTAAATTATTTAAAGCAGGTTTATGCGTTACCCGTTTACGCCAGTATTTTACTTAAGGAAAATCAGTTGGACCTGATAAAACAGGCAAAAAATACTTATGCTACACACTTTGAAATAATTGAATAGCAATAAAAAAATAATAATTAAGGAGTATATATCGTGAAATTTTATGATTGTGCTATGGCACCAAACCCGCGTCGCACGCGAATCTTTATTAAAGAAAAAGGACTCGACATTCCTAGTGTCGAAGTTGACCTGTTTAGTGGCGAAAACCTGAAACAAGACTACTTATCAAAAACCATCTGGGGTTTATGCCCCTTGCTGGAATTGGATGACGGTAGTGTTATTAGTGAAGCACCTGCAATTTGTTATTACCTGGATGAAATTCATCCCGAGCCACCCTTGTTTGGTACTACCCCGCTTGAACGTGCGCATGTGATATCCATGGACCGACATATGGAAAACAGTGGTATGCAATCCGTCATTTATGCCTTCCGTAATAATTTTCCAGATTTTGCCGAACGTGGAGTGGGCGGTCGTCAAGGTGATAAGACAATTCCCGATCTTATTGAACGAGGTCGTCATGGTATTCAAATCTTTTTTGAGCGACTTGAGCAACAACTCGGTAACTCATCCTATATCGCCGGTGATTTTTATAGCATGGCGGACATAACCGGACTGGTCGTAATTGACTTTGCAAAATTCGCTGAATTCGAAATACCAGCCAATAACACCAAGACAAGGAAATGGTACGACACCGTATCATCACGTCCAGCAACACAGGTATAACAAACAGGAACCCATTGATGATCACACTCTATACATCCGCGACACCGAATGGCAGAAAAATATCCGTCGCGCTGGAAGAATTGAATCTTGATTATGATGTAAAAGACATCGATCTCGCTCAAAATACCCAGAAAGAAGATTGGTATTTAAAAATCAATCCCAATGGGAAAATACCCGCGATCATAGATCATGATGCAAACGATATTACAATATTTGAATCGGGCGCTATTTTGATCTATCTGGCCGAAAAAACAGGTCGGCTTCTGCCTGCGGACACTGTAAAACGTTTTAATGTCCTGCAATGGCTGTTCCTGCAAGTTGGTGGAGTTGGACCTATGCAAGGTCAGGCCAATGTCTTTTATCGCTACATGGATAACGCTATACCTGAAGCTACCAGTCGCTATCAGAATGAAACGAATCGCTTATACGCTTTATTAGATCAACAGCTATCACAACAGGACTACCTGGCGGGAGATCTGAGTATTGCCGATATCGCACACTATCCCTGGATCAAATTGGCTGACTGGGCCGGAATCAATATAGACAAGTATGATGCTATAAAAGCATGGTTGGCTCGACTTGATGCAAGAAATTCTTTCGTCAAAGGCATGAAGGTGCCAGAAGATATTTCAGACGCTGACTTACTTAATCTTGGTAAAACAATCGCGGTGAAATAATCGTTTTCACATGTCGATGATAAGTAGCTAAAACAATATTTGCAAAAATCGAATAACGCTTCATTGATTAGTAGATGCTTGTAACAAACACTGTGCCAGAAAATACTCCGCGTAGTGCGTGTGAATAAAACCAAAGTCAATATCAACACGTTGTAAATAATTATGTTGTACCAGATAAGCCTCAACTTCGAGTTGCATATCATCGTAGCACGACGCATCTACTTTATGTTTGCCAGTATAATTCTGTATAAAATGAACCATCTCATGCATTAAGGCAGCCTTACATCGTTCATTTTCCAATCCACAGGTATCTGGCATCTGAATTAAATTGCGCGAATAATCGTAGGCAAACGTATAGTTCCCATCACAGGCTCCTATCCCACCACAGACTTCATGTTCAATGACACTGGGCGCAACCTGAACGATTTTCAGACGTTCAAAAAATGCTTTGAATGAGTACGATTCAATATCAACCGGGTAGGTTAAGTGTGATAAAACCAACGTTAAGATCAGTTCTTTCATACCGGTTATCAGATCCAGTTTTTAAACATAATGAAGTAGCAGACATCTTAACGTCCCTGCCCTTAATTAAGAATGTTTTCTATATTGTTTGCCAGGCAGATCAGTTTTTGTCCAGATTTTTGTTGACGAATTCTTAAGGAAATACACTATCGAAAAGCATTCTCATAGCATCGAAACAAGCTAAAGAGTTAATACTGACTTATGATCAACATCCATTTCAATTCAATAAGTCAGTATTAGCTAAATAGCAGTGCAAGTATGCAATATATTTTCCTGACCGTTTAACTAAACGAATGTTTATTTAACTGTACCCCGTCAAAACATATGAGACAGAATTGAGCTAAAAACTAAGAGAGACTTCTGCTACGTTAAATACAATAACTGAGGAGTCTTACAATGAGCAATAGTACCGAGAAACGAGTTAAAGAGATACTGTACGTCGTCA
>CALKEZ010000027.1 GCA_938084745.1 uncultured Gammaproteobacteria bacterium
GTGTGTGACGACGTATCTCTTTAACTCGTTTCTCGGTACTATTGCTCATTGTAAGACTCCTCAGTTATTGTATTTAACGTAGCAGAAGTCTCTCTTAGTTTTTAGCTCAATTCTGTCTCATATGTTTTGACGGGGTACAGAAATCATCGGCTATAAGATCATAACTCAGATAGGAAGCAGCCACGCCGACGCGCCACCCGTCCATCCCAACAGGGATTGAATACGCTAACCGACCGTAGTCGTTACCTCGCGAGTGGATGAGATCGGTCGTGATCTGATCTCCTATCCCTAGCGGGCTGTTAACATAGAGTTTACCGGAAATTCGCTCTTTACCGGTGGAACGCGGACCTGTGTTGTCCACATCCACTTCTGCATTTATCAAAGGCTCATCAGCCATCTTCAGCACAAGATCAGTTTCGTTGGGCCCCTTACCTTTTCTCAGGCTTCCAGCTGCCGTAATCCCGGGTAGATCATCCATTAGCAGGATAACGCGATCGAGCTTTTTAGCATTAAGTGGTTCGCCCTTTACTTGTGCTGTTTCGATCGCACCCAACATATAGTCCATCTTTAGGCGGAGGGAAGAGGAACCATCGAAGCGCGTATCGCCAAACACAGCTTCGATAATCTGAATTGTGATGGTGCCTTCTGTAATGTCCTGTCCAGGTATATAAGCCTGCACCACCCAGCCAGCCTCACGGTAGGCTGCGGCCACGGCTGATGCAGCCTCTTGTAATTCATTAAAATTGATTGGCCTATTCAAATAATCAGCGATGACCGATGCCAAATATTCGCTAGTCAGCAAAGTGTTACCGGAAAAGACAAACGCTTTAACAATGATTGTTTCGCTAGGAATTGACTTTAATGGCTTCGGAGCAGGTTCTAGCGGAGCAGCCTGATTTGGCAGCTTCATAGGGCGCTCACGGTCTATCTGCTGTTGCAAAGTACCAGCATCGGGAGCCGCACAGACCATGTTGGATAGAGTCAGGCAAGAAACCATAACCAGCCAAATCGGTGTTTTCGAAATAATCTTACGGTGCAGTATATTTGAGCTCAATGCTAGACTTCCCTTTTATTTATTCCATGCCCTGAACTGCATGCCTTCAAAAGACTTCTCACCGGTTGCTGACAAGCAACCACAATACTAAGCCGCGATTTCTCAAAATAATCCTGCAGAATTTTATTAATAAATTCTGCAATTCTTTAAGTTAAATCTATATATAGTGTGTTACATCGACCAGTGTCGAGATAACTTTAAAGTTAATTATTAAAATTAATCTTGTTTCAGAAATTTTTGAAGTTTTACAATTAGGGTTTGTTTACGAAGAAAGATAAAAGATACCGAATGCTCCATGCGAGGTAAAACCATGAGGCCAGTAGGCCTGTTAGAAACAGCCTGACCGGCCATACATTTGGTGGCCAGAATTTTGAAGACAGCCATGGACAATGCCGCTCTGTTGAAGCCATTTCGACTCAAATAACTTGGTGGAAAGCTATTGAAACATCGTTTGCAATTTCTTTCCTCACGTATTACGAAAAGAACGAAATCAAAAAATTTGGGGGAAGAGATAGATAAGTACTATTGATAAAACAAGCTAGAATTTGTGCCGAAAAGAGGAATCGAACCTCCGACCTACGCATTACGAATGCGTAGCGCAAATTTTATGCTGAGGAGACTATGTCTCCTCAGCAATCATTAATTAACTTACAGCTTCCACCTGCACCAGGTTATCAAAGAATGTCGGTGAATTACCCATGTCTCCGAATTCAGCTGAGCTGATGACATTGACTGTGCCATTGTTTAACTGGCGCCAGTAACCGAGTGTTGCAACACACACACCTGCGTTAACATCATCAGAGACTTTCGCGACTCCTTCGAATGCACCGCGGTCATTAAAGATACGTACGGTATCGCCGTTGTTCACACCGCGAGACTCGGCATCGGCTGGGTTAATGATCAGGAATTGCTCGCCCTGCTCTTTCTGTTTCATGTTGGCATAACAGGAATTCAGGAATGCATGGCTCTTTGGCGTAACAATACTTAATGGATATTTCTTTGCCAGTTCCGGATTGGTTTCCGGACGTTCGTACGGAGGCAGGTAATCCGGTAAAGGATCAATGTCCTGTCCCGGTTGCATGCCTTCGTACATTTGTCTGAAAGGTGCGGCAACAAAGTTCTTCGCACCATCGACACGGAAATGACATTTGCCATCTTCAGTTGGGAAGTTACCTTCTTTATGCGGACAACGATCATCTTTAGTACCCACCGTTAAACGGGCAAAGCCGTTCTTACGCAGGTACTCCAGATCAATCCCGTCACAGGCAGGTGAATCCCAATCCACAAAGTTTTCCAGGCATTCTGCATCTGACCATTTCAGACGATCTTCGTCGTAACCCATTTTTTCAGCCAGACGTCGGAAGATTTCATTATTCGGTAAGCATTCTCCGGGGGATTCCACGCTCTTGGCGTTGTACGTCAGGTACAAATGACCCCAGGAAAGAATCATGTCTTCCATCTCGGCGCCCATCGAGGCCGGTAAGACGATGTCGGCATAGGATGCCGTATCGGTAATAAAATGATCTGCCGCCACATGGAACAGGTCTTCACTTTCCAGACCTTTTACCAGTTTATCGGCTTCGGGAGATTGCGTGACCGGATTGGTGTTCCAGGTCATGACGGATTTTATCGGTGTCTTCAGATCCTGCTCACCAGTCAAAGCACGTCCCAGTTGTAGAATGCTAACGACTTGGGTGCCTTCAGGTATCCAGTCCGGACGGCACATCACATCAAACTTGTAAGGATGTTCCCAAACCGGGAATTGCGTCACACCACCGCCAACATGTTTCCAGGCACCGGTTAAAGCAGGAATACTGGTGACAGCACGGATGGTTTGGCCACCGCCATAATGACGTTCAAGACCCACACCCATACGAATCGCCGCCGGTTGTTCCGTTGCCAGTTCTTTAGCGAGTTTGCGAATATCTGCTGCAGGAATACCGGTAATTTCTTCTGCCCATTCCGGGGTGTGTTTCTTGGAATGTTCAGCCAGGTCTTCATAACCAACGGTGTAGTTATCGACATAGTCTTGATCGACCAGACCTTGTTCAATAATGCTGTTAATCAAGGCCATTGCCAGTGCGCCATCGGTTGATGGTTTTGGGGCAATATGCCAATCCGCTTGTTTTGCCGTGCGCGATTTATACGCATCAATGACAACGACCTTCGCACCTTTTTGTTGAGCTTCTTTTACAATCGCCCAGTGATGCAGATTGGTACTGACACTGTTACAGGCCCAGATGACGATATATTTTGAGTGAATGTAACTTTCAACATCGACACCGGCAGTCGGACCAACGGTTAACAACCAGGCGGTACAGGAACCTTCACCGCAATAAGTCCGTTCACACACCGTCGCGCCCATTTTATTAAAGAAGGCATCGCCACCGTTTAAACCATGAACTAAGCCCTGATGACCGAGATAGCTCACCGGCAGGATGGATTGTGGACCGTATTCTTCTATAAGGGCTTTCCATTTATCCGTGATGGTATCAATGGCTTCGCCCCAGGTGATTTGCTCGAATTGCTTGCTACCTTTTGGGCCGACGCGTTTCATTGGATGGAGAATTCGATCAGGATGGTAATGACGTTTTTCGTAATCTTTTAATTTGACGCAGAGACCGCCACGCGTCATGGGATGGTCTTTATTGCCTCTGACACCAATCACTTTGCCGTCTTCAATATCAAATACCATCGCACAGGTATCAGGACAATCGTGTGGACAACCACCAAATGCGGTTTCAACCTTGGGATTTGCAGCCATGAATATCGTCTCCTCTTTCGCGTCGAATTATTATGTGCATCTGATGATACTCTTTATAGACGCACATGAGGAGATTATCTTAAACGAAATATTATAGACGAATCCACATTAACTTAATTAAAATAAGTCATATTATTTAGATACTTAAGATACTATGTTAATGCTATTAATGGACTATGCCATGGATCGGTTGTCGCGTATTAGTTAACAAATGAGATCGCCAGAGGTTGATTGATTGACTATAAATATAATGTTGAGCAGGCATCAGCTCAATGTTCGGATGCTGGTACAAACGGGTTAATTGTTCGACGATATGCGCGGCTATATGGGCGCATGGATGCAAACTATATTGCGTAATCAGATAAAACAGCCGGGCTTGTGATCGATCTAACATATTGATGGAATTACTGTTTTCTTTGATCAGTCTATCTTCATTTGACACAGTTACACTCCTGAATAGATTGTCATATTCTTTACTCATCTGCTTTTATGAACACTACATATGAACGCAGCAGTGTTGCTTCGTCTTTGCTTGTATTAGCGTGAGGATTTAACGAGGCCTAACACGCGACTTAAAACAAATCCCGAATTAATTTATGGGTAGTGACCCTGCTCTGTTGAATTAATTGCTCCGCTTTTATGAACCGATAATTCAATAATTGGCACACCTCTGCAGGCGTCCAATTAACGACGAAGGCCTTACAAAAACTTTAATCTACTTTAATATTTCGACTTAATTAATTGAATATAATATATATATTAGAATATTTACTAAACACCAAACCAACCAATGATAATGATTATCATTTAGATATATCGGTTTTGTCAAATGGTTTTTAGCACCTCTTTTTCGTTATCGGGATATGAGTAGAAACAGTAGAAACGGGATGTATGGTTTATCAGAGAGTGATGTTAGGCCGGCCAATAAACTATAAAAATAGTTTAACTTGCTTTAATTAGTGCTTATAAAGCTTGAGAAAAAACGCTCGAATGAAAGAGTTATTTCGCTAAAGTAACAAAACTATTCTGCCGATAGAGATAAATATAAGAAATATACCTCTAATATTTTGCAGGAAAAAATTATGGCCATCTGGAGTTTGAAAGGCAAAAAAGTACTGATTATCGATGATTTTCAGGAAATGCGAGTGATGCTAAGAACAATGGTGGAGCCACTAGCACCCGAATTAATCAAACTCGCGCAAAACGGCGAGGAAGCTATTGAGTTGCTCGAAAATAATAATTTCGACATTGTTCTTTGTGATTATAACCTTGGCAAAGGTAAAGACGGACAACAGGTATTGGAAGAAGCCAAACATCGCGGACTGCTGCCCTACTCGGCAATCTACATAATGACTACAGCCGAAAATACGTCGGAAATGGTTATGGGTGCCATTGATTATTTGCCGGATGATTACATCTCAAAACCATTCAATAGAACCGTAATACAAACCCGCCTGAAAAAGCAGCTGGAAAGGAAAGAGAACCTGAGTGAAATATCCCAGGCGCTTTCACTAAAGAATTATAAAAAAGCGATACAACTTTGCGACGCCCTACTCACTGATAAACCAGCCAACAGACTGGATCTTCTTAAAATTAAAGGAGAACAACTAATCAGTTTGGGAGAATACGAAAAAGCGGCCGATCTTTACGAAGAAGTCATCGAAGAACGTGATATTCCCTGGGCGTATCTTGCACTCGGGAAAGTACGTTATCTGCAGGCTGACTATGATGAAGCGCTGGAGGTATTTCAGGGATTAATTAAAGCAAACACGTCAAACGTTGCGGCCTATGATTGGCTGGCAAAAACTTACGAAGCTCAAGGGCAGTTCAGCAAAGCACAGGAAATGTTGAATGTTGGCATTGTTAAATCACCAAAATCGTTATTACGCCAACGTAAACTTGCCCAAATTGCTTATAAAAATGAATATCTGGAGACAGCCACAACCGCCTACGGCCATGCCCTTCAAGTAGGACAGCACTCCTGCTATAAACAAGCGGATGATTACAACGGTCTTGCTAAAACATTAATCGACTCTGGCAAACCGGATGAAGCTTTGCATGTCGCTGAGAAAATAAGCAAAGATTTTAAAAATGATTCAGCGGCAGATATGGTTGCAGCAATTACCAAGGGGATGGTCCATACATCCAAGGGCGACAAGACTGCCGCGGCGGAATGCCTGCAAGGCGCACTGGCACTTTTTAATCAAAACCCACAAGGCTTGTCTATCGATATTGCGCTTGAATTAACCGACTTATGCCTATCCTCTGGTAATGAAGATGACGCTAATGAGATAACAAGGAATCTGATAAGCAATAATCATGAAGACAAGAGTCTTATTGAAAGAACCAAGCAGATATATTCCGCTGCCGGTAAATCAGAGGCTGGCAACGCCTTAATCAATAAAACTGCTTCTGAAATTATTGCCATTAACAATCAGGGCGCCCTTCTTTTAAAAGAAGGTAAACTGGAAGAGTCAATTGAGCTCTTCATGAAAGCGGCTCGAGGTATGCCGAATAATATTGTGGTGAATATAAACGCCGCTTATTCCATCATGAAACAAATGCAAAAGACCGGCAAAGTTAAGAAATACTATTCCCGGGTTGAGAATTACCTGGAACAAGTACACAAACTTGACCCAACCAATAAAAAATATCACGAATTGATGGAAATGTTACAAACTATCAGTTCAAAAATAAAAGCTCAGGCTGCATAAATCTAAAGGGCTTATGATGAAATCAGCACCGGAGTTTGACTATTCAGCACTTTTAGCCAGCTCAATTCATGAAGTAAAAAACTCCCTTAATATGCTGCTCAATTCTATTGAGCACGTAGTTACTACCTACAATGAAGATAATTGCCCTGCGTATAAGGTGTTTTCACAAATACAGTACGAAAGTAAACGCGTTAATGATGACCTCGTTGAATTACTCGCAATATATCGCATCAAAAACAATCAATATGTCGTGAATATTGATGAGTACTCCGTATCAGATTTCCTCACTGAAAATATTGGCCAGCATGAAGCGATGATCCTGAATCGTAAGATCGAATATGACATCGCCTGTGATGACGCGCTCATGTGGTTTTTTGATCGCGATTTATTAACGGGTGTAATAAGTAACGTCATTAATAATCTATATAAGTACACCAAAGACAAACTGCGTATTTCCGCGAGGCAGGAACAAGACTATCTGGTTATCATGATCAAGGATAATGGGCCTGGTTATCCGGACAATATGCTCATCGACAATGATGAGAACAAAAAAACCATTAATTTTGATGAAGCCAGTACGGGTCTGGGCCTTTATTTTTCAAGACTTGTGGCCGAGGTTCACAAAAACAAAGGTCGTCAGGGATACATTAGTACGACAAATGATGGTATTGATGGCGGTGGTTGTTTTTCGATCTACCTGCCTTGAGTCTAATCGGGTCTAGATCGACAAAGTGCTGCATCCCCTGGACTTTGATGTGATAATTATCAGTAAATCAACCGACCAGAATTCAGGAATATATTTATGAGTAAGCCAGACATAGCAGGTACAACACCCATTGCAGTTGACGTTGAAGCGGGTAAAGATTATTGGTGGTGTGCGTGTGGCAAAAGTAAAAGCCAGCCTTTTTGTGACGGTTCTCATAGCGGCACTGAATTTGTCCCGATTCAATACGCTGCCACAGAATCAAAAACAGTCTGGTTCTGCGCCTGCAAACAAACAGCAAACCAACCCCTGTGCGATGGGAGTCACTCAAAGTTGTAGCACGTCGCCAGCACCACCCTAAAAGGTCATTCTGGTAAGCGTGGCGTTCTTAAAAAAAGCTTCCTCGGTTAAAACTTACTATTTTACTGTTCCTATTCATAAAAATTAACTATCCAAAGCTGCTTTTGGAGGGCTTTTATGCACGTTTTTGATGCAGAACTACCCCCCCTTGATTTAACTACTAAGCCACTGAAATAAATAAATTTTCTCCCATTATTCTATTTTTCTACAGAGTTTTGCCCAGCTTATCCACAGCTAATCCGGATCTAAATCACAGCTCATTCCACATTATCTTGTGGTCTAAGAAGTGCTTGACCACATTTTATTGTGGTGTTATACATTCGTTTACACAACAAACATCAACAAGTTTCGAGCACTATTCCGTTTTTCGAAACATATAAAAATAAAGAAATTGGAGGGGTAAATGGAGGCAGAAGGTACTGCTAATACAGATCCGGTCACTGTCACGAGCAAAGCTGACAGTAATTTGGATGCCAGCGCGACAGAAATTAAGGCGAGCACGTCTCGACTTGATAATTTAAGTCATCAACTAAGTCAATATCGTGTTATTCGTCGTAATGGCAAGGTCACTTCATTTGACCTGAGCAAAATATCCGTGGCCATGACTAAAGCCTTTATTAATGTTGAAGGCGGTACTGCAGCAGCCTCAAACCGTATCCACCAAACCGTAGAATCCCTTACGCAACAAGTGGTTAACGCGCTGACACGGCGTATGCCTGATGGTGGGACAGTACATATAGAGGACATTCAGGATCAAGTTGAACTGTCTTTAATGCGTACCGGCCAACAAAAGGTAGCACGTGCCTATGTTATCTATCGTGAAGAACGTTCACGTGAACGTGCTGCAGAAAAAATCGCCGCCAATGCCGCCTCAGTTGGGACAACTCCAGCCAGCACCATTAATGTCAAACGGTTGGATGGCAGTAAAGCACCGCTGGATATTGTCCGTTTAACATCCGTCATTGCTGAATCCTGCGAAGGATTTGCTGAAGTTAATGAAAAAACCATTCTTGATGCGACCCTGAATAATTTATTTGATGGCATTGATGAAGCAGATGTGACTAATGCACTGGTCATGAGTGCCAGGACACTGATAGAAAAAGAACCGGATTACACCTATGTCTCAGCCTGTTTATTACTGGATAAACTGCGCCAGGAAGCCCTGACCTTCATTGAAGGCACCATGACACAAGCAACGCACAAGGAAATGGGTGAGCTCTACAGTATCTATTTCAAGAAGTATATTCATCGTGGTTCTGAATTAGGTTTACTTGATCATGAATTAACCAAATATGACCTGGAACGCCTGGGTGCGGCTATCGATGTGGATCGGGATCGTCAATTTACTTATCTTGGCTTACAAACGCTTTATGACCGTTACTTTATACATTCCGATGACGTTCGTTTTGAATTACCACAAGCATTCTTTATGCGCGTGGCAATGGGGCTCGCCATCAATGAACTGGACCGAGAAGGCCGCGCTATCGAATTTTATGAACTGTTGTCATCGTTTGATTTCATGAGTTCAACGCCTACGCTCTTCAATTCGGGCACATGCCGACCCCAGCTTTCCAGCTGTTACCTGACAACCGTACCTGATGATTTGGATGGTATTTTTTCAGCCATAAAAGATGATGCGTTGCTGTCCAAGTTTGCCGGCGGTTTAGGTAATGACTGGACGCCTGTGCGAGCACTCGGTGCCCACATAAAGGGAACTAATGGTAAGTCACAAGGTGTTGTGCCATTTTTAAAAGTCGCTAACGATACCGCTGTTGCCGTTAATCAAGGCGGCAAGCGAAAAGGTGCAATGTGCGCCTATCTTGAAACCTGGCACATGGACATTGAGGAGTTTCTTGATTTACGCAAGAACACCGGTGATGAACGTCGTCGTACTCATGACATGAACACGGCCAACTGGATACCAGACCTCTTTATGAAACGAGTTGCTGAAGAAGGCAACTGGACACTGTTCTCCCCGCATGAAACTACGGATTTACATGATCTTTACGGCCATGAGTTTGAAACACGTTATGTCGAGTATGAACAACTGGCCGCTACCGGCGCTATCAGCAACTTCAAAACTGTGCCCGCAACAGACCTTTGGCGCAAAATGTTATCCATGTTGTTTGAGACCGGTCATCCATGGATCACGTTCAAAGACCCTTGCAACATCCGTTCGCCACAATCACATGTGGGTGTCGTGCATTCATCAAACCTGTGTACCGAGATTACGCTTAATACATCAGAAGATGAGATTGCTGTCTGTAATCTCGGTTCAGTCAACCTGCCTCAGCACGTTGATGAAAATGGCTTGAATCTGGAGAAGCTTGAAAAAACCATTAAGACCGCGATGCGCATGCTGGATAATGTCATCGATTACAATTATTACAGTGTGCTTAAAGCAAGACGCTCTAATTTGAGACATCGGCCGGTAGGTCTGGGGATCATGGGTTTTCAGGACGCCTTATATAAACAACGCCTGTCTTATACCTCTGATGCCGCTATAAGTTTTGCGGACACCAGCATGGAAGCCGTCAGTTATTATGCCATTAAGGCGTCCACCGATTTGGCCGAGGAACGAGGTGCTTATTCCAGCTTTAACGGTTCTCTCTGGAGTCAGGGCATATTGCCGATAGACTCAATGCAACGTTTGGCTGATGTGCGTGGTGATTACCTGCAGGCAAATTTTGATCAGAGCCTGAATTGGGATGAATTACGCGAACGTGTCATGAAGATTGGTATGCGTAACTCAAACTGCATGGCTATCGCACCTACGGCGACCATTTCCAATATTTGTGGTGTCAGTCAATCAATTGAGCCGACTTACCAAAACCTGTTCGTTAAATCGAATCTTTCTGGCGAATTTACAGTCGTTAATCCTTATCTTGCCCACGATCTGAAAGCGCATGGTATCTGGGATGAAGTCATGGTGAATGATCTCAAATACTTTGATGGCAGTGTGCAATCAATTGATCGCATCCCTGATGACCTGAAAGAAATTTATGCGACGGCGTTTGAAGTTGATTCACGTTGGTTAATTGAAGCCGCTTCAAGACGTCAAAAATGGATCGATCAGGGTCAATCATTAAACCTTTACATGGCCGAACCAAGCGGCAAGAAACTGGACAACCTGTATAAACTGGCCTGGGTTCGTGGTCTGAAAACCACCTATTACTTGCGCTCACTTGGCGCAACGCACATGGAAAAAAGCACCGTCAATAGCTCTGAAAACCATAGTAATGTGATTGAAGAACCAAAGGCCTGCTCAATTCTCGACCCGGATTGTGACGCATGTCAGTAATCGCCAATAATATTCAAGAGGTAACTTAATCAATGTTGGACTGGAATAACCCATTAGCTAAACCGTCACTCAACACGAGTCAGGTTGAATCCGCTATTGTCGAACAGACATTAAACGAATCTGTGCCTAATGATAATATTAAAAAACCTGAACTTAGTGTTGTTCCGACCAAACTCGCGCCGGTCAACCCGGATGACAAACGTGTCATTAACGGACAAACCGACATCAATCAGTTAGCGCCGTTTAAATATCCCTGGGCCTGGAATTTTTTCCTGAATGCCAACAAGAATCATTGGACACCGCTCGATATTAATATGGCCCAGGATGTCACCGACTATCGGCACAAACTAACGCTCGAAGAAAAACACGTTTATGAAAACGTGTTGTCTTACCTGACCACCTCCGACATCTTGGCTATGCGTAATATCGGTCTGGCCGTCATGGAGAAAATGTCTGCGCCTGAATTACAAATATATCAAGCACGTCAAGTCTATGAAGAAGCTTTACATACATGGACTTACCAACATTGCATCGAAACCATCGGTCTTGATCAAAGTGAAATTTATAATCGTTATCGTGTGGTACCCGAGATCCATCAAAAAATTTCCGTCGCTAATCGTCGCTTAAGCTCGGTCATGCGATCTGATATTGATCTACGAGATCCTGATGAACTGCATAACTTTGTCATTTCCTATATGTTTTTTGCGGCGATATTTGAAGGTTGCTGGTTCTATAATGGCTTCAGCCCTATCTTTGCGTTACAACGTCGTGGTTTGATGAAAGGCACTGCCGAACAACTACAATACATTATGCGTGATGAAGTCATGCATGCTGCTTTTGGTATTCGTGTCGTCAAACAAATAATTCAGGAAGAAAAACTAACTCTGGATAAGAAAGCGATTAGCCATATGTGGGATGAAGCATATGAAGCAGAAAAAGCTTACACCAGCTACATCCTGAAAGATCCGATACTCGGTTATTCTGCCGAAACGCATATTGGTCAATTCCAGTACATCGCCAACAGACGTGCTAACCAACTGGGTTTGAGTGAAGAACCTTTCCCGGGCGCAGAATCTACGCTGCCTTGGCTGGATGAACAGGCCAACATGAGAAAAGAAAAGAATTTCTTTGAAACACGTGTTACCGAATATCAAACCGGGGGCGCATTAAATTGGGATTAAAAGTTTACCGTAACCGCCTTAGCGGGAGCCGAGAGGGACGCTCGGCTATTGCCTGGTATCTCCAGCCTCTTCCGGATACCAGGCCTTCTTATTCAAAAATAAACCTGTCATAGAAGGTTTATTCAGGCTTATAGCGATCGATATGGAGAAAACGGATGGACACAGTAAAGGAAACTGTTGATGAGGAAATGGAAAGTTCGAATTTGCTGGATTGTTACCGTATAGCGTTGGATTTTGGAATGCCTGCAGCCCTCAAGGCATATGAAAAATTAAAACGTGACCCAGGCATTAACGATAACGGTTTAAATACCACTCTCGAAGAATAACCAATTCAGATTATTCTCCGCTGTCTTGCCAATCGCGCCAGACAGGCATTGATTACAATGCCGTAATACAAAACCAACTCTAGGTATCAATCTTAAACTTGCCGACCTGGCCTTGGAGATCAGAAGCTAACCGGGCCAATTCATCACTGGCACTCGCCGTTTGTTGTGAACCGGTGGCTGTTTCATGAGCCACTTCACTGATATTCACAATATTACGATTAATTTCTTCGGCGGTTGCACTTTGTTCTTCAGCTGCACTGGCAATCTGTATGTTCATACTCTTGATACTATCAACCACCATGGTAATGGCTTGTAGAGCGTCACCGGCCTTAGCTGCTTGCTCAACACCGGCTACTGCCTGCGCCCGTCCCACTTCCATAACACTAACAGCTTCATTTGCGCCATGCTGTAAACGCTCAATCATGTCGTTAATTTCACAAGTGGATTGCTGTGTCCTACTCGCTAGGGTTCTTACTTCATCGGCGACGACCGCAAAACCACGGCCCTGCTCACCCGCTCTTGCTGCTTCTATAGCTGCATTGAGAGCAAGTAGGTTAGTTTGTTCTGCTATACCACGAATAACATCCAGTACAGTTCCGATACTGAGACTATCACCTTTGAGGTTTTCAATGACTTTTGAAGTACGTTCAACTTCCGATGCCAGGTTATTGATGGTCTGGACTGTTGTATTGACTACTTCACGTCCATCTTTTGCCCGATCATCAGCTTCCTGTGCTGCAGTTGCAGCATTGCCAGCATTTCTGGATACCTCGGTAACCGTAGCGGACATTTCGTTCATGGCCGTGGCCACTTGCTGTATTTCACTTTGTTGACGCATAACGCCGTCATTGCTTTGTTCGGTGATCGCGGAAAGTTCTTCCGCGGCGGCCGCAAGTTGCCCGGCACTACCCAGAATTTCCTTTACCAGATTCATAAATCCCTCTCTGGCGTTGGAATACTCCGATCCCATCCAGGCGAAATCGTCTTTACCAAGAAGGTTAACCTTATGTGTTAAGTCACCTTTGGATATGGCATGTAATCCATTCACCAAGATCTCAGCGCGTTTGCCATTTACCTTACCCAGATAGTGCGCAACACTTAGCGTTAGCAAGACCATCACGAGATTAGTGATGATTATTCCTATCATGTTTAGGTTTACGAATGTCATGACCGATTCAACAACAATCAATTCAATCACTATGAATAAGGTAAACAGGTAAAACTGCTTACGAATACTAAAACGAGTTACTAGTTTTTCCATTCCAATGCTCCAGTTGCGGTCACAATCAGATACGCTTATTTAGAGGTCTTCCCCCGGGTTTAATATGTATGCCTTGATCTAGGTTTTCGGCCGTTGTTCTATTTTCTTTAAACAATTTTTATTGAATAAAGCATGAGACATGCCAGATAGACATTAGCAATGGAATTGTTGAAAAAGATTGGGCTTATTCTGCTTGAGAAGATTAAAGTGCCAGCAGCGGCACTGTATCCAGTTTGTTTAACAAACTATGTTGCTTGCGATTGAGCCATATTATTTTGCCGCTAAACGCCGGAAAAAAATGTTTAAACCCCTGATCTAAATGATTTTTCTCAATTAAATCATTTATACATAACTCAGTATCGGGAACGGCTATTGATTTAACCATGAGCAATTTGTCTGCATTCACTTTCATTGCAAGCCACAACGCAATACTGTCAGACGTATAGTCCCAACTGGCGGGTATTTCCGAAAATTCATTCAGAAGTACTAAGGGTAGCCACAGCAACGGCAATTTACTGTCCATACTGGATGAAAGATTGCCGATATCGTCGATAACTTGTATTTTTGAATTGCGACTGGCCAACAGATAGCCGTATTGACACATCGCTAACAAAGCCAAACGATGGGCAGTTAGTTCATCAAAATTAATTTGTGTCTGAACGTCTCTGACCTTGGCTGCAAACGTGCCCCCGCCAGGGACAACAATGACATTGGTTTTAGTGGCTAACACTGCTATTGCATCCAACCAGGTGGATAATTCCATGCTCTCCATTAAGCTGCCCCCCAGTTTGATGACTGTTATGGACAAGCCGGTTTATCCTGTTTAAACAATTGCAACATCGCTGCGGCCTTATCAAAGCATTCCTTGTATTCAGCATCAACCCTGGAGTCCCAGACTATGCCGCCACCGGCATTAAAATAGAGCTTATCTTTATATTTAGTTAATGTTCTTATACATATATTACTGTCCATATTGCCATCAAAACCTATATGGATGATCGAACCACAGTAAATTGAGCGCCGATGAGGTTCAAGTTCTTCGATGATCTCCATGGATCTCAACTTTGGTGCGCCTGTAATGGACCCTCCAGGGAAACATCCTCGAAATAAATCCAGCGCATGCTTGTTTTTTGCGAGCCGGCCGGTAATGGTACTAACCAGGTGATGCACCGTGGCGTAGGTCTCGAGAGCAAACAACTTGGGAACAACAACAGAACCTGCTTCACACGATTTACTGATATCATTTCTTAACAGATCGACAATCATCAGGTTCTCCGCGCGATCTTTTTCACTTTCCAATAAACAGACAGCAAGTTCCTTATCTTCATAAGCAAACACAGAACGACGTATTGTTCCTTTAATCGGTTTTGTTTCCACCTGATTACCACTAACGCGTAAGAAGCGTTCTGGCGATGAACTTAATACGGCACCAGAAGGTAAATTCAAATAGGCTGCATACGGTGCCGGGTTAACATTACGAAGTTGCAGATAGGCAGACCAGGTATTGCCTTCAAAGTCGGCTGAGAACCTTTGCGACAAGTTCACCTGATAACAATCACCGTCGCGAATATATTGTTTTATTTTATTAAAAGCCTGACCGTATTCTTCTCTGGTCATATTTGATTTAACGTCAGAGGTTATACGAAATCCTGTCTCTTCTGTGGCGGATGGCGTGGCAAACAAATCATGTAATTCCTGCCAAATCGAACTAGTGTTATCAAACCGACAAAAACTGGCCAACCATACCCGTCGTAAATGATGATCAATGATAAGCGACCAATCGTAAATACCAACTGCCATTTCCGGCATAGCGATATCTTGAACCGCTGTTTCCGGTAGTGTTTCCAACCGGCGTCCCAGATCGTAAGCGATATACCCTACGGCCCCACCACAAAAAGGCAAACCACTTAAATTATTATCAATGTCACCAAGGTATTGTTTTAATAACAGCAAGGGATCTTCTGTTGAAACCAGCTTGTTACCATTGTCGTTAATATGGGTTGTATCGCCATAGGTTTCCAGGGTAATGACAGGACGAGCAACGATGATGTCATAACGTCCCATATCAATTTTGGGATAACCACTGTCAAGAAACATGCTCCAGGGCTCATCCGCCACCCGGGAAAATAATTCTGCAGCATCACGCTGATAAGGCAGTTCCGAGACTTTCATCTTTTTACTGACAATCTGTTTAACTGTGCAAGAGCGACAGCTGGCGCACAGGTATTGCTTTTATATGACCAGGCTGAATCAGTATGAGACACTTCACTAAATTCCAGGTATCGGATTCCTAGACGTTCTGCTATTTTTTTAACCAGAAAACGACCTACGCCCGCACCGACTATTGTGACTTCTTTATCGTGTGGATTTGTCAATATCCTCAGTACCGCATTTGTTAATAATTGTAGCTGTGATTCTTCAAAGTATTGCGCCAATGTATTCCAGCAATCTTCACCATTAAAGTTATTCGCATCCGTACCTAGCATTCTGGCAAGTCGATTTATACTGCTTCTGACATCTTTAGGCTTGCCATCTGCGGTGTCCATTAGATCATCGTCCTCATTAAGTTGCCCCAATATTCTGTAGACATCGGCGGTGTTTGCAAAATGTTCTGTTGCGATATTCTGCCATTCACCAGCAAACGGTATTTTTTTCGTCAACGACATTAACGATGTTCTAATGACGCCAGTGTAAACCAACTCATCAAAGCGTAAGCGTTCCTGATCATTAAAACCACGATTATTAAGCCTGTTTTTAGAAAAAGGAATAATATCGGTTGTGGTGCTGCCAATATCAATAAACAAACCAGACTCAAACAGCGTTGCTAAATAGGTAGTGGTCGCATGCCAATTTGCTGAGGCGAGCTGATTTAAGTTATGTTGTGATTCTTCGAGATTTACTATCCCCGCTTGTGCTGCATAAAAGCCAATATCACTGCCCAGTATTTCTTTACATAAATCAATCAGTGTCCTCAGTCCTGAATCACGGTCTTCGAAAACATCAACTAATTCAGCAGTCATCGTTATCGAATGAAACACGGAGCCATGAGGTAACTTATCGAGCAATAACAGCATAGCATCATGAAGACTGTCTAATCCTTTCCAAAGCGGCGTCGCTATTTGTTCTACCCATACGATCTCGCCAACTTCATTAACACAAGCAGCCTTAAGATGAGCACCTCCAATATCCCAACCAATATAAAAAACGTTATTCATGACTTATCAAATATTCACCTTGATGGGTACAGCGTCGGTTAATTCGATATTGGGTAATTTTTTATTTAAAAATGTATTTAAGATTTCAGCCGTTATATTTAATCCTAGCGACTCGGAAATACCAGCGTAAGCGGTTGTGAATCGGGGATTGATATCCAGCACAAGTAGCTCGTTGTTACTTTCTATGACGTCGATACCAATATAACCGGCAAAGCCGGAGATTGTATCAATAATTTTTTTTGCTAGTATCATCATCTGTTCTTTAAATTGTAAACATTCATTGACACCTATCGCCGTTAAACAAACAACAGTGTCTTTAATTTCGATATACTGTTTATTACAGGCAAGCAATCGAAAATCACTGCCATAGACAAGTAATGACATACTCATCGACTCACCTTTAATATAAGGCTGAACGATCATGTTGCTGCTCTTATATGATATTTTTTTTTCAGACAGCTTATTGACATCATCAATAAAATAACAATCTTCACCACCAACACCATCGTCAGGTTTAATTATCCAGCCAGTTGAACTACCAGGAACAATATCATTCAACGCTCTTGTTTCAATAGTATTGATATGACTTGCGACAAGTACTTTATTTGTTGTCAATTTACTCGCACTTATTTCAATGGCATCGGGACTGGAACCAATAAATAAATTGTCCTGTTCAATAAATAAATTCGCCAGTGAAAGCAAACAATTATTTGTTTCAGGTGCAATCAACCATGCCACATCCGCTTGACTGACTAATTCAGGCAAAAACGCTTCCGCCACTTGTGAGGATATAACATGTTGCTGAGCGATATTATCAATCAATTCCAGCCTATGATCCCTGCATAATGAGACATCCGTTTGGCCCGCTTCACTTAATTCCTTCAATAAGGTTCGCACCATCATCTCACCTTCCTTGATTAAAGTTTGTGACAGGTCTTGCTGGGACAATCCTCCGCCTGTGATAAACTCAAATATAAAATGATGCATGGTTATTATGTTAATTATTCCAGTACTTGATATCAGTCGAGGCGTGGTTGTCCATGCTAAAAAAGGTGCGCGCGAGCATTACCAACCTGTTTCTTCTGTTCTGTGTAAAAACCCGGACCCGGTTATTGTTGTTACCGCCTTTTTAGAATTATACCCTTTCAAAATATTTTATATTGCCGATCTTGATGCTCTACAAGGACAGGGAAATCAGCTGCCACTCATTCGTAATTTAGCACTGCAATTCGGGCAATGCGAATTCTGGATTGATGCCGGACTTGAAATGTCAGAGCGTTCGTTGATGCTGAATTTAGAAAACAATATAAAACCGGTACTCGGATCTGAAAACGAACTTCCTCGAGCTAGCCTTGCCGCATTAATTAATCATAATCCCGACATCTTATTATCGCTCGATTTCAACGAAACGGGGCTAATAGAAAATAATTATTTACTTGATGATGTAACGCTTTGGCCCAAACAACTTATTGTGATGATGCTGCATCGCGTAGGCTTAAATGCAGGCATTGATTATGGCTGTCTGAACAAGATTCTAGAGCTTGCTAAAAACAGTGATATCTACTCGGCCGGAGGCATACGCGATGGCAATGATCTTTATCAACTAAAATCGTTGGGTGTTAAGGGCGTATTGATAGCAACTGCACTGCATAATGGCTCGATAACAAAACGGGAGTTGGCTCAATTTATTGATTAATAGTTGGAACAAAACAGCGTCGAGACATAACACACTATTTTATCATCTGCTCTTCTTTTCACTCGGTTACTGAAACAGAGTGGAACACTGCTTCTAGCACCAGACCAGACCGCACCGAACACCCGATACTTTCGCGGCGTTCTATCCAACATCCACGTGTAGTCGACGACGAACTCAGATTTAAATCGCGCAAATAAAAATGCCCCGATAAACGGGGCATTAAGTACAGTGCTGAAATCTAATTCAACAGCATAGGCTTGGTCTAAACAAGATTAAGCGTGTGCTGCAAATGGATGTTCAGCTGAACCTTTTTTGCTAACCACTTCTGCTGCTTTTGGCTCACGAGCTACTGCACGTTTGACTGAAAGCTTGGTTGCTTCGTAGTTGTAATCCTGGATCTTGGCATCATCATCTGCCAACCAGTGAATAAAAACACCTACAGAAATAAAGATATCATCCGCTTCATCAGCAGGGATAGTACCGTCTTCAACACAGTCCATAACCGCCATGGCTACACCACGTTGCGCAGGGCCAAACATCTGTACAGCCTGCTTTGAACCTTTAATGGTAACTTTATTGAAAAGAATGGTGTTAGGTTTACATGCCAGGTTTGGAGCAACAACTGCTAACAGTGTGCTGAAACCATCTTTGTTATTTGTTAATGCGTTTGCGAAAGCTGATTCAGCTGCACTACCACGAGGACCCATCATTAAGTCAATATGCGCAACTTCATTACCATCACCTACTAATGCTTCACCAATTAAAACTCTATCAATGACTGCCATTTTTTCATCTCCTCCAGTTAAAAAACCAAATAGTTTTCCGAATATTGACATATTACTTCCTTCCTATTTGTTTACATTTAAAATTAAAAAGGGTCTTATCCCTACCAGTAGAACTGACCGAAAGACCATGTCTTTCCGCCCGTAATTTTTATAAATTCTTTTATCGAGTCAGATTATAGACCAAGAGACTAGCTGCTGTTAAATCAGCACTGGTTCCCGGGTTATAATTTTTTATTTTAAGTTGCTTGTCAAAATCCTGCAGCAATCCAATGCTTTTTTCGGGGTCTTTATTAAACGCTTTCGCTATAACCCCGCTTTTTATTTTTATTTGCTTGGCTATTTCTGGCCCAAACTTCCTTTCAACATGAGAGTCAGGCATTACCGACAGATAATTCAAGTAACATGAAACAACGGCCCATTTTACACTATTCCCACGTTTCTCATAGTCTTTAATGGTTTCTAGACCAAAGTTAAATATTTCCTGAAAATTATTTGTATATTGCAACGCAATAGAATCTCGGTTGCGTGCTAATTGCATTGCCGACATCAATGAACAGTCCGGATTTTTATTAACATCTTGAGAATCCGCACTGCCGAGGCCACCAGGATTAGCCAGTCTTATTGCCTGAAACACTTTATCCGCATCAGCTTGGGTTAATGCGCTTAACGTATTTTCTAATCGTTGATGTAACTCTTTTTCATTTTTAAAGCCTGACTCAGCCGCCATAATAATTGGCGTGAAGAGCAGTAACATGCCCAGATTGGTATTACATGCCACGGCCTCCCGGGTGGCCGTAACAGCATTTAATATCCTTGTGCCTAAACCATGTGTTTGCTGACACAGTAAGGGTACAGAGACCTTTGCACTTTGCTGAAAATCATCAACGGTCATATTATGACCATCGGCATAGATACTCACATTACCGGGTTTAAATGCTTCCAGCTCTCCCATAAAGCTCGCCATAACAGCCGCTTCCAATGATAGCCTGTCCATGATGTCAGCTAGATTTTGAACAGACTTTTAGACTGTTGTTTTCTGCAATCCGCTTAACAAACGAATCAATCAAGCATTTGGCAATATCAAAATCAACCACCCCCTGTAAACCATACCAGGCAGGAATACTATTAACCTCAATGATATAGAACTGGCCATCTTTATCTTGCATCAGGTCAACACCGGCATAATCGATGTCCAGGACATTACACGCCGCTTCAGCCAAAGAGGTAATACTTTCAGCTAAAGCCAACGGTTCACAGGACGCACCTTGTGCACGATTTGTAATCCATTCTTGACCACGTCTTAGCATTGCCGCAATGGCTATACCATCTATCACAAATACGCGAATGTCAGTAAATTCATTATCCTGTCGTTCAATAAATTTTTGTAAGTAGTAGATCCCGGCAAATTTTTCATCATGAATCAAACCTGTTTTTTGATCGACCAGATGCACACCGATGCCTTGTGATCCAAACAATGGTTTTGAGACCAATTGTCCTCCCATGGTAGTTTGTTGCTTGAGAATGGCATTGGCATGCTCAAAAGACTCACATATCCATGTGGCGGGCGTTGGTAAGCCGGCTCGACTTAATAACAGACTGGTAAGCGGCTTATCAACTGTGCGTTCTATTGCTCGTGGTGTGTTATAGACCGTCACGCCTGAGGCATGCAACGCATGTAATATATCAAGCCTGAATATTACCTGTTCCAGCGTCCCGCCCGGCACACCCCGGACAAAGATACCCAGTGGATGCGACTCAAATCCGGGCAGGGTTAATTCCTGCCCACCACCATTTATTTCCACGACACAATCCGTTAAAGAAACATACTGACTTTCAAGTCCATGCGCATCCAATGCCGCACGCAATTGCCGTCCATGCCAACCCGGATCATCGGTGATAATAGCTACTTTTCTTTCGGCGCTGCTCACTCGGCTTAATTAAACGACTTGTCCAATAAACCGAGATCAATTTTACCTGCATGGAAGGTATGGCCTGTGCTCAATGAGCTTACTGCAACCCGAGCGGGACTGAATAGCATGGGATCAATTTTGTAAAAATCATAACCAACATCCTTGAAAATTTCACCAAACGGTCTGCCATAATCATTGGAAGAACTACTCGGTAATTTATTCGCCAACTCTCTGGCATCGTCGTCACTGGCATCAACAAACAATTGAATTTGACCCGCAAACAAAATGGAATCGTTGGTTCTGCTCATCGCTGTCAAAAAATCTTTCGACGGTGGACAGACTGGCGCACTTCCCGCTCCATCAATAATTTTGTCTAGCGGAAAATGCAGGGCATGCGCTTTATGCAAAGACGTCTCTAACACTCTTGCAACAACCTGTACAGAACCGGCCAAACTTGATGTTGGCGTCAAAATTATCGTTAATGCGGAAGGTGAGATACCACATTTCTCGGCTATTTTCTCGGCTATTTCGACGGGAGGTAATTTATCAACCTCAACCACTATATAAGCCTTGTCAGCGACATCACGATAAGCAAGTTCGTCGTATAGTGCCTCACTACTGCCTATAGCACGCGCAGGACCTGAGCCTAACGCATTAAAAGCACCCTTTCCTTCACCGTGATTCAAACTCCATCCCGCATACTGACTTGCTAAACAGGCTAATACCGGGTTTGTGCTATGCACGTCCAGATGCCAGGACCAGTTTCTAAAATTTGTTGAAGCGCGCAGCTTGACCGTGCCAAGTCCACCCATACATATTTCAGCAATTAAACGACCTGCTTCGAGTCCTCCTGGTACATTTATACCTGCGTCAATAATACGACAACCATTATCGAGTTCCGATATACCCAAGCGTAATGCCGTAGCATTGCTTACTAAATATTCAACCAAGGGGCCTGTCAACGTGTTAAGGCTGGGAGATGATGTTTGATTATCCACACTTTTTCCTCTTTTTTAATAAGACTCAAGCCGCATCCTGATGTGTCATGATGATGCTCTCAATAGTTTCTAGTTGTTTTTCTAATATTGCTTTTACTTCCTGCGTTGAATTCCCTTCTGCATGCACACTACAAACGGGCATTTTTGCAGCTATCACAGCGCCCGAAGCGGGCCTGTCTTTAACCCATACCGGCCAGAGAATCTCATGCGGTATTTGAATCCCATGACGCGCATAATAAACTGCATAGGCCCTGAATTTAGCATCTTTACATGCTGGGCATATCACATTCCGGCCCTGAAAACAAGCCAGGTGCAACTCGAACAAAGGTGTCCCTTGCTCATGTAATTCAAACGACGCTGGTGGCCGTGGATTAACCTCAAGGACGATAACTTGATCCGATTCATTAAGGATATAATCAATACCACAAAGCCCGATCAACCCGGTCTGTTTTGTTATTTTATTAACGATTTCGTCAATCTGTTTTAGATGTTGTTCATCTACTTTATTCAGGCTAATGGCACCTTGATACAAAAACGGCATATCGGTGAAGCCAACAGCCTGCAACTGCTCATTAACACCGACAATTTTTGCCTGCGTCTTCAGTGCCAGAAAGACCGCGCTTAAAACCTTACCTTCAGTAAATTTTTGATAATAAGCACCTGTCCCTGTTTCAGACTTAGCTTCTGACAACCACAGGACATGGCCTCCACCATCACCTGCCACTTGCTTCAACAGCCAGCCCTGAGTCTCGGAAGGTCTCTTTAATAATATTTCTGGTGTTTTTATAAATGCATTGTTTAACAATGCATGAAGCCCTTGAGGGTCTTTTAAGCAACGGATTGTACTTTCGCTATTGCTCATTACCGGCGCAATAGCACTTAACCGCCCAAGTAATTGCGGGCTGGCTTCAAAGCCGCTGCCCGTAACGACCATAATCTCCGGATAACGATTCACCAGCGCACTGACCTGTTCTAACAGTTCCTGCTGGTCAAAACCGTCTGTTTTATATTTTAGCCGGTAAACTGAAGTAGAAACGGCTTGTGTATCTTGATCCGCAAAATTATCCATAACATGGACATTAAACCCCGCTTGATACGCTGAAGCACTCAATGCTCTTGCAGAACGAGCAATGATAAGAACATCGTTCATTAATCAATACCCGTCCACCTCTGAGCACAAACGCTTGCTCGATGCGATCTGTTCCTAGAGCTTATCAACAAGGTCCCTGGCGACATCAAAAGCACGCTCATGGTCAAGATACAACGGCTTCTCTGTATTTTTCATCAACTCGAACATTTTAAAATGGACTTTGTATTTAACATCACCTATTGCCAATGCACCAAGCCCGAGTGCTTTTTGTGGTGTATTACTTAGCTCCACACCCATATCATGCACACCAACACCTTCTATACCTAACGGCGGTACTGCATTAACATCGGCCGCAACTAAGAGGTTCGAGGCTTGATCAAGTTGTTTCTTAGACAGAATTTGAATTCCTGCCTTGGCAGCGCCAACCACAATATTGGTCTCAGGAAGAAATTCCATTAACTTTTCATCCGTACTACAGTCGCCACCAAACATCTTCACGCCAAAACGAGCGTTGTATTCAGACGCATACTCACTCGCAACCTTGGCACCCCGACGGCTGGCCAAATAGACTGTAGCACCACATTTTGCCGCCAGAATCCCCGCACAGACACCAACCGGACCGGTACCCCCGATAATATCAATACGCTTGCCTTCCAGTGTTTCACCGGTCTTCAGTTTTAATTGTTTTTCTACACAAGCCATTAAAGCGGCAGCGGTGGTAATTGCGCCACTTGGGTCGACAAACACAGAAATTTCAAAAGGCGGAAACATGGCTGCTTTTGCCCTATTCAGCATATCGATAGCCAAACCAAATTCTCTGCCTCCAATAAAAATACCCGTACGTTTCACGCCTTTTTTACTACGAGAAAAAATCGTGTCCTGCGTTAAGGTATGAATGTCATCTAATGCCACTTCTGAGTAGGGTATGACACCATCAAACTCTGACTCGTACGCCATGTTAACGTCGAAGGGGCTGACATTTTTTGTTGGATTGAACATATGTAGTAAATAGGGATCTTTTTTCATTGCTTAATTATCCTTTTTGAATTTATAAATTTGTTACCTTCAAATCTTCATTCTGTAAGGGAAGATTAATATCATTTAAGGTTATTTTAGCTTTTGTATTACATGCCTTGCTCATCACAAATCGTAACCGGGGTTCAGACTGCCATTGTTCCCGTGCCTTTTTCAATGCCTGAAAGGCTAATGTTTCATCCGGGAAGAATGCAAAGCCGGTCGGCCCCCATGAACTTTGTCCCATACCCGTAGCACCGGCATTTCCCATACTTTCAAGTATGTGCTTGAGATAAGGCGAGGTGTAACGACCACCTTGTGCGTCAGCAAAATAATCACCCACAATATTTTGTATGCGGGTTATTGCATCACCGAAACGTGCACAATCTTTTTCACTTATTGCCGGTAATACCTGCATTAATGTCAGTCGGCAAAGTAAACCGGACATGGTTTCATCCATGGGGGGCAGAGTATTAAACGCGCGGCGCTCAGGCACACCATTAATGCCCTCTGCGCCATCATCAAATATCAGCACAATACGCCAGTGTTCAGGAAACGGCATATGACTGATAACGGGCGGCACTTCCGTATTTTCGCCACGGCCACCATCAACGATAAATCCACCATGCATGAAAGTGCCTATACCGATACCTGAGCGTGCACCACGATGAAGAATTGCTGCAAGACGACCGGGATTCTGTTCGTTTAATTCATATAAATTTGCAATCGCTGTCGAAACAGCTAATGACAGTTGTGTACCAGATCCCAATCCGGAATGTTCCGGGATGGCCGAGTTAATGGTCATTTTAACGCCACCATTAATACCAAAATGTGACAACACCTGCTCCGCGTAATTCTCGGCGCGTTCCGAGGAAGGCCCTGTAACGTCTATATCATCAGCATATTCAGCGGTCAGTGCCGTATCAACATCGGTGATTGACAGCCCCAAACTGCCAAATTTTCTTTCAAACCCACCGTGTAAATCAAGAAAGCCCAGGTGTAATCTTCCGGATGCACGGACACTAATTTGCTTTGATTTATTATTTGATTGGTTAGTATTCATTACTCTGATATGGATTTGATTGTTCTGATTAAAGTACGTCAAACAGCCTATTGTACTGTATGTTAGGGCTCTGAGATAGCATTCCGGGCAAGATTCAAACTTATTCGCATATAGGTTTGTTCTTAGTCTTAAGTCAGGATTATAATTGTTCTCGAATACCATCAGGAGAAGCATGTGTCAGAAAAAATGATCCTCATCCCGGGCCGTTCCAGTAAGCAAGGCACATCTCTTAATCAGGGAAAACTCAAGGAAGAATATAAAGAGGTTACCTCTACGCTCGAGATGAACAGCGATGATATGAATAAAATGGGACTGGTGGATGGCGATACAGTGCGCTTGAGTAATGAAACTGGAGAAACTACCGTTCGTTGTATCGGGGTAAAACCGGAAGATCTCCCTGCAGGCATAGCATTTATTCCTTATGGACCTCCTTCGAGTCAACTCATGGCGAGCGATACGGCAGGTTGTGGTATGCCTTTATCCAAACATATGGAAGTTGAAATTGAGAAAATTTCAACTTAATCGCATACTATGCACTAAGGATTATGTTGAGGTGCTTCTATGACTGAAAATATTAAAATCGTAGAAAATGCGACATGTACATTCTGCGGTTGTGTCTGTGATGACATGATCCTGCATGTTGATATGGACGAAAAGCGTATTACCAAGGCAAAAAACGCCTGTATCTTGGGCCGCGCCTGGTTCGCAGAACATACTATCGAAGATGCCCCTGCGGCCATGATCGATGGCAAAACAGTCTCTATAGAAGAGGCTATCGAAGAAGCAGCACAAACGCTGATGAAAGCAAAATTTCCCATCACTTACGGTCTCAGTGACACCACTTGTGAAGCACAACGACAAGCCGTCGCTATCAGTGACATCATAAAAGGCAATATTGATACCACCACCTCAGTCTGTCATGGTCCTTCCGGTCTAGCCTTTCAGGGCGTTGGTGAAAGCACCAGTACCTTGGGCGAAGTAAAAAACCGGGCAGATTTGGTCATCTACTGGGGTGGCAACCCGGCTGAATCTCATCCACGACATTTTGGTCGTTATGCGGTTACGCCTAAAGGCATGTTCACGCCTGGAGGCAAGAAAGACCGCACCATAGTACTGGTTGATGTGCGTAAGACAAAGAGCTCGCCGGTCGCAGATATCCTGATTCGACCCAAACCAGGCAAAGACTTCGAAGTTTTATGGGCTTTACGCGCGCTAGTTAAAGGCAAGAAGCTGTCATCGGATATCGAAGATCGTACCGGTGTACCACTAGAAACATTAAAAGATTTATCGGAACGCATGAAGAATTGTCGGTTCGGCGTACTCTTCTTTGGCATGGGCTTAACCATGACTCGCGGGCGGCATTTTAATTCCGGTGCCCTGCTCGCATTGGCCACTGATCTAAACGAATTCACTCATTTTGTTGCCAAACCGGTTCGTGGTCACGGGAATGTGACCGGTGCTGATAATGTTGTCTCCTGGCAAACAGGTTATCCATTCGGTGTTAACTTCAGTCGCGGTTATCCCCGGTTCAACCCGGGAGAATTCACCACCGTCGATACCTTGGCTAATGCGCATGCTGATGCCGCATTGATCATTGCCAGTGACCCGGCATCTAATTTCCCGAAGAAGGCAATTGAACATTTGAAAAGTATTCCGGTAGTGGTGCTGGATACAAAATGCACGGAAACCAGCAAAGATGCACATGTCGCTTTTCGGACATCGACCTATGGCATTAATACATCGGGAACTGTTTACCGCATGGATGATGTGCCCATCACATTAAGACCCGCGTTTGAATCACCTTTCCCGGATGACTACACCATATTGACGGGCATAAGAAAGCGCGTAAATGAATTAATGTTGGCCAAACACTATGCAACAGGGGCAACTGGCGAGAAAAAAGTGGCGTCAATGACACCACTGTAAATTGCGACAAGCAGCAATAAGCTGCAGATTATAAAAATAAAATAATTATAACTGTTTAGGGGTATTTGATGGCGGCATCAATGCGCATCATTAATGGCAAGGTCTATGATCCGGCCAATAATATCGATGGCGAAATAAA
>CALKEZ010000028.1 GCA_938084745.1 uncultured Gammaproteobacteria bacterium
TGACAGTGCATACCTACCCTGAATCACATCCCGAACAGGGCATTTGTACTTTTCGTGCGGATATTGATG
The DNA here is from genome assembly GCA_938084745.1 of uncultured Gammaproteobacteria bacterium. Classification (GTDB taxonomy): domain Bacteria; phylum Pseudomonadota; class Gammaproteobacteria; order Eutrophobiales; family Eutrophobiaceae; genus UBA7359. The sequence continues at coordinate 70 of CALKEZ010000028.1, forward strand.
TGAGTACCTGCGGTATGATTTCGCCATTGAAGGCTTTAAATTTCCTTATCCACAGCTTTGAATCAGATATTGTGATCATGGATTATCGTGTGCGCGGTTTTACTCGTGACACTTCCGGGAAAAAACATTTTATTGATCATGAAATTAACTCTATACAGAACTTCATCGATGAAGAAATAAAAGATCTCTACAGAATGCTGGATGTAAACATTTACCAGGAAAACCTGTTTCACACGAAAATGATGTTAAATGAAACTGACCTGAATGATTACCTTTTTAAAGTCGAGAAACAGGATTTGTCCGAGAAAGATCAAGAAAGAATCGAGGAAGTTATCAACCACGAAATTGAGGAAATCTTCAATGGCAAGGAAATAAAGAGAAAATAATTATTTATTTTTCTCTTTCGCCCACGAGTCACGCAGGGTTACCGTACGGTTAAAAACCGGCTTGCCATTCACACTGTCTTTTTTGTCCACACAAAAATAGCCGGTACGTTCAAACTGGAATGAATCTTCCTGTTTTGCATGCAACAATGAAGGTTCAAGACAGGCTTCTTTAATAAGCTGTATTGATTCTGTATTTAAAAAGTCCTTCCAGTCCTGCTCGTGTCGATTGCTATCCGGCTTCGGGTCGTTGAACAAACGATCGTACAAACGTACTTCTGTTTTCAGGGCATGCTCGGCAGAAACCCAATGTATTGTACCTTTAACCTTACGTCCGTCAGGTGCATTACCACCTTTGGTTTCTGGATCATAAGTACAACGCAATTCAATTATATTACCAGCATTATCTTTAATAACTTCATTACACGTTATGAAATACGCGTAGCGTAACCGTACTTCACGTCCCGGGCCCAGACGAAAGAATTTTTTAGGGGGATCCTCCATAAAGTCACTCTGCTCTATGTATATTTCTTTTGAAAAAGGCAATTGCCGCTGTCCCATGTCCGGATTGTTCGGATGATAAGGCGCATCAAGGTATTCAGTATCACCCTCGGGATAATTTTCAATCACCACCTTCAATGGATCCAGCACCGCAAGGACACGACGTGTGCGTCGATCCAGGTCTTCCCGGACACAGTTTTCCAGAACGCCTACATCAATCACAGTATCGTTTTTGGTTAGACCTATGCGATCACAAAAATCACGGATCGCTTCTGGTGTATAACCGCGTCGGCGCATACCCACGATAGTAGGCATGCGCGGATCGTCCCAACCAGAGACATATTTATGTGTCACCAACTCGTTTAATTTGCGCTTACTGGTAACCGTATAATTCAAATTTAATCGGGCAAACTCGATCTGTTGCGGATGACAGGGTACCGGCAGTTGATCCAGAAACCAGTCATATAAAGGACGATGATCTTCAAATTCCAATGTGCACAGTGAATGCGTAATACCTTCCAATGCATCAGAAACACAATGTGTGTAGTCGTACATGGGGTAGATGCACCAATCATTGCCGGTTCGGTGGTGCGCTACCTTTCTGATTCTATAGATAGCAGGATCACGCATATTCATATTGGGAGCAGCCATATCGATTTTCGCACGCAATAAGCACTCACCTTCTTCAAACTCACCGGCACGCATTCGATCAAACAAGTCGAGGTTTTCCGCCGCGCTTCTGTCCCGATAAGGACTCGGCTTGCCAGGCTCGGTCAAGGTCCCACGATATTCTCTTGTTTCATCCGCACTCAAATGACAAACATATGCTTTTCCATCACGGATTAAGTTTTTGGCATAATCAAATAATTGTTCATAGTAATCGGAGGCATAAAAAAGTCGATCGCCCCAATCAAAACCAAGCCACTTAACATCGTTTTGAATCGAATCTGTGTATTCAACATCTTCTTTTTCCGGATTAGTATCATCAAAACGAAGGTTACAAAGACCTCCCGGATAAGCTTCTGCTATTCCAAAATTCAAACAGATTGATTTTGCATGGCCGATATGCAGATAACCATTAGGCTCTGGTGGAAAACGTGTATGCACACGGCCATCGTTTTTATTTTGTTTTAAATCTGCGTCAATAATATTACGAATAAAATTACTGGTTGCCGGGTTTGCATTTTCAGACATGAACTATCCTGCGTGGTACAAATAAATTTATGTACGTGTTTATGAATTCCGTGAATTGTATCGGGTAAGTTATAAAATAGTAATTATTAATGCTGTCTGCGCGCGTATTCTGGCAAATCACCTTTCAGGCCCATCGCCCGTCTCAAGATAGCGTGTTTTACTACAGGCAAACTATCGAGCGTATCCAGGCCAAAATTACGCAGCCATTGTACAGATTGAAGCTGGCTTTCAAAGAGATGTTTAAAACCGTCAAGCAAATACATAACATTCTGGTTTTCCCCCTTACGCCGCCTTTCATAACGCCGTAGCACTTGCAAACGACCCGGGTCTCTATCTCGCTGAGAGCTATCAACAACAACTTCGGCCAACATAGCTGCATCCAGTAAGCCAAGGTTAGCGCCCAGACCCGCCAGTGGATGAACGGTGTGTGCGCTATCACCGATCAACGCAATTCTGGATTTAGTATAGTTATCTGCCTGTGCGCGACTCAATGGAAAAACGGTACGTTCGGTACTGTCCTTAATATCACCAAGTTCATGCCCGAAGGACTCTGCAAGTTCAAAATGGAACCCCGCTTTATCTATACCGGTAAGTCTTTGCACATGATCTGGACTAGTGGACCAGACAATCGCAGATTGATGTGGATCCTGCATGGGCAAAAAAGCGAGCGGGCCGCGTTTCAGGAATCGTTGGCGTGCTATTTCACCATGGGCAAATTCTGTCGTGACAATACAACCCAATGCAGATTGCTTGTAGTCGTGTTTTTTGTAATGGATATTAGCCAGGCTTCTTAATTTTGAATTATGGCCATCTGCACCAACAAGCAACCGTGATTTAAATTGCAGGCCGTCTTCCGTGCCTAAAACAATGGCGTTCTCTTCTTCTTTTATAAATGCAGGAGAAACCGACCAGAGACAACGAACATTATCCATCTCGAGTAATTTTTCCTGTAATGCATCAACAATGGCCTGATGTGAAATAATATAGCCCATCGTTGATTGACAGATTGCAGCACAATCAAAATTAATTTCACCCAAACCATGCTCATCCCAAACATGCATCTTTCTGAAATAAGCAATATCCTCATCATGCAAACGATTCCAGGCGCCGGCCTTTTTAAGTATCTTTTCAGAAGCAAGCGTGATTGCAAAAACACGCGGATCAGTTTTCTTCAGAGAACTAACTTGCCTGAGTCCGGCATCCATCAGGATCACGTTCAGGCCCGCCTGCCCGAGCAGGCAAGCAAAGGTGCCGCCTATAATGCCGCCACCAACAACGATAACGTCAGCGTCAAGTTCTTCTGAAGTCGTCAAACTAATTAGCCTCTTACAAATCTTGGCTGTAGACCGGCCAAGCCCATAGCTTGCTCGATAAACGTAGTTTTGAGATCCGGCAAAACATCAAGCATCAGCATCGCCATGTTTCTAGCGGGAACCAGTAATGGAAAATCATTATAGAAACCAGATGCCAGGCGGTTAGTAAAATGCATTACGCGTTGTTGGTCATCGTGCCTCAAATCGATGTATTTTTTCAATATACTGACATCATCAATATCCAGTCCTTTTTGAATCGCGGCAAAGATACATTCTGCTAAGCCAGCGACATCACGCAAAGCAAGATTAAACCCCTGTGCTGCATTGGGATGCAGCGTGTGTGCAGCATTACCTAGTAAAACTAACTGTTCCTGATATTGTTCCAGGGCTTCAACAAACAACAGAGGATAGGAGCGTCGTTGGCCGATCTGCTCTATTCGGCCAAGACGACGTCCGAACTCCATCTCGACATGCTCTATAAACTGTTTATCAGGCAAGGTGAGATAGCGTTCCGCGTTCTCTTTGTTTACGGTAAACACCAATACCGAGCGATTTTTATCGATAGGCAATAGCGCGACCGGCCCATGCGTTGTAAATCGTTCGTACGCCGTTGCCTGATTCGGTCGTTGCGTGGTCACATTGGCAACAATTGCTGTTTGTTTAAAGTCCCGTTGCCTGGTATTAATCGCCGACAGGCGTCTTACCAGCGAATGGGTACCATCGGCACCGACAAGTAGCCCGGTCTTTATGGTTTCAACAGTGCCAGCGCGTGATATCTCAACCGACATATCACTCTCGTTTCGATCAAATTGTTTTAACTCTGCCGGACAAACTAGCGTTATGTTTGCATAGGCTGATAATTGCCTATGCAATGCTTGCCCCAGCGATCGCGCCACAACAACGTAGCCTAACTCGGAAGCTTCTGTTTCTGCGGCATCCAAATGTGTAAAAGCAAATCGACCCTGTTCTGAAACGTGTATTTTTTTTATCGAATTAACAGAGGCCTGTATTTGTGGCCAAACACCAATTGCCTCCAGTATCCGTCTTGATGAGGGTGTTAAGGTAATACCCCTGTCGTCATAGCTGGGCTGTTGATCATTTTTTAGAGGATAGGCTTCTATAATTGCAATGCGCAAACCCGACGGCGCAATGGCGCAAGCGAGACTGGCGCCAACCATTCCTGCTCCAACAATGACAACATCATACTCACGCGGCATTAGCCATCAATTCCTCTATTTCCTCAGCCTGTTTGGGGGCATCTTTACTTAATACTTCATAGCCATCTTTTGTGACCAGAACATCGTCTTCGATTCGAATACCGATATTCCACCATTTTTTGGGAAGACCGCGCATTCCCGCAGGCAGATAAAGTCCGGGCTCAACCGTCAACACCATGCCTGGCTCAAGCATACGCCACTCGCCTTCCAGCTTGTAGTCACCGACATCATGTACATCCATGCCAATCCAGTGGCCGGTACGATGCATATAATATTTGGTATAATCCTGACCCTTGATAAGCTCCTCCGGATCACCTTTCAGAATGCCCAGTTCAACCATGCCTTCGGTTAAGACTCTGACTGCTGCATCATGCGGATCATTCCAGTGGTTACCGGGTCGCACTTCCTCTATCGCAGCTAGCTGTGCCGCTAAAACCAGATCATAGGCCTGACGTTGCGCGGTGGAAAATTTACCGCCGGCAGGGAATGTTCGGGTAATGTCGCTGGCGTAGCCCTGATACTCTGCGCCCGCATCAATCAGTAACAGATCGCCATCATGTATCACATCCTGATTTTCCGTGTAATGCAAAATACAACCATTAGCACCAGAGCCGACAATAGAGGGGTATGCTGCTGCCCGTGCACCGTTCCTGATAAACTCATGCAATAACTCGGCTTCAACCTGATATTCATGCATACCGGGTTTGCAGGTTTGCATCGCACGTTGATGTGCCCCGGACGAGATCTTTGCCGCTTGCCGCATCAACTTGATTTCATGTCGACTTTTATAAAGACGCATATCATGTAAAAAGTGATTCAGCGAAATAAACTCATCCGGGGCAACTACACCAGTACGAGCCTTATTTCTGATTTGCTTCACCCATGACATCACGCGTTGATCAAAATTTTGATCGCTGCCCATATTATAGAATATACGCTCATGCCCTTCGATCAAGCCGGGCAAGATGTCATCCATATCTTCTATCGGGAAGGCATCATCAGCATCATAAAGATCCAATGCTCCTTCAAGACCGGCGCGGCGGCCATGCCAGGTTTCCATTTCTTCATCACTTTCACGACAAAACAGTATGAACTCGCCATCCTCGCGATCCGGAATCAATACTGCCACCGCTTCTGGCTCGGGATAGCCTGTTAAATAAAAAAAGTCACTATCTGGTCGAAAAGGGAACTCGACATCACGATTACGAATATAGACTGATGCTGTCGGTATAATGGCAATACTATCCGAGCCAATCATGTCCATTAGTTTTTTTCGCCGGCGCTTAAACTCTTTTTTATCCATCAATGGAGAACCTCCGGGCCTGATGCGTTTTCATCTGGATGATGCCACTCTTGATGCAACATTATGACGCCAACGCGGATGTACTCAACGATCTCAAACAACGCACCCTCTACATCATCACCCTCGTCAACTGCTGTTTCTATGCGAGAAATTGAAATTAAGTCTTTGATAAATTCATCACACTCATCAATTAATTTCGGTTTTTCGGCCAAGCCACCTATTCCCAAACCACTGACAAAACCGGCGCTCCATTCTGCTAAAGCCGTCGCACGTTCGCTAAACGCCGAATTATCATCCGGTAACAAGGGGGTAAACGAGAACTCATCCGAGAGGATTGCTTCAGTTACCTGATTTGCGAGCTGCAATAACATCGCAAAACAATGCTCCAGATCAGTGGCGTCATCCATCTCCACTAACAGGTAATTCTGCCAAACATCAGCAGAGATAGTGTTGCTGGCACAAAAATAGCCACACATAAAACCATGGCACTCTGAGGCTAAAACACCGGCGTGCAAGGCCATTAGTTCAGCATTAACTTCGTCATAATCTACTGTTATCGTCATTTTTCCGGTAATTTCTTAAATAAATGAATGTTTTTCACTCTGTAATAATAACAGGAAGCAGCTTTCTTAATCTTCTATTTGTGATCACTAGTTGACCCGCTAATTCAGGCATTCTATATTGAGGCTATTATGATAAATCAACAATAAAGCCAGTTCACGCAGGAACGAGCATCAGGACACTATCATGAGCAATGACGACAACGAAAATACTGACCTTGGGGCGCTTGAGTCACGGGTAGATGAGTTAATTAGTACAGTGAGCCAATTAAAATCTGAAAATTCTGCACTGCGCAATCAGCAAGAAAACCTGGTTAACGAACGTGCCATCCTGATAGAAAAGACAGAACAAGCCAGATCCAGAATTGAGTCCATGATTTCTCGTCTACGCGCAATGGAAACACGTGCATGAGTAAAGACACCTCTCCCATCAAGGTTATTATCCTTGACAAGGAATACCTTATTGCTTGCGAAGAGCAAGAAAAAGAATCGCTACGCGGTGCTGTAGATTATCTTAATCAACAGATGGCCGAAATGAAACGTAACGGTGGCGTTATTGGATCTGAACGCATAGCAGTAATGACCGCTTTGAATATTACAAATGAGTTGCTCGCATACAAAAAAGAAAATCAGGACTATAATTTCAAAATTGACGATACTCTGAAGCGTTTGCAAAGCAAAATTAATAATGCCCTGGCAAGAGAGTCACAACTGGATATGGTTAATGCAGACGATCCGGTTTCACAGGGCGGATAAAGATCAAGAAATGGGTATCTTCTGTGATGCTCGTTATCATTCTCGTGGTAACTTGAGCCGATAAGATATAACACAGGGAATCTGACAGCAGCGTTGTTGTGCATGTCCATCCACGTGGAAAGCCTGAAATGCTACCTAAGATGCCCACTTGAACCTCTGGTTCAAGTTCAACGTCTGAGACGACATTATGGTTGATACCCTCCTTTTTTTACCAACACCTAACTTTTATATTCAATGAATTATTGGCTAATGAAATCTGAACCATCCGAGTTCAGTATCGACGATCTGAAAAGCAATCCCGATAAAACTGAACCGTGGGATGGTGTACGCAACTATCAGGCACGAAATATGATGCGCGATGAGATGAAAAAAGGCGACTTGGTCTTTTTTTATCACTCCAATTGTGACATGCCCGGCGTTGTTGGCATCATGACCATTAATAAAGAAGGCTACCCGGACCCCACCGCTTTTGATCCAAACGACAAACACTTCGATCCTAAAAGCGATCCCGACAAACCACGCTGGATACTCGTGGACGTTAAGTACAAACGGAAATTAAAACGCACAATTTCTCTAGCCGAACTAAAAGAACAGAAATATCTGGAAAATATGAAGCTGTTACAGCGCGGTAATCGCCTGTCAGTTATGCCTGTTACAAAGAAAGAATGGGATTATATTTTAAGTCTCGAGTAATTTTATTTTCTAAACATCTAGATCGTAGTCCGTGATCAACGGCGCATGATCCGAGAAACGTTCATCCTTATAAATTGAGACTGATTTAATTTTATCTTTCAGGCCGGGCGTTACCACTTGATAATCTATACGCCAACCAACATTCTTCGCCCAGGCCTGACCACGATTTGACCACCAGGTATATTGATCTTGCTCCTGATTAATAACACGAAATGAATCAACCATCCCAACCGAATCAAATAAATCATCCATCCAGGCCCGTTCTTCAGGCAGGAAACCGGAGTTTTTTTTGTTGCCTTTCCAGTTTTTTAAATCAATTTCCTTGTGCGCAATATTCCAATCACCACAAATAATATATTCACGTTTTTGACGACGCATTTTTTTCAAGATAGGCATAAACCGATCCAGAAAATCAAACTTGATTGCTTGACGCGCTTCACCGGATGAACCCGATGGAAGGTATAGGGAAACGACACTTAATTTACCAAAATCTACTTGTAGATAACGGCCTTCATCATCCGCATCAGGCCAACCGAGTTTATTGATGACTTTATCGGGCTCTCGTTTACTATAAACTGCCGTGCCGCTATAACCTTTTTTAACTGCATCATTAAAATAAGCATAATATCCATCAGGTTGTAAAACATCGGCAGAAAGTTGATCAACTTGTGCTTTTGTCTCTTGTATACAAATTACGTCGGCATCTTGTTTTTGTATCCAGTCAAAGAAACCTTTTCGATGCGCTGATCGTATACCGTTAACATTAACGGAAATTACTTTCATTCAAACTACCCCCTGTATATTTTGCACTGTATCATACGGTTACATGAATGTAGTTAGTAGAGCCATGCAACAATAATGATAATGCAGGGAACGATACATACAAATTTTAATATTTATGAAGAGATAAATAATGAAACAATATCAAAAAGAATTTATTGAATTTGCGATAGAAAAACAGGTGTTACGTTTTGGTGAATTTAAACTTAAATCCGGACGCATTAGTCCTTACTTTTTCAATAGTGGTTTATTTAACGACGGCAAAAGTCTGGCAAACCTGGGGAAATATTATGCCTCTGCTGTAATTCATGCCGGCATCGAATTCGATATGATTTATGGCCCGGCCTATAAAGGAATTCCATTGGCATCAACAATGGCAATCGCTTTTCATGAACAATACCAGACAAGTTACCCTTTTTGCTTTAATCGAAAAGAAGTTAAAGATCATGGCGAAGGAGGCATTACCTTCGGTGCAGAAATAAGTGGACGGGTATTGATTATCGATGACGTCATCTCTGCGGGCACATCGATTCGTGAATCGGTTGACATAATAAACACCAAAGGCGGTCGGACAGTTGCGGCAATAGTAGCCGTTGATCGACAGGAGCTTGGGAAAGGTAGACTGTCAGCGATTCAGGAAGCGGAACAATTACACCAGATACAAGTCATAAGTATTGTCAATCTGGACAATATAATTACCTATTTGGCCGAACACGGCGAAATGCCTGAGCATCTTGATGCTATTAATGAATACAAGCGCCAATACGGCTCAATGCAAACATAATCTTACGGGCATGATCTAAATCGAGATGCATACTATACTGACCTTTACTATGCAGAATATTACTAATTTATCAGGAGGAACTATGAGAAAACAATTGTTTAGCTCGTTAATCATAATGTTTGCGCTAAGTGGATTGACTCTCTCAGGAACCGCTCACGCCAGAATGAAATGCTGGACCAACAAGGAAGGCGTAAAGGAATGTGGTAACAAGATTCCACCCGAATATGCACAGCAAGAATACCAGGAGCTAGGAAAGGGCGGGCTGGTCAGAGAGAAAACCGAGCGTGCCAAAACACCTGAAGAACTAGCTGAGGAAAGACATTTAGAAGAAAAGCTCGCCGAAGAAGAGAAAATCAAGGCCGAACAGAAAAAGCAGGATTCTATACTTCTAGCAACTTTCAGTAATGTTAGCGATATTGAGCGAGCACGTGATGAACGAATTACAGCACTGGATGCCAGCATAAAACTGACACAAGCGCGTAGCGAAAAAATTCAGCTTGATCTTGATAAACGTATCCAGACAGCAGCAAACGCCGAAAGGGCCGGCAAGCAACCGCCAGAAGCATTGCTTAAAGATATTGAATCATTAAAGCGACAAATTAATAACAACGATAAATTTATTGAAGGCAAACGCGCTGAACAAGAGGAAATTAAAGAAGCTCACGCAAAAGACATTGCGCGCTTTAAAAAGCTCAAAGGCATAGAATAATTATCTAAATAAACCGGCTTTCAAGGCAACCCACTGATCATCCCAATGTTCTGTGGGTTTTTTTGTGAATGAACTGCGAACAAACTGCGACATTTTACCTTCAATATAAGTCAACATCTGATTCGCGGCAGCTTCCATATTACTAATCGCTCTGGGACCATCACTCAAGTTTGCTTCTCGAAGTATTTGACGTAACTGCGTTTCCAAGCGTTCAAAATATTGCGTTACGCGCGCATGCAACCGTTCATTTTCACCAAGCAACGCATCGCCAATTAAAATACGGCTTATACCGGGGTTTTTTTCAGAGAAACCCAGCATTAACTGAATAATTTTTTCACAACGTACAGTCACCTCTTTTTCGTTGCTGATAATTTTATTAATCAGTCCAAACACAGATTCTTCAGCAAAATCGATTAAGGCTTCAAACATTTTCGCCTTACTTGCAAAATGTCGGTACAACGCTGCTTCCGATACACCTACGGCACTGGCGAGGCTCGCGGTTGTGATTCGCAAACCTGGATTGGTTTCTAACTCATGGGCCAATACCTCGAGGATCTGTTGGCGTCTATTGGGCTTGTCGTTGGTCGTCATTTTGTCCTCATTGTCATGCTGATGATCGCTTATGTCCGTGGATTAAAGTACCCACACCTACATCTGTCAGAATTTCGAGTAATACTGCATGCTCGACTCGTCCATCGATGATATGTGCTGATTTAACACCGGCGTGAACGGCATCAAGCGCTGAACGTATTTTGGGCAACATCCCGCCATGAATAACACCTTCCTTAATCAGATCGTCGACTTCAGCTGCAGACAATCCCGTTAACACCTTGCCGTCAGCATCAAGCAATCCCGCCGTGTTAGTCAACATGATCAATTTTTCAGCACCCAGTACTTCGGCCATCTTGCCAGCCACCAAGTCAGCATTAATGTTGTACGATTGTCCCGTAGCATCTACGCCAACAGGTGCTATCACCGGGATAAAATCACCTTTAATTAACAAATCGATGACTGCAGTATCAATACTTTCAACTTCACCTACATGCCCGATATCTATTATTTCAGGCGCATTGAGTTCGGGACTGTTACGTTTGAACACCATTTTTCTTGCACGAATCAATTCGCCATCTTTGCCACTTAAACCAACCGCATTACCACCATGTCGATTAATAAGATTAACAATCTCTTTATTGACCAGACCTCCCAAAACCATTTCAACAATATCCATGGTCTCGTTATCGGTGACACGCATGCCGTCTACAAATTCAGTTTTTTTACCCAACTTCTCTAACAACTCGCCGATTTGTGGTCCGCCACCATGGACCAGCACCGGATTCATACCGACCAGTTTCATTAAAACCACATCCCGCGCAAAATCGGACTTTAGCTGAGCATCGGACATAGCATTGCCGCCATATTTGATAACGATGGTCTTGCCATTGAAGCGACGTATATAAGGCAAAGCCTCGGTCAAGACTTCAGCGATATAACTCGGTTTCTTTTTAGTAGAATCTGACATTTATTATTTTATCTATTATTTCTGTTCAAACGGGAACGCATAAAACGCAACAATCAAAACGGTAAATCAACCGGGACAATTTTTTGAATTACATCACGAAATTCCGATTTAATCCGTTCAAGCGCTTGCTCATCCTCGCCTTCAAATCTCAGGATAATGTTAGGTGACGTATTCGAAGGTCGAGCTAAACCCCAGCCATCTTCATATTCAATCCGTAATCCGTCAATGTTGCTAACCTCAACACCGGGCACTGACATTTTCTCAATCAATTTTGCCATAAAGCCGGCGTGCTGATCCTCTGCCAGAGGCAACCTTAGTTCCGGTGTTGAGACACCGTTAGGCAACTCGGCAAATAATTCTGTTGGCGTTTGCGTGGAATTGGTAAATATTTCGATAAAGCGAGCTGCCGTATAGAGCGCATCGTCAAAACCATACCAGCGTTCCTTAAAAAAGATATGACCACTCATTTCACCGGCTAATGGCGATTCCATCTCTTTCATCTTGCTTTTTATAAAAGAATGACCCGTCTTCCACATTAATGGTTTACCACCATTAGTTTCAATAATAGATTTAAGATAACGACTGCACTTAACATCATAGATAATATTCGCGCCTTGGTTACGCGACAACACGTCTTTGGCCAACAACATCAGTTGTCTATCGGGCCATATGATGTTGCCTTCGGCATCAATAACCCCGAGTCGATCACCATCACCATCAAAGGCAAAACCAACATCCGCACCTTCTGCTTTAACTCTATCTATCAAGTCCTGCAAATTCTCAGGCTGACTTGGATCGGGATGATGGTTTGGAAACTTACCATCTATTTCACAATACATTTCCACGACGTCATGTCCGATTGCATTCAGTAATTGCGGTGCGAGAACACCTGCCACACCATTACCACAATCAACCACGATCTTCATTGAAGAACCCAGAGCCACCGGGATGTCCTCTGTTATTCGTCGAATATAATCTGCTGAAATATCAGCCTGTTTCAGATCACCCTGCCCGGTAGTGTATTCACCCGAAAGCGTACGGCTTTGAATATCTTTAATATCATCACCACTAAGGGTACTGCCGCCTAACATAGTCTTGAGACCATTGTACTCTGCTGCATTATGACTACCGGTAATCATTACGCCGCTACCAGTCTTAAGGTGATAGGTTGCAAAATAGAGCACTGGTGTAGGCACTATACCGATGTCGATCACATCTCTGCCACTCTCCCTTAACCCCTTAATCAATGCTTCACTTAATTCCGGGCTTGAGGTCCTTCCATCCCTGGCAACAACCAGGCATTGCTGTCCACGTTCGTGAGCCATGGTGCCAATTGCTTTTGCAATTTCATAGACGGCTGATTCGGTTAATGACTCACCCACTACGCCCCGAATATCGTAGGCGCGAAAAATCACCGGAGCAATTTGGCCTTTACCTTTTTCATTAAGCTCTTTGTTTAATGCTGGTTCTGATTTTGGCTCAGGTTTTGGTTTTGGTTTTGCTTCTGAATCAGGCGCCCGGGTCTCAGTGCTCTTTATTTTTTTCGGTTCGCTCGAAGGTACGGCTATCAGCGTAGCATCATCTACATTTAGTCCTTGTGAAAGCGGCTTTAGATTTGCTGCGATTCTATCTGCCTTTGGCAGATGTGGAATCATATGCTCAACCCCTGCGTGCGATCCTTCCGCAATTGCTCGAACTGCGCCTTCGTAAGTGGTTAGATCATCTTTATCGTTTGCCGGTTTTGGAGACTGTTTTTTCTTGATGACAAAATATACGCTTCCACCAATGACTAATAAGGCAAGGATCAACAGTATTATCGACATCATGGATGAAGCAGAACCTTGTTCTATATTTACTGACGGGCCATTTCCCTGCCAATAAGCAACAATCCAGTTCGCATCATTAACACTTACTGTTGTTGCTTCCCCCTGTTTTTGACTTGCATCACCTATCTTTGCCAAAACCAGAGCATCACCGCCTGCGCGCTGAACAAGCTCAGCATAGCCATCATTTAATGTCAGGCCTTTTACAAGTTGATCAAATAAGCTGACATTCAAACTCAGGTGCAACAAACCTATAAGCTCATAAGCATTATTAACAACTCGCTCGATCATGACGATATGTTGATTCGGAGCACCGTATAAATGTACTTCTGTATTAATCTGCCCGGTCGTTTCTGCTTTTTTAAGCATATCAATAGACGCGTAACTAAGCGGTATTGTATCGGCATCATCAACTTGATAATGCCCAGGCTTGATGTAACGTAGCCTGAGTACTTGTTCAAACAGAGCTTGTTTTTCTTCTGCCGCGGCATTCAACGCTGACTGCTCGGCGCCGAGCTGAAACAATTGTATTGTTTGCGTGTCCTTAGCCAACTCGCTTAATTTATTTTTTGTTTGCGCCAGGTTTTGCTCCACATGCGACGCGATACTTCGCGCCATCACATCCTTTGCTTCATAATCTTCCTTTTCAGCATGCGCGGATAATCTGGAAAATAATTTCCAACCACCACCAACAACAAGACAAACTACCAACACAGATACAGCGATAATTACTGCTTTTCTGACGGCGAGCCGGCTAAACCGACGACTTGTAACCGGGCCTTCAACCATTAACCTTATCTCCTATCTCTTGCGATACACCCGTGTGACCAAAACCACCATCACCTCTTACAGTCTCTGTAAATGAATCGACGAACTCAAAATTAGCTTGTACAACAGGGACAATAACCATCTGTGCGATACGGTCTCCCGGGTTTATGGTAAATGTTGTATCACCTCGATTCCAACATGACACAAAAATTTCTCCCTGATAATCAGAATCAATTAAACCCGTAAGATTGCCAAGCACAATACCATGTTTATGTCCTAGCCCGGAACGGGGCAACAACAATGCCGCATAGGCATTATCTGCGATATGAATAGCAAACCCGGCAGGAATCAATAGCGTATCACCCGACTTTATTTGCATAGTGGCATCCAGGCAGGCACAAAGATCTAGACCCGCAGAACCATCGGTGGCATATCCCGGCATGGGAAACTCATTGCCCAGTCGTTTATCAATGAGTTTTATTAATATTTTTTTCATTATATTGTTCGGCAATAAGTGTTATGAGTGTTTTGGCAAGCCTGGTTTTTGTTGCTTGTTGTAATTCTTTTTGTTCGTTTCCCCAGAATACAGTCAGGGCATTCATCTCTGAATCAAAACCCAGATCAGCACCCACTTGATTCGCTGCAATCATATCAAGTTTTTTGGATTGCAATTTAGTTTGGGCATTCGCTTTTAAATCTTCCGTCTCGGCAGCAAAACCCACCGTAAAGGGAGGGCTTTGCAAAGCAGCAACTTCAGCCAGAATATCAGGATTTTTCGTCAAGCTTAATTCGAGCGATGCATTCGATTTCTTTATTTTTTGAACGGCGATTGTTTCCACGCTGTAATCGGCTACCGCTGCGGCCGAGATGAAAATATCTGTATTTTTAATTTTCTGCATAACGGCGTTATACATTTCTTGTGCAGACGTTACCTGAATCACCTCGGCTCTGTCTGGCACCGGCAAACTCACCGGGCCGGAGACAAGTGACACCTCGGCACCTGCTTCAAGTGCCGCATTCGCAACCGCATAACCCATGCGACCAGAGCTGCGATTACTGATATAACGCACAGGGTCAATCGCCTCCCGGGTAGGGCCGGCGGTCACTAGCAAACGTAACCCACTGAGAATATTGCTGGTAAACGATTTTGCCACCAGGGCCACAATGTCTTCTGCTTCGAGCATACGGCCGGGGCCATTTTCGCCACAGGCCTGCTCACCTGCCGCAGGACCCAGCACGGTAATTCCCCGGCTTTTTATTTTTTCGAGATTTTCGCCGGTTGCAGGATTCAACCACATCTGCTGATTCATCGCCGGCGCAACAAACACCGGCGCTGTTGTGGCAAGGCACAAGGTGCTGAGCAGGTCTTCCGCAAAGCCATGACTATATCTGGCGATGAAATTGGCGCTGGCTGGAGCAATCAGGATCAAATCAGCCCATCTCGCCAGATCGATATGTCCCATAGCAGACTCGGTTTCCAAATCCAGCAGTTCTGTATGCACGGGTTTTCCTGACAGAGCCTGCATAGTCAATGGCGTGATAAATTCGCAAGCATTACGCGTCATAACCACGCGCACATCCGCGTCATGCAGCCGCAACAACCGTAACAACACTGCTGCCTTATAAGCCGCAATACCGCCGGTAATGCCTAATAAGATGCGTTTTCCTTTTAATTGATGCATATTTTTGATTTTACCTTATTATTCTTTCGTGTCTTGTACATAATTAGCATGTACTCACATACATTGAGTCCCATTCATAACAAGGAGCGTTACGATGTCGATTACAAGCTGGCCGATAAATGAGAGGCCTCGCGAAAAATTGCTTACCAGAGGGCCTGCGGCTCTTTCCGATGCAGAAATTCTGGCTATTTTCCTGAGAACCGGGCGCGAGGGACTATCCGCGCTGGATTTGGCTCGTGAATTATTAAACCGGCACCAAGGTCTGCGTCAACTTATTGATGCCGATCAGAAGCAATTTTGCGAAACAAAGGGTCTGGGTACCGTCAAATATGTACAGATTAAAGCCGCCATAGAGCTAGGTCGGCGCTACCTGCAGGCTGAACTGGAAAGCGGCGATGCTTTCACCAGTCCGGAACAAACTCGAAATTTTCTCACCTTGAAACTGCGCGCGTATCCATACGAAGTATTTGCCTGTCTTTATCTGGACAACCGTCATCGATTAATCAGCTTTGATGAATTATTTCGCGGCACCATAGACAGCGCCCAGGTGCATGCCCGCGAAGTTGTCCGCGCCGCGCTCAAATACAATGCAGCAGCAGTGATCTTTTCTCATAATCACCCTTCAGGCGTAGCAGAACCCAGCCAATCGGACATTAATTTAACCCAGGAATTAAAAAAAGCCCTCAATCTGGTCGATATCCGGGTACTAGATCACCTGATTATTGGTAGTGGAGCGGCCATTTCATTGGCCGAGCGAGGCTTGTTGTAGTTAATATAGGCAGACAAACGTGCAAATACTTGGATTCAGCATTTAATACATGTACAATCCGCGCTCTTTTTTATTGTGAATGACGAGAATAACCATGTCACGAGTATGCGAAGTAACGGGAAAAGCCCCGATGGTAGGAAACAACGTTTCCCATGCCAATAACAAGACTAAACGCCGTTTTCTGCCTAATCTGCAATCACGACGTTTCTGGATAGAAAGCGAGAGTCGCTGGGTCAGATTACGCGTCAGCAAGAAAGGCTTACGTATTATTGACAAAAAAGGGATTGAAACTGTTTTGGCAGACATCAAAACCCGTAATAAGGCTGCCTGAGGTAATACACTATGCGCGATAAAATTAAACTCGTCTCATCTGCGGAAACAGGTCACTTCTACACCACGACCAAAAATAAACGCACCATGCCAGACAAAATGGAAATTAAAAAATACGATCCGGTAGTCCGGAAACACGTCATGTATAAAGAAGCCAAAATTAAATAAACAAAACCCGCATAAAGCGGGTTTTTTAATTAGTGGGTTAATTTATAAGTGCATCGACGGATCCAGGCAAAAGACCCTCTGTGCTGTCTAAGAGACTAGTCTCAAACAGAAGTGAAGCCTTTAATAGATAAAGTTTTGTTTTAAAACAAGGCCTACATAACAAGTAAACACTTACCCATATGCTGGCTGCGGCTGTAGCGTGTAGGCGCGGATGTTCCGCGAAAACTCTTCCAGTACCTTAATCCCGGTCTCTTCAGCCTGACGGCACCATTCCTGCAGATGCAACACCAAAGATTCATGGGTCGCTGATTTTTCCTGCCAAATGTTTTGTAAACGTTGCTTAAATTCATACACTTCATTCAACGTTTCGCTTTCCGCTAAAATATGCTCCAAATGCTCACGCGCGCTTGAATCCAGTAAACTATCAGCGCGACTCAAAAGCTTCTTGCCGCGACGTAAGAGTATTTTACTTGTTGCATTCGCCTTGCGCATTTCCTCCTGATAAACACCGCCGATCACTTTCTGGGCGTAATCAGACATTACATGCCATCGATTGGAAATAACCGCACTTACCGTGTCGTGATCAATCAAGGGGTTATCGCTGTTCAAAATAGGTGTTGGCGCAAGCTTCTTCACCTTTGCCAAACCTGCGGCACTTAACAATCGGATATATTGCCAACCGAGGTCAAACTCCCAGGGCTTATTAGAAAACTTGGCCGAACTGGCAAAAGCGTGGTGGTTGTTATGCAATTCTTCGCCACCAATAAACACAGCAACAGGGATAATATTGGTGGAAGCATCCGCAGATTCAAAATTCCGATAACCATACCAATGCCCGGCGCCATTGATCACGCCTGCCGCAAAGAAAGGAATCCAGGCCATTTGTATCGCCCATATCGATATGCCGATTAAACCAAATAAGGCAAAGTCGATGATGAGTAAGCAACTTATGCCAAGCGAGGTATATTTGCTATAAAGCTTTCGTTCCAGCCAATCGGCCGGTGTGGCGTGGCCATAATCGTCCAATGTTGCCTGATTAGCCGCTTCAGCTCGGTATAACTCCAACCCTTCCCAAAGGACTTTATTGATTCCTTTAATCACCGGACTATGTGGATCATCGACGGTTTCAACCTTGGCATGATGTTTCCGATGTATCGCCACCCACTCCTTGGTACAGATACCGGTAGTCAACCAGAGCCAAAATCGAAAAAAATGGCTAAGGCCCGGGTGTAAATCCAGTGCATGATGCGCCTGATGACGGTGCAGATAGATTGTGACAGAGACAATGGTGATGTGAGTTAAACCAAGGAGCACCATGAGATAACCCCACCACGGTAGATTTATAAAGCCATACAACATTTCTTGTTACCTCATTACGTAATTATCTGGAAGGCCATCAATAGGAAACTCATTTTAATTCACCTAGTGTAGACGAGAAATAGGATTACTTTTTATGTTTCTGGTTCAACGCCTTTGTGAAAGATACTTGCATGTTAAGACTTTATAAGAATAATAGCTCCGCAATGAAGAGTGAAATACTTATATCGGTTCAGGCGCTTTCACGCTTTTATGGCCAACAACGCGCTATAGAAAACGTCAGCTTTGATGTCCATCGCGGTGAAATTCTTGGCTTTTTAGGCCCCAACGGTGCTGGCAAATCAACGACCATGCAGATTATCTGCGGGGTTCTCGCTGCCAACCATGGTTCCGTCACTATCGTTGGGCACGATATTAATCTAACACCACGCCTGGCAAAACAGCATATTGGTTTTTTACCGGAACAACCTCCGCTGTACAACGATTTGACCGTGGATGAGTATTTACAGTATGCGGCAAAGTTACGTGGCATTAAGAAAGAATCGCTGAATAATGCCGTCGGCAGGACTAAACAGCGTTGCGGGCTGCAAAATTCAGGTTCACGCCTGATACAGAATTTATCCAAGGGCTACAAACAACGGGTTGGCATTGCCCAGGCAATAATCCACTCGCCCTCGGTTATTATCCTTGATGAACCGACCTCGGGCCTCGATCCGATACAAATCCGTGAAATAAGAGAATTGATGCGCGAGCTAGCTGAAGACCATAGCGTTATCCTGTCTACGCATATTCTGTCGGAAGTACAGAGTCTGTGCGATCGTGTCTTAATCATTAACCAGGGCAGCATTGTCCTGGATCAATCGCTGGCTGAATTACAGGAAGCAGCCAACAAACCGGACAGCATAGAAATCAGTTTACGGACGCCCCCTGCAGTCGAAGCCCTGCTAGGCATAGACGGCGTCGCTTCTGTACAGAGCATTACTGAAGACACCTTGCACATACACTTCGACAAGGCTGTAAACCCGACAAACAACATTATTGAAAAAGCGCTAGCGGATAACTGGGGCTTATACAAACTTAATCCGGGTAACACCTCACTTGAAGCGGTATTTATGCGCTTAACACATAGCGACAGCAGCTTGCTGGAACAAGACGAGGCTGAAGCATGCTAAATAACATCTCTTTGATCGCTGCCAATGAATTACGGCGCTTATTTAAATCACCCCTAGCCTGGATCATTCTGGCAATAGTCCAGTTTTTATTAGCCATCTTTTTCTACTTATTCTTGTCGCAATACATGCAACCATCATCATCGACTTCGGGCTTAACCGAGCAAGTTGTATCAGGCATGTATCAAATATCCGGTGTAATCATGTTGCTGGTTTCACCATTATTAACCATGCGCCTGATTACCGAAGAGCGACGGCTTGGAACAATCAAGTTATTAATTTCATCACCTATCAGCATCACTGAACTGGTGTTGGGCAAGTATGTCGGCATAACGGCATTTTATTGTGTGATGTTACTTATGATCAGTTTGATGCCCGCATCATTAATGCTCGGCACACAACTTGATCTTGGACAAATTGCTTCCGGTTTAATCGGCGTCTTTTTATTGATGTCTGCATTTGCAGCAATCGGTTTATTCATTTCATCACTGACTAATTCACCTGCAGTTGCAGCAATCAGCACCTTCGGTGTGCTGTTTTTATTATGGATAATCAACATTGCCGGAACCAACGCATCGGAAAATATGGCGGCACTGTTTTCTTATTTGTCATTGCTAAAACATTACACAAATTTATTGACCGGCGTATTCAATTCAACTGATGTATTGTTTTATATTATTGTCTCGGTCTTTTTCATTATATTAAGCATCTGGCGTCTGGATGCTGAACGAACTTATGGCTAAGGTGATATGTTCGTAACCAAAAAAACCCGCTTGCAGAGCCGACTTAACAGTATCGTCATGATCTGCCTGTTGAGTGTCAGTGCCGGATTACTGGCCTGGCTAAGCCATAAACATTACGTGGAATACGACTGGACGGCGACCGGACGACACACGTTGTCGCAGGCAAGTCGCGATCTTCTGGCCAAAATGCCAGACAAAATCGAGATCACTTCTTACGCACGCGAAAATTCTGTATTGCGTGATGCGATTAAAAAGTTCGTCGGCAAATACCAGCGTCATAAACCGGATATAGTCCTGCACTTTGTTAATCCTGATGCCGTACCTGATGAAGTACGCAACCTGGGCATTAGTGTCGATGGTGAAATCATTATTCATTACCAGGATCGCAGTGAACACGTTAAGTCTGACAAAGAACAGGTGTTCACTAATGCATTACAACGATTAGCACGCAATCAGGAAAGCTGGATAGCCACTGTTGAGGGCCATGGCGAACGCAGTGCCCTGGGTGATGCCAACCATGATATGGGCGAATGGGGTAAACAACTTTTCAATCAAGGCTATCGCGTACAACCGATCAACCTGGGCGAAACACAAGCCATTCCCGATAACACCAGCATTCTGGTAATTGCCGGTCCACGTATTGATTATCTCCCTGGCGAAGTAGAACTCATCATTAACTATATCAATGCGGGTGGTAATTTATTATGGCTACAGGAACCCGGGCCGCTGCACAAACTGGATGCACTTGAGAAAGAACTGTCTCTTGAGTTCTACCCCGGCGCGATAATTGATGTCGCCGGTCAGTTAATCGGCATCGAAGATCCGACGATTGCGCTGGTCACTAAAACACTTTATTCAACTCACCCGATAACGCAAGGTTTTGACTACGCCACCATTTTCCCGATGACGGCAGCGATAAAGCTATTGGAATCTGACAAATGGAATGCAAAACCGATATTACGTACCGGTGATCATACCTGGAATGAAACTGCAAAACTCGAAGGCGCGGTAGAGTTCAATGACGGCAGTGACACACTAGGGCCATTAATCATTGGCGTCAGTCTGGAACGAGAACTTGAAAGCAAACAGGGGGAAGACCTGATCACAAAGCAACAACGTATTGTGGTCATGGGCGATGGCGATTTTCTAACGAACACCTATCTTGGCAATAGCGGTAATAATGAGTTAGGTACACGCATAATAAACTGGTTAAGTAGTGATGATGAATTTATTGCTATTCCACCAAAGGTAGCAAGCGATACTCAGCTCAATATCTCATCAACCATATTGGGCGTCATGGGCATCGGTTTTTTGTTTATCCTGCCGGCCATATTAATGGTTATTGGCATCACCATTGGTTTACGGAGAAAAACGCAATAACGTGGATAAACGCATCTGGATTAATGTTGGCTTGCTTGTGTTTATCGTTGTGCTATTCGTTGTTGTTTTTGTTCCTGAAAAGAATACTGAACAGGATTTACCACTCCTAACCAACATAGATTCGAATGACATCGTCAAGATCGAAGTTATAAGAAAAAATCTGGATGACTTTATCTTTAACAAGCAAGGGGACGATTGGTATATGAGTTCACCCTTGCAGTTACTGGCAAACAACGCTCGCATCAACGCCATGTTGCGCCTGCTAAGTGCGCGGTCATACGCTCACTTAAACCCTGCTGAAGTTGAGTTGGCGCGTTTTGAACTCACCGATCCTGTTATTGCCATTAAATTTAATGATTATATCTTTCAGTTAGGCAACACGGATGCCATTGATCAACGACGTTATGTTTTGTTTAATAACATGATTAACCTGGTCGATGATTCTCTCTATCAACAACTAACGACTAATGCTGCTTTCTTTGCTGATCCAAAAATATTACCCGTAAACTTTGACATAAGCGCCATCGATTTTCCGGAAAACAGGCTTGAGCTAGTTGACGATCAGTGGCAAATGCATAGCTTGATGGATATACACCCGGATCAATTAAAACGAATAATATTTAACTGGAATAATGCCAGCGCAATCTCGGTTGCTAAATATGCGGCGCCTGAAATAGCAGCATCGATCATTGTCTCTTCGGCGCGCGGAGACAACATAACGTTTGAGATCGTATCAACTGAGCCGTATTTGATCCTCGGTCGCAAAGACCTCGGCATCCAATATCATCTCGGCAGTGATGAAGGAGAGAATTTACTATTGCCGAAAACCCCCGACACCAACACTTTGTCAGACAAGCCCGGCGAAGAGTAACAACCGGTGCCCGAACTACCCGAAGTAGAAACAACACGAAAAGGCATAGCGCCCTATGTTGTCGGCGAAGTTGTAAAAGACATTGTTATTCGCGAGCGACAACTGCGTTGGCCAATACCGCTTGAGTTGACACGTTCGCTTAAGAGCCAGACGATAAAGAAACTCAGGCGCCGCGCGAAATATTTACTCTTCTATACCGACAATGGCTGCATGCTTTTACACCTGGGCATGTCAGGCAGCTTGCGCGTAATTGACGCCAACTTACCGCACGAAAAACATGACCATGTTGATATCGTATTTGAGTCCGGTCGCTCATTGCGTTTTCGTGATCCGAGAAAGTTTGGTTCTATCCTTTGGACAGAAGAGGATCCGCTGCTACATAAGTTGATCGGTCACCTTGGCCCTGAACCTTTAAGCAAAGAATTCATTTCGGATTATTTATACCTGCGTTCAAGAAAACGCACCCAGGCAATTAAAACATTTATTATGGATAGCCGTATCGTTGTCGGCGTTGGTAACATCTATGCCAATGAAGCTCTCTACCTGAGCGGTATCAAGCCAACATTAAAAGCTGGCAGGATCTCCAAAGCACGCTATGAGAAACTGGTGCGCGAAATAAAAAATGTGCTTGCGCGGGCTATAGAAAAAGGGGGAACAACATTACGTGACTTCATTAACGGTGAAGGCAAGCCCGGCTATTTTCGGAATGAATTACAGGTTTATGATAGAAAGAACGAAGCGTGTCATGTTTGCCAAACACCCATAAAAATGATCCGGCTTGGCCAGCGCTCAACTTTTTATTGTACAAACTGTCAGCGTTAAATGTTATCTGCGCCTGGCTATGTTTTAACTTTTAGTCTGCTTTGGGCATTTTCCTTTCTGGTGATTGCAGAAGAGCCGATTAAAAACAGGCTGACCTGTTTTGCCAAACATTTAGACACGAATGCTATCGTTGAAGTAGAAACCATTTCCAGTATCGCGACGAGCAAGATCGCGACCGCACAATGGCCGTTAGGCTATCCAACTATTGCGATTGACGATAGCGCCTATGCGAAACTGCCGGGAAACGTCAGACAATTCATCTACTATCATGAGTGTGCACACCTGCAGTCTGGAAATGTTGATGAAAAAACAATGGACTGTGTAAGCATCGATTTTTTGATAGAAAAACATAATTACACCACGCTAGATATCAGAAAACTGATTCAAACCCTGTCTGTTGAATTTGGCTGGCGTCGTCGTTGGCGGGAACTGCTTAATTGCCCTGCTCTTAAAGATACCCGCTAAATTAAACTTATCGTCGATATAAGGGTCTACACTAGACTGTCAAAGGCAGGAGAGAACCGAGCTGTATTTCCTTGGTATTCAACGCAATATAGACTGCGTTTTATTATCATTTGAAAAAATACCGGTTTAGTTAATAATGAAGAATATAAGCCTATTTCCAAATCTCTGATTGATAATAGATCACTCATCCCAAACAGTCGCTTCTATGCCTTATGATTTTTTTGAACGATGAAGAACAATCTAACCAATAATTAAAAAGAAGATAACTCATGACAAACGAACGTGCTTTGAAAATGCCACTATTCGACCTAAATTCAATTTATAGCAAAACCCTCGTTAGCCTGTTTGCTTTAACTGTGCTGACTTTTCTAACAACCCTAAACGTTAATGCATTGGATTATGCTGATTATGCCCAACAGGGAAGACAACAACCAACCACGCAAGAAGAAGAGATAGAGATAACAAAGTTATTGATTCAGGCAAGAGCTGATCTTGAAGCTGGTCGACTCACGGAACCAGTGGATAACAATGCTTACAATAAGGTAATCGCCATATTAAAAATGGACCCTAATAACCTTGATGCCGCCAGAGTACTTTATGAAATTATAAAAACGCATATGCAATCTTTACAAACCGCGCTTAATAAAGGTGAAACGGAAGACGCGAAACACTATCTGAAACAGATACGATATATAAACCCGGATGCTATAGCAGTAACCGAAGCTGAAAAGGCACTGGACAATAATCCAAAAGAAACTAAAAAAACATTAGCTAAAAAAGAGCCGCACGCTCTCGCCGGTGACATGATCCAGATTCCAGGGGGGACATTTATTATGGGAACGCTGGAAGGAAGAAAGGATGAAAAACCATTACATTTAGTAACGGTACCGGATTTTGAGATAGCTAAATATGAAGTCACCGTAGGCCAATTCCGTAAATTTGTTGAAGCAACCGGATATAGTATTGAAAAAGAGGACAACGGCAATGTCGGTTGTTTTGCTGATGGCGGCGGTGTCGATTTTGGATACAAACCAGAGGTGCACTGGTATGCCCCTGGTTTTCAACAAACAGATAACCATCCTGTCGTCTGTGTCAGCTGGAATGATGCGCAAGCATTTATAGCATGGTTAAATAAAGAAACTGGCAGTAACTATAGCCTGGCAACAGAAGCAAAATGGGAATATGCAACTCGCGCAAACACAACAACAGATTATCATTTTGGAAACAATAAAAAGGACATCTGTGCTTATGGCAATTCCTATGACGAAGTTGCTAGCAACGTGAATAAATATGGCTGGGGAAACTCACCCTGTAACGATGGTGAAGCAAAAACAGCTGAAGTGGGTCAGTACAAGGCTAACCCTTATGGCTTGTATGACATGAATGGCAATGTCTGGGAATGGGTTGATGATTGCTGGAAGTCCGGTTATCACGATGCTCCTAGCAATGGTGATGCATATAAAAATGAAGAATGCAGTTATCGCGTCACCCGTGGCGGCTCCTGGTATAACGTTCCACTAGGAGTGCGTTCAGCAAATCGCTATTGGTATGGTCCAAGCTATCGCAGCTTCAATGTAGGCTTTCGTCTTTACCGGGATTTATAAAATTCCCGAGCCAGACTACTACATGGATGTGGGCCAGGGAATATTATGGGTTGGCTAAGGCAGATAAAACACTTCTGCCAGCCCCTCACCTCGCGGATCACTGGCAGCATAAACAAGATTTCTTTTCTTCCAAATCATAATCGCCTGCATGTTTCCATACTGGCGATTCTTTTCTTTTAACAGATGTCCTTTTGCTTTAAGTCTGGATTGCTCTGCACGAGTAAGCCCGCCAAGTTCGTATTGCACCTCATCAGGGAGATACTGATGATGATAACGTGGCAGGCTAACCCAGGATTTAGGTGAGTTGCCTTGTTCAAAATCCAGCACACCCAGGAGCACCATACTAATAATACGGCTTCCGCCCGGCGTACCGAGTATGCCAATCTGATCTTCCGTTTCAAGAAATGTCGGCGTCATACTGGAAAGGGGACGTTTCCCCGGTGCAATGGCATTAGCATGATCGCCAACCAGACCATAAGCATTCGCGGTCAATGGCTTGACTGAAAAATCATCCATTTCATTATTCAGAAGGACGCCGGTACCCTTGGCCACAAAGCCCGAGCCAAACGGCAGGTTAATACTCAATGTTGCTGACACACGATTACCCTCAGCATCGATAATTGAAAAATGCGTGGTATCGTTACCCGTTTGTTCTACCGTTGTAATAATACTTAATTCACTGCTCGGTGTAGCATGTTTCGCATTAATTGTTAATGCCAGCCCTTCGGCATAATCTTTGTCCAGCAAGCGTTCTACCGGGATATCAATAAAATCCGGATCGCCAAGATAGGCTGCGCGATCACGATAGGCGCGGCGCATCGCTTCAATAACGATGTGTTTACGTGTGACCGAGTCATGCTGCTCAAGTTTGAAGTGCTCCAGAATATTGAGCGCCTGGCCCAGAACAATACCACCCGAAGAAGGTGGTGACGCTGAAGTAACCCTGATGCCATTATAGTTAATAATAATGGGTTCACGCTCAACAAGCTGATACTGCTCCAGATCATCCAGTTCCCAGATACCACCATGATGTCTAACACTGGCAACCAGCTGTTTCGCAATCGGCCCCTGATAAAAACCTCGGCTACCGTAATTAGCAATAGCGGTTAATGTCTGTGCGAGATCTTTTTGTATGATCACATCATCAATAGCAGGCATCTGATATTTTTTAAGAAAGATCTGTGCTGTTTCAGGATACTGCTTAACGACATCGAGTC
This sequence comes from uncultured Gammaproteobacteria bacterium, assembly GCA_938084745.1. Taxonomy (GTDB): domain Bacteria; phylum Pseudomonadota; class Gammaproteobacteria; order Eutrophobiales; family Eutrophobiaceae; genus UBA7359. The sequence goes on from CALKEZ010000028.1 coordinate 26,910, forward strand.
TATAGCGCATCAACGTTTGGTAGCGCTCAGTAACAGCAAAGCCTTCTTTGGCCTGTTTAATCGCCGGCGCCAAAACGTCTTTTAAAGACAGACGACCGTAATGTTTAACCAGGTGATCAATGCCGGCAGGCACACCGGGGATGCCCGCTGCCATTGCACCGTTTAATGATAAGCCCTTGATAACATCACCGGATTTATCAAGATACATATTTGTTGTACTCCGCAATGGCGCCTTTTCACGACCATCGATCATGATCTGCTTATTATCAGAAGCACGATGTATCAACCAGAAAGCACCACCTCCCAGACCGGAACTATAGGGCTCAACAACGGCTAACGATGCCGTCACGGCTGCTGCTGCATCGAAAGCATTTCCACCACGCTTTAAAATATCGATGCCCGCTTGTGTTGCTAGTGGATGTGCCGTTGCGATGGCGGCCTGATTTGTCGGCTCCGCGAAAACAACGCCAGAGAAGAAAACTAAACCACAGACAAACGAAGATAATATCTTCCTGGAATTAAACATCTTCTTTAAATGAATTTTTGTTTTAATGCAGCGACGACAATATCATCAACAAACAACCCGACATCACCATTAAAAGAGGCTATCTCACGAACAAGACTGGAGGTGGTACAGGCAAGATTTTCGGCGGGCGTTAAAAAGACAGTTTCAATATCGGAATTTAATTGTCTATTCATTCCTGCCATTTGAAATTCATAATCAAAATCAGATACTGCACGAATACCGCGCACAATTACATTCGCTTTTTTTTCGCGGGCAATATCCGTCACAAGGGCATTGAACGGAGTAACTTCAATATTATTTACTCCAGACAACACACTGTTTGCCAATTCAATACGCTCTTCAATATTAAACAATGTTTTTTTGCCGCCGGTGTCTGCAACCGCAACGATGACCTTTTCAAACAGATGTGAGGCGCGTAGCGCGATATCGGCATGACCTTTGGTTATCGGATCAAATGTGCCTGGATAAATTGCCGTTACCATTTTTGCCCCTTGATTATTGCTTACATTAACTGCTTTATAAGTCCCGATTGTACATTACCCGCTTTCATTTGTTTTTTAAATTCCCAGCCTGCAGGTAATGGCAAACCTTTTTCAGACTCAATATAAACCAGACCATTGCTATTCAACAATGCTTGTTCCCGAATTACATCACAACAAGCTTCGATATGACCCTGACCAAAAGGCGGATCGAGAAAAATAATATCAAAACCAATTGTGGCCTGTCTTAACCAGCTTAGTGCATCGGCAAGGCAAATAACATGATCCTCACTGCCTAGTGTTTCAACATGTTGTCTGAGCGTTTCGATAGTTTTTGGATTGGATTCAACCATGACAACTTCTTTTGCGCCACGTGATAGCGCTTCAAAAGCAAGTGCGCCGCTACCAGCAAACAAATCCAGACAACGCGCACCAAGGATCTCATGCTGCAACCAGTTAAACAGGGTTTCACGCACGCGATCAGGCGTTGGGCGTAAACCGGGCGAGTCAATTACGTCCAGTTTTCTTCCGCGCCACTTGCCGGCAATAATGCGGATTTTGCCGGCGCCAGCCAAGGGCTCAGGGACCTTCGTTTGCTTCTTCTGCTGAGGCACCAACCATCACGGTGACCAGCTTGTCCGGCAACACACGCCGCTTAAAGGCATCCTTTATTTGATCTATGGTCACTGCCTCTACATTAGCATTGAAGGTGTTCAGGTAATCCAGCGGCAATTTGTAATAGCCGATAACAACAACATAGTTAAGAATCTTGCCATTACTATCGATGCGTAATGGATAGCCGCCGGTAATGTTTTTCTTGGAAGCGACTAACTCGTCTTCTGTCGGGCCATTTTTTATATAGCTTTTAATATTATCCATTAACACAGACAAAGCCTCATCGACCTGTTCTGTTTTCGTTTGCAAACCAGCAATAAAAGGACCTTCATAACGCATCGGTGAAAAATAACTGTATGCGCTATAAGACAAGCCACGTTTTTCCCGTATTTCAGAAAACAGACGCGACACCATACCGCCACCACCGAGCACATGATTACCGACATAAAGGGGAAAGTAATCCGGATCACCGCGCTTTACCCCCGGCTGACCAACCAGAATATGTGTTTGCGCTGATGGATGTTCAATAAAAACTTTATTCGCTTTTGCCAGTGGCTGAACCTCCGGCAATGGTGCGGCTTTTTCACCCGATTCAAGTTCGCTGGTAATGTCTTCCGCGATCTGCTCGGCTTGTTTTCGATCCACGGCACCAACGATAGCAACCATGGCATTCCTGCTAACATAATACTGTTTATAAAACGCGGCTATATCTTCACGCTTGATTGCACTAACCGATTCCTGCGTGCCTTCACTTGGGTTGGCATAAGGATGTGTTGCATATACCGCTGACATATATGCATCTTTAGCAACCGCGCCGGGCGACTGTTGTTTTGCTTGCAACCCAATCAGGGTACGTGCCCGACGTCGTTCTAATGCGTCATTTGGAAAATCCGGTTTTGATATGACCAACTTAAAGTTTTTAATCGCGTCGCTGAGTAATGATTCATCCGTAAGCGATCTTAGCTGCACCGAAGCAAAGTCATAATCTGCGCCTGAGCCGAACACTGCACCCAGAGACTCAAACCCTTTACTGATAGCATCCGCATCCAGACCGGCGGCACCTTTATCTAACAAACCGCTGGCTAATGAAGCCAAGCCAGGCAACTCACCATCACGACTACTGCCGGCATCGAACACAACTTGCATATCGACCATCGGCAATTCAGGAGCATGGACATAATAAACTTCGGCGCCATTACTTGTCCGCCAATGCTCAATCTTCGGTGACGCCTGAACAGAACAGGTAATGATTAATAATGAACACAATATAATTTTAGTGTACATGTGCATTCCCCCCTCGTGGACGTCTCGGTTGCCCGTTGAGCGGCAAGGGATCAAGCTCCGCAACGGTAAGCCGATCATCAATCAAATATTTTTTTGCAACTTCCATGACCTGCTCCGCTGTTACCGCCTTAACACCATCAACATACTGATCGGCAATCCGCCAGGACAAACCAATTGTTTCCAACGTGCCAAGTATCATTGCCTGATAAAAGACTGAGTCTTTTTCGTAAACATCGCCCGATATTACCTGTGCTTTGACACGTTGTAATTCTTCTTTGGAAACCGGGTTTGTTTGTAAGTCTACTATCTCATTCCGTAGGGCAGTTTCGAGTTCTTTGATCGTCTTGCCTTTCGATGGCGTGCCTGACATAACGAATAAATTATTCAGCCGAGAAACCATGCGATAACCAGCACTTGCATTAGCCGCTATCTCGGAACCTCTAACCAAACGACTGGTAATACGCGCACTACTGCCACCATCAAGGATACCGGCTAGCACTTCTAACGCATAAGGCTCCCAATCAGTTTTGTCCTCGGCTTCATCACTGGCTTTAATCACCGGTGTTTTATAAGACATCAAGAGGTAAGGTAATTCTGCTGGACGTTTTACAGTAATCCGTTTTATGCCGTTTTGTTCCACTTCTTCCAGAGACTTCACCGCGATGGACTCACCGGCCGGTAAGGGGCCAAAGTATTTTTTGGCCATTTCATAGACTGCTTCAGGATTAACGTCGCCGGCAATCACCAGGGTGGCGTTATTAGGTGCATACCATTTCTGATACCAGGCCTTCAAATCTTCAATCGTCATGTTATCCAGATCTTGCATCCAACCAATCACAGGAAAACGATAAGGGCTGGTTTGGAATGTGGTTGCCATCGCAACTTCGTACAGATAGGACTGTGGATTGTCTTCCGTGCGCCAGCGACGCTCTTCTTTAACAACCTCTATTTCTTTTTCGAACTCTTCTGACGGCAAGGTCAGATAGCGCATACGATCAGCTTCCAGTTCGAAACTGGTCGCCAAACGCGATTTTTCCAATGTCTGAAAATAGGCCGTGTAATCGGGCCCGGTAAAAGCATTGTCGCTACCACCATTTTCCGAAATGATGCGTGAAAATTCGCCGCTGGGAAATTTTTCCGTACCCTTAAACATCATGTGTTCAAGCGCATGAGATAAGCCGGTAATTCCATCATGCTCGTAACTCCCGCCGACCTTATACCAGACCTGAGTCACAACTACTGGCGCACGGTGATCTTCTTTGACCAGCAGCTTAAGACCGTTTTCCAATTTATATTCAGTAACATTTGCACTGACAAGGCCAGGAACGGTTAAAGTAAGAACCAGCAGAACCGATTTAAGCGTTAGCCACATCCGATCCGGATTTTTCATTCTGAAATCCCGCTTCCACGGGAATGACAATAAGTAATATTTCATAATTGATAAATTTCTTTTGTTATGGAATTAGAATTCTGTGATGCACGCTATATAGAGCGTATTTCTCTTTATGAGTTCGATATAACTTAATGGTAGGATACCGCAACTCATATACTGCATACTAAAATAATTTACCCCTGTGTTTGGTTTCAAGAAAAAAAACGACGCTAAAAACCCAGAACCATCGAGCGCCGCTACAGTAACGCTTTCGGAACGCCTGAAACGTACGCGTACAGGGCTTTTTGGCGGGCTTTTCAGTCGCAACAAAACCGTTATCGATAACGCCACGCTGGAAGAACTCGAAGATCGCCTGCTGCTGGCAGATATTGGCATTAAAACCACTGATCAGGTCATTCAATTATTAAAGGCCGAATCGAAAAATAACTCGTCAGCGAATCCGCTTGAACAATTAAAACAGGTTTTGCACCCGACGCTGAAAAAAGTCGAAAAACCATTAATCATTCCCGACATACCTAACAAGCCTTATTTAATCTTGGTGGTTGGCGTCAATGGCGTTGGCAAAACAACAACGATAGGAAAATTGGCCAAACGACTACAGACCGAAGGCAAAAGCGTGATGCTGGCTGCAGGCGATACCTTTCGTGCCGCCGCAATTGAGCAACTACAAGTGTGGGGTGAGCGCAACAGGATAAAGGTTGTTGCCCAAACACATGGTTCGGACTCTGGCGCAGTAATTTTCGATGCGTTGAAATCAGCACGGGCAAACAATATTGATGTCTTGATCGCAGATACGGCCGGACGATTACACAATAAAGAGCGCCTGATGGAAGAAATGAAAAAGATCCATCGTATCGGCACCAAGTTTGATGCCGACCTGCAAAGTGAGGTTTTATTGGTATTGGATGCCGGAACCGGACAAAATGCGTTGCTACAGGCTAAACAATTTAACGAGATGATTGGTGTTGACGGTATCGTCCTAACCAAACTTGATGGAACCGCCAAGGGCGGTATTGTTTTTTCACTTGCAGACGAATTGAATATTCCCATACGCTTTATCGGCGTGGGCGAACAGGTCGATGACCTTCGACCTTTCAATGCGGCTGAATTCATTGATGCCTTACTTGTGGCGGAAGAATGATTAGATTTACAAATGTGCATATGAACTATCCGGGCGGCAATGAAGCCCTGCGTAATATCAATCTGCATATTGAACAAGGCGCAATGATGTACATCACTGGTCGCTCAGGTGCTGGCAAATCCACGCTGTTGCGTCTAATTGCGTTGATCGACCGACATACACGCGGACAGATTATTATTAATGGTCAAAACCTGGAACGCGTGCGCAACGCCCGTATCCCCATCTTCAGACGTCATATTGGCTTTATGTTTCAGGATCACCGCCTGCTGAATGATCGGACCGTGTTTGATAATGTTTCATTACCGCTCGTTATTGCCGGATATCGGCATCAGGAAATTCGTAAACGCGTACAGGCGGCACTGGACAAGGTTAGCCTGCTACAAAAGGCCAACAGCTACCCAATGGCACTGTCTGGCGGCGAACAACAGCGTGTAGGTGTCGCCCGCGCGGTAGTACATCGACCGGCGATACTGTTGGCAGATGAACCCACCGGCAACCTCGATCCCGCACTCTCCTGGGACATGATGAAATTATTCGAGCAGTTTAATCAGGTTGGCGTCACCGTTCTTGTTGCCAGTCATGACCTTGATATGATTAAACGCATGTCTAAACGCATCATCACATTGAAGATGGGTCGCATCTTAACGCACAGCGGCACGCCTCTCGAAACATGAACGCCGCCACTCGCAAAAAAAACAACCGCCCGGAAAAGAAGCGACAAGGGGAATTTAAGCGCCGCTTCGATATGTGGTTGTTGCAACACGCACAGGCATTTATTTACAGTCTCGGGCAATATATTAAACACCCTGTCAGCAATCTGTTAACGACAGCGGTAATTGGTATATCGCTCGCCTTACCCACCAGCTTTTATTTATTACTCGATAATGTGCGACACATATCCTCAAGCTGGGATGGTTCCTTACAAATCACGCTATTTTTAGAAACAGATGTCGATGAGGCTCGCGCCGCTGAATTTGCAAACGGCTTGAAACAAAACAACGCTATACTGGAAACCACACTAATTAAACGTGCCGATGCCCTGGCAGAGTACCAAAAGCTTTCTGGCTTCGCCGATGCCCTCAATACCCTTGAAGAAAACCCGTTACCGAATGTCGTTTTGGTTAAACCGAAACTGGACACTGGCGACAATATGCAAACGGAAAATTTGATAAAAGAACTCGAAGCAATGCCTGAAGTGGATAACGCACAATACGATAGCCGCTGGATAAAACGCTTGCTCTATATACTAGATATCATTAATCGGCTGATAGTGATTCTCTCAACATTACTGGCCGTTGCCGTATTATTGATCATCGGCAATACCATCCGGCTCGCCATCTATAATCGCCGCTCGGAAATCGAGATCACCAAGCTGTTTGGCGGCACCGACAGCTTCATACAACGGCCTTTCCTCTATAGCGGGCTCTGGTATGGTGTATTCGGCGGCATAATTGCCTGGCTGCTGATCACCATATCCATGCAACTACTACAGGACCCGGTGAGACAACTGACCAACCTTTATTCCAGCGACTTTCAGCTCATTGGTCTCGGCCTCAATAGCTCACTAACCCTGTTCGCCAGCAGTATTGCGCTCGGTTTAGTCGGCTCCTGGATAGCCGTAAAACGGCATTTACGTGCTATAGAACCTGTCTAATCCATTAAATATCAGCCACTTAAGCTTGACATCCGGCTGAACTTTTCAAAAAATTAGCACTCATAGTTTCGGAGTGCTAAACTTCGGTTAATAAAGCCGATTGATTTAATAGGAAAAAGATCATGAATCAGCTAATAAACTTACAATTCGCATTACCGACAGGTTCAATAGAAAGCTATGTTTCGTCGGTCAATCAAGTCCCCATACTGTCTCTGGAAGAAGAACAGGTATTGGCCAGACGACTCAGAGACGAGACCGATCTCGAATCAGCCCGCCGCCTGGTTATGTCACACCTTCGATTCGTGGTAAAAATCGCTCGCGGTTACAGCGGTTATGGCCTGCCACAAGCTGACCTGATTCAGGAGGGTAATGTTGGCTTAATGAAAGCAGTAAAACGGTTTGATCCCGATGTAGGCGTTCGACTCGTTTCCTTCGCCGTACATTGGATACGCGCAGAGATGCATGAATTCATTCTTAAGAACTGGCGCATTGTTAAAGTGGCCACCACCAAGGCCCAACGTAAATTATTCTTTAACCTGCGCTCATCCAAGAAACGTTTAGGCTGGTTAAATCAAAATGAAGTTGATGCGGTCGCCAAAGACCTTGGGGTTAAGCCCAGCGATGTCATGGAAATGGAAAAACGCATGAGCAATTACGATGCATCTTTCGATGGGCTTTATAATGATGATGATGACGAATCAATCTCTTCACCTTCCTACTTCCTTGAAAATAAAGCAGCAGGCCCTGAAGAGCTGATCGAAACCGCACAAATCGATGACGAAAGCCAGGAGTCATTACATAAGGCACTGGCACTACTCGATGATCGCAGCAAAGACATCATCGCCAAGCGTTGGCTAGCCGAAGACAAGGCAACGCTGCACGAACTCGCAGCGATACACGATGTCTCTGCCGAACGGATACGGCAAATCGAAAACAACGCAATGAAAAAATTGCGCGAGACAATAGCCGCATAACGACAAACAACTTGATACAAGGACGAATCAAGGATGATTAACTTAATGCACAAATGGCCCTTCGGGGCCATTTTTATTTGGGAAAGCAATAAATATCGAGAATGAAATAAATAATGATGAAAAATAACCTTTGATATGAGCCATACATAACGAGCCTTTTACACACTTGCATAAAATAAAGATAACAGGCCCGGCAATATTCTATTCACAAAGACTTATGCTTGTATAAATTTCTATTCGTTAAACTTAACTCAAATTGAACGGAGGCTATTATGTCCCCTTGGAACTGGAACTGGGCGCCGCAAATTCGTTTTCCACTGAGCGGTAATGTTGAACAAGATATCGAGCCAAACCTGGATCTCTTCTTTGCCGGCATTTAACCCGAGGCCAGTATTGGCAGTATTGAAAAAGGTATTTTTGAGAAGGCAAGTTACGGCAAGCAACTCGGCATGATACTCGATGTGTTATTGCCCTTGATTGAAGAGGGCTCTATTAAAACAGCCAAGGCAAAGCAATCTCTTGCTGATCTGCAAGCATTACAAAAAGAGATTGATAACGTAAAAGCGGCCAAGCGTGGTGAAATGGAACAGTCGGCCGTTATGCTGTTAAAGAAAATTGAGAAAACCGACAAGGCAATGCTGGGACGAATAATCAAAAAGTTCTAGCGAAAATTAATACTGTATTTACATAAAAATTCCCGTGACATCTGCGATAGATCAATTTAGGTCGCATATTAAATCTTATACTTGCCCCAAATCCTGATAAGAAGGAGGAGGATTATGTTAACTGTCAATTTGAATGAAGATGAGGGTATTGTCCTGCTTGAACCCAAAGGCGCTCTTTCAAAAGAAGACTTCACGCTTGTTGCCAGTACAGTTGATCCTTATATTGAAAAATCGGGCAAACTAAACGGCGTTTTGATTCATACTAAATCATTTCCCGGCTGGGATTCGTTCGGTGCACTGATAAAGCATCTGTCTTTTGTGAAAGATCATCACAAAAAAGTCAGGTGTGTCGCGTTAGTTACTGACTCAGCTATTGGTGGGTTTGCCGAACACGTCGCCAGTCATTTTATCTCCGCAGAAGTAAAACACTTTGCTTATGATCAAATGTATGACGCGAGAAACTGGATTAGAAGAACGACTTCGACACACGCCAGCACTGCCTAAACAAGAAGCCCAATACCGGCATGACGTGTTTTGTGCACAAGCTTGCTCTAAATTAAGCCGGATCAACCGAGGATTTAACTACCTAACCGACACCGCCAGATGGCGGCGGGCTAGATATCAAGCAGCGGAATTATGCTGCCTTACGTTTCTTGGTCTTTTTCTTTGGTTTATTCAAGACTTTGTCTGCTGCTGCGATTGCCTTGGTATAGGCTGTCAATCGTCGACAACTGGTACGCAAACCAGACAACTCTTCAAAGTTAGCTGCTTTAGCTGCTCTGTTTTTAGCCACTTCTTTTCTGATCGCTGCTAATTCTTTATCTACCGCTTTCAATGCACTCTTGTTTGCTACAACAGGATCTTTTTGTGCTCTTGCAGCAGCTGCCTTGCGACGTTTAGCCAAGGTGACACGTTTTTTGCTGAGTCGTTTTCCTTCTAATGCGGACTGCTTGCTGTTTTTCATCGCCAGCGCTAAAGCTGCAGACCCGTTGGCAGTTGCCATTTCCAGATTAGCCAACGATGTATCAAGTGCTTTGACCAAGGCAACATTCTTCACAACGGATTTCTTTTTTACAACCATAATATTCTCCTGTTCATGCTATTTAGGTTAAGAATTCAATTCATGATGCAGATTGAGACGCAACTCAACCAGTTTGAGGTTCGCATTATGCACCATCGACGAATTCTTATCTCGAAAAGCTCAAATACAGGCTATTTCAGGCTCATTTGATCACGACTCGTAAGATTAACGACGACAAACCATTACAGCAACTGGAAAAGAAAGCCGTTGTTTATTATTCTCCGTGCAACAGCAGCGAAGCTATTTTGGGCAGATCGTATAGGCTTATAAATCAAGCATCATTCTCTTTTCGATGGGCATTGTGGTTTGTTAATAACTTGGTTCATGCGCAAAAAGACATAACGATATTTTCATTGAGCGATCTTCAGATTAAATTTTTAATAGTCGTATAATTATTATTGCTTGTTATTTGCATCAACTCACCCACCGGTGACAAACTGCATGACATGAAATAAACGTCAGGATAATTTGAATTGCAAAACAAAAAGAAACAATATTATGAAAAATGTCATTACATTACTTTACCTGCTTGTTCTTTCTAATACTGCTGTTGCAACCGGAAAAATGATTGCCTATGACATTAATGGCAACACCTATGAAGGTTATTACACTTCTCCGACGGCTGATGCTCCGTTTGTATTACTGGTTCATGATTGGGATGGGCTGACAGACTATGAAGTGAAACGGGCCGATATGTTAGCGGGTCTGGGTTACGCTGTGTTCGCTGCTGATCTATTTGGCGCGGGCATAAGACCTACTGAAGTCAGCGATAAAAGACAACACACTGGCGCGTCTACAAAGACCGCGCAAAGATGCGGGCATTATTAAATGGTGCACTCGAAACGGCTATGGAGAATGGGGCAAATGTTCACCATGGCGTTGCTATTGGCTATTGTTTTGGTGGCACCGCAGTACTGGAACTTGCGCGCTCAGGTTTTAGCTTGAAAGGCTATGTTACGTTTCATGGTGGTTTAGGCACCCCGCAGAATCAGGATTACGCAAAAACTACGGGCGCGGTATTGGTCTTCCATGGTGGCGCTGATAAGTCGATAACCATGAGTGACTTCGCCAGATTAGCAGACGAGCTGGAACAAGCCGGCGTCAAACACGAAATGACTGTCTATGGTGACGCGCCTCATGCATTTACAGTATTTGGTTCGGATCGTTACCGCGAAGAAGCTGATAAAAAATCATGGCAACGCTTTACTAGGTTTCTTGAAGAGAGCTTGTAAAAAAACCGGGGCTATCCCGGTTTTTTTAATTTAACAACGACCTTTTTTTGCTTGCCCTGGAGGGCAGAACTTTCCAGAATTATGATGATGGCGGGAATCTCCCTCATAGCGATTATGCTCTCTATGTCCATCTTCATCGTGTCCACTTGTGTTTACAGCGGCACCCGTCGCAGCACCAACACCGGCGCCAACAATCGCACCATCACGCCCACCGAGCACGGCACCAACTGCACCACCTACAGCACCACCCACCGCCGAATCAAGGACCAGACTGTCACCGGCTAATACCGGAGACCGGATAATAATAATGCCATTCCCATAATAACTATTTTAGTTTTCATAATATCTCCTTTTGTTTAACTTATTAGACGACATTCTTCACCTAAGTTCATGAATTAGCAATCAAGCTATTCTTATTATGTAGACTACTACTGCGACAGAACCTTAAACTGTGATGGAGTGTATGTTTTAATTAAGTCACTCAAGTTAAAATAACGACAAAACCGCTCTGTTTAGTAATTTAAGGATTGATTAATGAAAAAATTCACCATCCATCTCGATGCAATAATTCTTGTTGTTATGCTGTTAGTCATTTGTATCGGCTCAAACATTTATCAACGCAAGTTACATGGCGATCTACATAAGAAAAATATTGCACTTATAGTGCAATTAACGGACACACAGCTGGAATTGATAAATAGCCAATCATCCGGTAAAAAATGCGTAGCGAACCAGTCAAACGGTTAGGCCGGGTGTTGGTGGATGACAGAGCATGACTTTAATAGCAACTTCTATATTAAACACGGTCACCTTCTTTGTTTAAGCTATACGTATTGGACCGGGAGAAAGCTACTTGCTAAAAATTTGCTTCCTGGATCATTAATTAAAACGTTGTACTACGCGCCCTTCGCTATCGTTTCTCATGACACACAAGCCGATCCGGTTTTTAACTTTGGTAATAAAACCGCACTACATTTATTTGAACTGGAATGGGATCACTTCCTTAAGCTTCCTTCCCGAGAGTCTGTGGAAATGATCAAGCGCGATGAACGTGAAAAGCTTATGCAAAGAGTCACCACGGATGGCTACATTGATAACTATTCCGGGATAAGGGTTTCCTCGTCTGGCAAACGCTTCTTAATTAATGATGCAACCATCTGGAATATTGTTGATGCTGACGGAGTTTATCATGGACAAGCTGCCGCATTCGAAAACTGGACCTATCTATAGTTTATGTTCAATTACACTGGTGCAAATATCTTACGGAAACCCCTTGTCTGCAGACGCAGTTTGTTTTTGTTTTTTTGTCGTCTATCAGTAGACTGACAAATTTCATGATTTGAAAAAAGAGAGGAAGTGATCAAAAAAATTCCTGAGCACTACATTATCCAATCGTGGTTGGTCCGGGGAAAGCATTAATGTCGACCAAGCATTATTTTCAATTCTGGCTACAACTCGAATAGGCGACTTTATAAAAAATCGAATAAAATGCTGAACATGACACAATCAAGTAAATGTCACGTCGGCAATAATATTGATATTCAATTTGCCATCGGCGAATGTTCTTTAGGATCTATACTCGTAGCCAGTAGCCAGCGTGGCATCTGTGCTATTTTTCTTGGCGAACACCCAGAGACATTGGTGCGTAACTTACAGGATCAATTTCCTCTAGCCAATCTAATCGATGGCGATAAAGACTATGCAAACATAATCGCCCAAGTTGTAGATTTTGTAGAATCACCCTCTACTGGTCTGGACCTGCCTCTGGACATGCGTGGCACTGCTTTTCAGGAACGCGTCTGGCAAGCCCTACGTGAAGTGCCCGCAGGCTCAACGGTCAGTTATACCGAAATTGCCAAACGCATGGACGCGTCCAAGTCTGTTCGGGCTGTGGCTAGTGCTTGTGCAGCGAATAAACTGGCTGTTGTTATACCGTGTCACCGCGTTGTCAGAAACAATGGCGCTTTATCCGGCTATCGCTGGGGCGTTGAACGTAAACGTGCGTTATTAGACAAAGAGTCAAAAGACAATGCCGCTTTAATACAGTTGCGCTAAAGTTTACCATAACACTACACTTCAACGGGTTTTTCGATGACACACACTGATCCTGCAAAAGTAACTATGGATTTGTTTCCCGGTTCGACAATATATGAATCAAAACGAGAACAGATTGGTGCAGAGGCTTTTGTTCTTAGAGGTTTTGCGCAGGACTACGAAGCTGATCTTATTCAAGCCATAGCAAATGTCACAAGCAACGCACCTTTTCGTCACATGGTCACCCCTGGCGGTTTTACGATGTCTGTCGCAATGACGAATTGTGGATCATACGGCTGGGTTTCGGACAGAAAAGGTTATCGCTATTCGGCACTGGATCCCGTGTCACAAACACCGTGGCCTGCAATGCCAGCCTCGTTTCTTGACTTGTCCAGACATGCTGCAGCGAAAGCAGGCTTTGTTACTTTTGCTTCGGACGCTTGCCTGGTTAATTGTTATGAGCCTGGGTCAAGGCTGTCTTTGCATCAAGACAAAGATGAGCTTGATTTTGACCAGCCTATTGTTTCAGTTTCGCTTGGAGTGCCGGCGGTATTTTTATTTGGTGGATTATCTCGTAAAGATAAACCGGAACGTATTCCGCTTTTTCATGGCGATGTCGTTGTTTGGGGAGGTGCAGATCGTTTACGTTATCATGGCATCTTGCCATTAAAAGAAAGCCATCACCCCCATTTTGGCAAGCAGCGTATCAACCTGACTTTTCGCAAGGCTGTTTAGGCTATTTTATTATTTTAGTTAGAGGCGGATTTAATTGATTCCTGAACTTGTTCCAGTCTTTTGTCCCGTCCACAAGCATAACGATAGTATTTATAGCGTATCGGATTATTTATGTAATAGTTTTGATGATAATCCTCTGCAGCATAAAACTTTTGTGCTGGCAGGATTTCTGTTACGACCGTGGCTTTGCCATTTAACCTTTCTTGTAATGCCGCTTTGCTCTTATTAGCCAATACTTTTTCTTCTTCATTCATAACAAATATGGCTGCCCGGTATTGTGGCCCTTTATCACAAAACTGGCCATGCGCATCGAAAGGGTCAACATTTTTCCAATAGACATTGAGGAGCTGCTGGTAACTGACCTTTGCCGGGTCATAAACAACCTCTACAGCTTCATAGTGACCGGTTGTGCCGCTGGAGGTTTCTTCATAGCTTGGATTTTCAGTATGCCCGCCGGTATAGCCAGAGATCGTACTTAACACACCCTCCAGTTTATCGAATGGCCCTTCCATGCACCAGAAACAGCCGCCGGCAAAAATGGCAACCCGCTCCTTAGCATAAGCGGCCACTGAAACACTGCACAAAAACACGGCAAGAATAAGTCGATACATTAGTTAACCTCGGAGTTCTGGCAGCGGTTGATCAGCGGGAATAAATTTTAAGGCCAAACCATTATTACAATATCGTAATCCGGTAGGCGGAGGGCCATCATTAAAAACGTGGCCTTGATGACCGCCACAACGTATGCAATGGTATTCCGTTCGTGGCCAAATAAGAGAAATATCGAGCTTAGTTTCTACGCGACCCGCAATAGGCTCATAGAAGCTGGGCCAACCCGTGCCGCTCTCATATTTCTTGTCAAACTCAAACAAGGGTAAATAACAGGCTGCGCAAATAAATGTGCCGTCTTCTTTAATTTTATTCAACGGGCTCGAATCAGGCGGCTCGGTACCGTCTTCAAACAAGATATTAAATTCACTTTTCGATAGCAGTTTTCGCCACCCATCTTTATCTTTCTTCAGGCGGGTTATATTGATATTTTTGTCTATGGGATGAGCCATTACGCCTGAGCTAATGAATAGCAGGCTCCCGGCAACACTGCTGGCCTGAATTAAAAATTGTCTGCGGTGCATGTTTTTCTCCTGAAGATGACTGTGTGACCAGATATCAATATGACAGTTCAGTCGTCAGGGGGTGAAAAGTGTCCTCTAAGACACTCTGCTGGACAGATGCTGGGCCTAGATGATTCTCGCTAATAGCGGAATGTAATGGTCGATCAACAGGAACGCGAACATCGCCATTAGATAAATGATAGAGAACGAAAAGGTCTGCATCGCCAAACGATCCGCGTGATCAAATTGCATGCGGATAGCATAGTAAAGAAACCCACCGCCGAGCAAGACTGCACCGACCAGGTAAAAAAAGCCTGACATGCCAACTAAATACGGCAGCAAGGACACAATGAAAAGCACTATGGTATATAGCAAGATATGCAATCGCGTGAATTTCACACCATGCGTTACCGGCAACATGGGTATATTAACCGCGGCATAATCCTCGCGACGATAGATAGCCAGGGCCCAAAAATGCGGCGGCGTCCAGGCAAAAATTATGAGAAACAATAATAAGGAATTAGGATCCAGCGTACCGGTTACGGCTGTCCAACCCAACACTGGTGGAGCTGCTCCTGCCGCACCACCAATAACAATGTTTTGTGGAGTTGCGCGTTTCAGGTACATAGAATAAATAAAGCCGTAGCCAATTAACGAAAGCGCTGTTAATCCAGCTGTCAACGGGTTCACCAGAAAGGCCAGAACTCCCATCGAGACTGTACCCAAAAACCAGGCAAAGATGATGGCATTCAGAAGACTCACCCTACCTTTCGGCAGGGGACGGCGGTTGGTTCTCGCCATGATAGAGTCTATTCGATGATCAACGACATGATTTATGGCTGCTGCAGAACACGCGGCAAGGCCAATGCCGATAGTCCCGAAGATTAGAATATCCCAGGGCACCATGGTCGGCGTTGCCAAAAACATGCCGACAACTGCCGTGAAGACGATTAACGACACCACCTTAAGCTTACAAAGCGCGAGGTAATCCTGCCAGGCAAGGGCACTCGTGTCGGTTATTGACTGTTCTTCCAACGGGAAACTCCTGATTTATTTATTTTTCTGGCAAGCAATGATGTAGCAGTGTTACCAAGGATAGTAATAATAACGCAGCAACCCCATTGTGCGCCACCGCTACTGACAATGGCAGGTACAATTTTATGTTTGCTATGCCTAGAGAGACCTGCGTGAACAGCAATATTAGGATTGCAGCGCCCGTCCATTTCAGCGACTTTATACCTGACATGAGTGCGCGTAAGGCAATTGCAGCTATTGTTAGAAAAGCAATAACCGCCCCGATTCGGTGAGCCATATGGATTGCAGTTCTGGCGCTGCCGTGCAAAACACCACCTTCATAATCTATGCCCAAACCACGCCACAGGATAAACCCTTCATTAAAGTCCATATTTGGCCACCATACACCCTGACAGGTCGGGAAATCCGGGCAGGCCAGCGCTGCATAATTAGAACTGGTCCAGCCCCCTAATGAAATCTGCAACGCCAGAACGACCAAACCAAAGCTGGCCCAAGGCAATAACTCTCTATTACCGGCACTGACAAAAACTCCCTGGCGGGATTGTTGCCTCAGCGTGGTCCAGAAAAGCAATGACAGGATGGTTAAGCCACCGAGCAAGTGGGACATGACGATGACGGGCTTCAATAATAATGTAACCGTCCACATTCCCAGCATTCCCTGAAATATTACCAGGCACAATAATGCTGTGGTAAAAACGCGCATGTGCTTCAATTGCGAATTCTTCCAGGCAACAGCGGCCATAATTAATATCAGGAAACCAAGCGCGCTGGCAACATAGCGATGAACCATTTCCTTCCAGGCTTTCGCATGCTCAAGCGGCCTTTCCGGGTAAGCAATATTAGCCTGCACGGTCTCGCCTTCGCTTGCGGGCACCAATATTTTTCCATAACAACCCGGCCAATCAGGACAACCCAGGCCAGCATCGGACAGACGCACATAGGCCCCAAGCACAATGACGATCAATGCCAAGACACTGGCAATGCGTGCAATATTTAATAATATTGAATTTAATGGCATAACAAAAATATTTATCCGATGCGTGATGCCCTTAGTAGTTTTTTTAAGTCGCTCATAATGTCCCTCGGGTTAGCGTCTGACTCAAACTTCATCATTAGGTTTCCCAGAGGATCTACGATATAGAGCCGGTGCATGGTGACTGGATCATCAGAACTTTTCAGGCGAAACTTATCAAGTAAACTATCAATATTTATCAAGTCTGTATTGATCACTTGCTGCCCGGCATAATCGGCCATCTCTGCAGACAGTGCATTCGCTGACTGACCCGTCAAAAACAAAACTTTTTGCACCCGCAAAGAATGCTTGTCCATCATCATATGGATTTGTCGCATGCGATAAACATTTTCCATGCATGTCGCGTCACATGTATCAGCCACATAAAGCATGCTCCACTTACCGTGCAAACTTTCTTTTCTGTCTGCATTAACCGGGTCTATCATGGCTAGATCCTCTATTGGCCGTGGCGGTATGACAAGATCGCCATGGTTTGATGTGCCTCTTTTTTCAACGATATCGGTGTAATTAAAAACCATCCACGACAAAAGAACCGGACTGATAAACGCCAGAATAACCAGTATAGGTACTATTTTACTTTTTTTATTACTGCTTTCTTCACTCATCCGCCTTGTCCTGTTCTGTTTTTTTAAAATTTAAAAGCAAATATATAATCAATAACGCCACGGCAAACGCAAACCACTGGAATGCATAACCCATATGCATAGCCACGCCTGAACCCGGCGGCTGCCATTGCCTAAAGTAACCACCCTCTGATTCCGGCGACAACCGCATTATGTATGGCATCAGCTTTGTCTTTGTTAACTGCTCTAGCTCATCAATATTTATATTCTGAACTCTATAAATATTAGCGCCTAACTGTTCCGGCTTGGCATTTTTTAACAACATGCCAGTTTTAGGCTCACTCTTAATGACGCCGTTTAGAATCATATGGCTTGCGGTACTCTCTAACGGTGGCGCCACCTGGCGATCATCGCCCGCTTTCAACCAGCCTCTATTAACCAGAACGACATGCTTGCCACCATCAAGTATAAAGGGCGTATAAACAAAGTAGCCAGCCTGTCCTTGTTCAACACGATTATCCAATAATATTTGAAATTGCTCTAAGAATTCACCCCTGATGTCGACTGGCCGCCACAGCAAATCGTCTTTCTCGAAAGTATTGATAGTTTCATCACTCAGCTGTAATGCCTTGCCTGCTTGTCTTGCTTCAAAATCAGCAAATAATATTCTTTTTTGCGCTGCCCGATCCAGCTGCCAGAATCCCAGCGAAATAAACAGACTAAAAACAATCAGCGCTATTAAACTGGTAATCAGACCTGGACAAAACTGTCTCTTCCCTATGTTTATTTTCATTTTAAATAGCACATAAAATTATAGGCTGGTTATAATCGGCTTATTAGATATAAATTATCGAGGTTTTATCAATGAGTGCCGCCATTCTGTTCAAAGTATTTATCGCTATCGTGTTCTTATTGATTTTAATCTCATTAGCATCAGGACTGTTTTTCATGATAAATGATGCGCCCACATCAAACCGGCTGGTCACTTCTCTTACTTTCAGAGTAACACTTTCAATTGTCCTGTTTTTTTCATTAATTGTTGGTTTCAGGTTTGGCTGGATTCAGCCGCATGGGCTGGGAATTTAATCAGGATTCTAAAACAGAAAAGGCGCTGCAATGGCAGCGCCTTTCTTATGACACTTAGATTTATCTAAATCCAGTAAACAAAGATAAACAAGCCCAACCAGACAACATCAACAAAATGCCAATACCAGGCAACGCCCTCAAAAGCAAAATGATCGTGTTCAGAAAAATGCCCTTTCATCGATCTTATCAAGATAACCAACAACATCGTTGCGCCCATTGTCACATGGAAACCATGAAAACCGGTTAACATAAAGAATGTAGAACCGTAAACACCGGAACTCATTGTTAAGTCGAGTTCGTGATAAGCGTGGGCATATTCTTCTGCCTGAAAAAAAACAAAAAGAAAGCCTAGCAGAACTGTCACTGCTAACCACCAGCACAATGCTTTACGGTTACCCTTCTGTAATCCCCAGTGTGCGAACGTAAGCGTTGCACCACTGGTTAACAGAATGATGGTATTCCACAATGGCACATCAAAAGCAGGTATAACCTCTTTAATAGCCAAAAATTTTGAATCAATTCCAGCCACCGTCATGTCTGGAGTAGTTAATAACGGCCAAACTGCTTCAAAATCAGGCCACAAGAATTGATTGGTAGCGAACCCAGCCCCTTCTCCACCCAACCATGGCACTGACAAAACACGTATATAGAAAAGAGCGCCGAAGAATGCCGCAAAAAACATAACTTCCGAGAAAATAAACCAACTCATTCCCCAACGAAAACTGACATCAACCTGCTTGTTGTAGTTCCCGGCCAGACTCTCGCCAATAACATCTGAGAACCAACCACAAAACATATAGATGACTGCGGCAACACCAAGCCCGAGTATAAACGTCCCGAAACCGGAGCCATTTAACATCATGCCACCGCCGATAAAGGAGGTAAACAAAGCCAGGGTTCCCACTATCGGCCATCGGCTAGGTTCCGGTATAAAATAAGCACCGTGTGAATCAGACATAACTATTCCTCATTTCTATTATTTATTGTTTTATTAACTTTTCGTATCAATTGCCTTGGCAGGACTTGTGTCTGACACAACAGCATCACTATCAAGGGCTTTAAAAAATGTGTATGAAAGCGTCATCGTTTTTATTGTTTCTGGCAATTCCGAATCAACCACAAACCGCACAATCATTTCTTTGCGCTCATAAGGCGCCAAAACCTGCTGTGTGAAACAAAAGCATTCTGTTTTGTTGAAAAACAATGAGGCTTGTGACGGCGCAACACTGGGCACTGCCTGCCCCACAATATCCTTGTCAGAGTTATTCTCCACAACAAAGACCGCCTCGGCAATTTCACCAGGGTGAACTTTCATCGTGTATTCCGTTGCTTTGAAATTCCACGGTAAGGCCGTGTTTACATTAGTATCGAACTGAACCATAACCAGTCGTTCCATATCAACATAACCCGTCTCAACAGCAGTTTGAGATATTTCACCCGTTTTACCATTCAGACCGGTAACATCACAAAGCACGTCATACAATGGCACCATCGCATAACCAAATCCAAACATCGCTATAGCAAAAACAAATAGCTTTTTAGCGGTTCGCGTTGCTTCTTCAGCCATATTAATCACACGTAGTACAGAATAAAACCAATATAAAAACCAAGTGCGACCAATCCTAGAATAATGGCTAGTCGCATATTCTTGGCCGCTAATTCCTTTTCGGCGGCCGTTTGTTTGTCATCACTCATTTCAGGTTACTACTCCGTTTATGAATGTGCTGTCGCATCCGTAACTTCTGGAGGCGTAGTAAAGCTATGGAATGGTGGTGGCGATGATAGCGTAAATTCCAGCCCATGTGCGCCTTCCCAAACCTGATCCGTTGCTTTTTCACCGCCACGGACACACTTGATAACAACCCAGACCAGAAGCAGCTGGCTTAAACCAAAGGCAAAACCACCGATGCTGATAATCTGATTCCAGTCAGTAAACTGAGTATTGTAATCAGGAATACGACGTGGCATTCCAGCCAGGCCGAGGAAGTGCATCGGGAAGAACAAGATGTTCACGGAGATTGTAGATGTCCAAAAATGCCACTTGCCTAAAGTCTCGTCATACATATGGCCGGTCCATTTCGGCAACCAGTAATAAACACCACTGATAATGCCAAAGACAATTCCGGGTACTAATACGTAATGGAAATGCGCCACAATGAAATAAGTATCATGGTACTGGAAATCAACCGGTGTGATACCCATCATCAAACCAGTAAAACCGCCCAGAGTGAACATGAACAACACGCCAATGGCAAAAAGCATTGGTGTTTCAAACGTCATTGAGCCTTTCCACATGGTCGCTGTCCAGTTAAAGACCTTAACCCCGGTAGGCACCGCAATCGCCATAGTCGCGTACATAAAGAACAGTTCGCCAGCCAAAGGCATGCCAACCGTAAACATATGATGCGCCCAGACAAAGAACGACAGGAAGGCTATTGAGGCCGTTGCATAAACCATCGAGGCATAACCAAATAAAGGCTTACGCGCGAAAGTTGGGATAATTTGCGAGATGATACCGAAAGAAGGCAACACCAAAATGTAAACCTCAGGATGGCCGAAGAACCAGAAGACATGC
The DNA here is from genome assembly GCA_938084745.1 of uncultured Gammaproteobacteria bacterium. Taxonomy (GTDB): domain Bacteria; phylum Pseudomonadota; class Gammaproteobacteria; order Eutrophobiales; family Eutrophobiaceae; genus UBA7359. The sequence goes on from CALKEZ010000028.1 coordinate 48,127, forward strand.
TGAAACATTACCGGGTCACCGCCGCCGGCAGCATCGAAGAAGGCCGTGCCAAAGAATTTATCGGTTAACAGCATGGTTACGCCACCAGCCAAGACCGGCATCGCAGCAATCAACAAGAAGGCGGTAATAATCCAGGTCCAGACAAACAAGGGTAAACGCATGAAGGTCATGCCTGGTGCGCGCATGTTGAATACGGTTGCGATGATGTTTATCGCGCCCATGATCGATGAAAGCCCCAGGAAATGTACTGCAAAAATCAAAAAGGGCAAGCCATCGCCCAATTGCAGAACCAGTGGCGGATACATCGTCCAGCCACCTGCAGGAGCACCGCCTTGCATAAAGAAAGTAGATAACAACAAAGTAAAAGCAAACGGCAAGATCCAGAAACTCATGTTGTTCATGCGCGGCATTGCCATGTCTGGGGCGCCGACCATCATCGGAATCATCCAGTTAGCCAAGCCCACACCGGCGGGCATAACAGCACCGAAAATCATGACCAAGGCGTGCACCGTGGTCATAGAGTTAAAAAACTGTGGATCCACATATTGTAATCCCGGCTGAAATAATTCAGCCCGAATCACCATCGCCATAGCTCCGCCGATAAAAAACATTATCAAGGCAAACACCAGATACATGGTGCCTATGTCTTTGTGGTTTGTTGAAAATAACCAGCGGCCTATACCGGTTGGCTTATGATCGTGATGCTCATCATCGTGGACAGCTGCGTAGCTCATGAATCTATCCTCTAGTTAACTATCTATTCGTTTATATTAATTGTGATTATCTTGCTGCTTTCACATCAGCAGGCTGAACTATATCTTTCGCCGTGTTATCCCATGAGTTTCTTTCATGCGTTATAACTGCAGCGAGATCAGCATCATTTAATTGCTCTTTAAACGCTGGCATTAAATTCTTACCATTCAGAATCAGATGAATCATGTCAGAAGCCGGGCCATTGACAATTGAACTGCCATTTAGAGCCGGGAACAATCCATCTACTCCATTGCCTGTTGCCTGATGGCATGAAGCACAGTTAGCTGCATAAACTTTTTCGCCTTGTGACAACAACTCTTCTTTTGACCACTCTCGGTTCGCGCCGGATGCGGCGGCAAGTTGCGCAGCCTTTTGTTCGTCAATCCAGGCAACATATTCTTCTTGGCTAACAGCATGGACGACAATGGGCATAAAGCCATGATCCTTGCCACACAGTTCAGCGCATTGACCGCGATAAACACCTGGCTCTTTAATATTTGTCCAGTTGTCGTTAATAAAGCCCGGGATAGCGTCACGCTTCCAGCCCAATGCGGGCACCCACCAAGCATGGATTACATCGGCAGCGGTGGTCAGTATTCTAATTTTTGTATTAATTGGAAGGACTATCGGATTATCTACATCCAGCAAGTAATTTTCTACGGAGTCGGGACTAATGCCAGAGTCTCTTTGTCTGGCATTGTTACTGTCTTGATCCAGCGCACTCCAAACCGTAACACCTTCATCCATATAATCATATTTCCACTTCCACTGATAACCGGTGACCTTCAAGGTCATTTCGGCATCACCTGTTTGCTCCATGAAAATCAATGTTTTCGTGGCGGGTACTGCCATGGCAACCAGAATGATAATTGGAATGATGGTCCAGGCAATCTCTGCTGCAGTACTGTGATGAAACTGTGCGGCAACAGCCCCTTTAGACTTTCTGTGGTGAAAGATAGACCAGCACATTACACTGAAGACAATAACGCCAATTACTGTAACGATATACAGAATAGTCATGTGTAGATCGTAGACTCTTTGACTGGTCTCCGTGACGCCCTGTGTTAAGTTTAATGGCATATCACCGAGCCCGGCAAAAACTGCTCCACTAGCTAAAAGCAATGAAACAGTAACCATTCCGAGCACAGCTTGTTTTAATTTATCGACTGACATTACAACGTTCCTCAGCATTGATGATTTTTATTTTTCTATAATTTTTTACAACTTTAAACTTCAATAAGCCTGCGCAACTCTATTGCCAAGCCCTGACGTTCCTCTTCATTCAAAAAACGTCCAATTTCAACTTGTTGGCCATGCGACCTGAGTAAAAGACGGCTTGGATACCACTTGTTCCATGATCTGTCCAAAACCACTTTTGCCCAATTTCTTTCCAGTTCGTAGTGCTTTTCAGGTGAATGCGATCCACTCTCAATTCTGATTTTATCGCCTGCCACACTAACTACTTCTTTTGCGTTACTGCGCAATGCGCTCATATATAACACTCCGCCCAACGCCATAAGCTCTAATCCAGCAAACGGCAAGATGAGTGTTAATCCCTGAGAGTAAAATCCTAGCGCTACGCCTACTGTAAAACTGGCAAATATGGTATATATCCGAACAAGTTGATGCCAAGGCATCGCTTTATTCGGCATAACAACAAAGCCCTTTTTTGTATCCTTTGAGTCACCTAGGCAAAGAATCACTGTAGTCTTTTCTAACCGTTATTTATTATAGTAGCGAACCGTAACAATCAACCATATAAAATCTACTCCTACATGGGGGCATCAATATGCCCTAAATTGGCCATTCGATGCAACCTTAAGCTTATATTATCTAAAAACCGGCCCCATTATAAATGAATGATCTATTTTTTTGGCCATTTTGTCTCGATCAATACCATCAACGTAGTCCAGATCAGCGACATGGGGGCAAGCCAGGTTGTCGTTTAGCAACGCGATCGTCTCATCTTTAAAGAGGTAGTCTTTTTCTGGCATATTGCTGACCCAACCACATAAATCCACGCCATCAGCCCGAATGACTTCGGCGGTCAGCAGCGCATGATTTAAACAACCCAGACGCAAGCCAACAACCAATATGACCGGCAACGCCAGTTCGCGCACCAGATCAACCGTGCCCAGTCTGTCAGATAACGGCGCACGCCAGCCGCCGACACCCTCAACAATAATATTATCGAACTCCGATGCCAACCGATTATAACTGGCAAACACCTCATCGAAATCGGTCGTCTCCTTATCGTTGCCAGCTGCAAACACGGGCGCAACGGGTAACTCGTAAACTACCGGGTTGATTAACTCATAAGCAACGGAGTGGCTGCAGTGCTCCTTTATCAGGCGCGCATCTTCATTCATCAACAGTCCATTGATACGTTTTGCTCCACTGGCGACGGGCTTCATGCCAGCAATGTGCCGGTCCTGCTTTTTTAATGTTTGCATTAATGCGAGCGTGAAACAGGTCTTGCCAACACCCGTATCAGTACCGGTAATGAATACTCCTTTTGCCATAACTATTCTTTATTATTTTTACGTGCCTTGAGATCCTGCCTAACTTTTTCCAGTGAGATTGACTGAGAAGACAATTCATCGCGACGAACTTTTTCCTGCTGCGGTCGCCAGGCATGACCATAAACGACTTCATATGTTGCGGGCAGTTTACAGTTCTTCCTGTAGGACTCGTAATGCTCCTCAACTCTTTGCAAGCGCTGTTTGCCTGTGAGTGTTTTTCTTCTGCCCTGGTTTATATTGTGTGCGCCAATATTTTTTAATTCGCGCATTAGTTGTTTGCATTCATCATAAAGCAAAACGATATGTTCTATGCTTAGCACCGGCTCGCTCATGCCATTCCGGATTAAAGCATCACCAACATCATGCATATCGACAAAAGCATTCACATGAATATCGTCATCGACCTGCCGCCAACAGTCACGTAATTCTTTGAGCGAGTCGGGCCCAAAAGTTGCAAAAATAAATACGCCTCCGGGTTTTAACATGCGCCGCACTTCGGCAAACACAGCATCAAGATCATTACACCACTGCAGCATAAGATTGCTAAACACGAGATCAAACTGATTTTTTGCTATGGGCATTTGCGACGCATCACTGCAAACAAAATGCTTTTTTGAAAAAAACATTGGCTCTCGTTTGCGTGCGACTTTTAACATCTCGCTGGAAATATCCGCCTGGTATATCTGTGCTTTTTTAAATCGTTGTTTTATTTTTTCGGAACCGTAACCCGTTCCCGATCCCAGATCCAGAATAGAAACCGGTTCGATTTTAATCAGATCAAACGCTTCGATTAAACGGTTTGCAACAGTCTGTTGCAACAATGAAGCGGCATCGTAATCTACTGCCGCTGCATTAAATGAGGAATGAAGTTGCTTACGATCTATTTTGTAAGCGTCATTAATTAAATTATTCATTTATAAATTTATTAATGGCCTGAATAGTTTTTTTGGGTTGGCTAATAAATAACGCGTGGCCACAATTACCAATCACACCAAACTCTATGCCTGGCTTTAACAGTCTTATGTTTTTTATAACACCAGCATTAACCAGCGCATCGCGTTTACCAAATAACTGCAATACAGGAATATCAAGTGCGGCAAGTTCTTTTCTTTGATCCAGAACTAATAACTCTTCTAGCCACACCAGCAGTATTGCGACATCCTGTTCGCTCGCTATGTATTCCCGAAATAATTTAATCATTTGTTTTGGGTTTTCTTCGCCATGCGCGACCAGGCCAGAAAAGTATTGTAAGCAGGCTTTAGGATCATTTAACAAGCTCAACTTGAGACTGGTGATCGCGTCACCTGCAAGCACATTCCTCCAGTTCTCTTTGTTGACAAAACATGGTGGGCTGGCGAGATAGACTATTGCTTTTACCTGTTTTGTCATACGCGCTAACCGGGTCGCTATTAAGCCTCCTAACGACCAGGCAATAACTACACAATCTCGGTTAACTTTTTCGTTCAGGGCGTTTGCCAGCGATTCGACTTTGCCGTCTTTGGTCTTTTTGGCCGCTGCATATAAGCAAGGCGCATCGACGGCACTAAATATGTTCAGGTCTTCACTAAATGAAGACCACACATGAGCATTAAAACCCCAGCCATGTAACAACAGGCAATCCAATCTTAATTCAGCATTCATTCAAATTTTTTCTTATGGAATTAATCAGGCTATCTATATGCTCTTTGGAATGTAGGGCCGTGATACTTATTCTTAAACGTGCCGTATCTTTTGGCACAGTCGGCGGCCTAATGGTCGCTGCCAGTATATTGTCTTTATAGAGCGCATCACCCAGTGACATTACTGCTTCCGCATCACCAACGATAAAGGGTTGTATGTGTGAGTTTGATTTTTCTATCGTTAATCCGGACTCGCTCATTATAAATTTATAATGCTTGATTAATGACTTTATGTGATCTCTTTCTTGCTTGCCATTACTGACAATATCGATCGCATGAACCAGCGTTTCAGCTAATGAAGGCAAGAGCGCCGTTGTATAAATATAGGTACGTGCTTTTTGGATAAAAGCCTCAATATGCAGCTGACTACCTGAAACAAATGCTCCGGCTGCACCAAACGACTTGCCAAAGGTCCCGATCAATAACGGCACTTGACCCTGGTCGAGATTGAGTTCTTCCAGCAAGCCGCCGCCAGCGTCTCCCAAGACACCAATACCATGCGCATCATCAACCAGCAACAATGCGTTGTACCTTTTACATAATTCGGTTATTTCGATTAGCGGAGCATAATCACCATCCATGCTAAATACTCCATCTGTCATAACCAGCAGGTCTTGCTGCTTGTGTTTTTTTAACAAGCTCTCTAAATGCCTTACATCGTTGTGCCTATACCTGACAAGTCGTCCATCCGACAACCTTGCAGCATCGATTAAAGAGGCATGATTTAGTTTATCCTGCAAAACTATTGTGTTCGAATTTATAAGAACAGAAGCTACCGCTAGATTTGCTTGATAACCGGTAGAAAACACCAACGCAGCCTCTCTTTTCAGGAAACTCGCCAGCTTATGCTCCAGCTTTTCATGCGGCTCTGAATATCCAACCACTAGTTGCGATGAACCAGCTCCTATACCGTATTCATCAATCGCCTTTTTCATGTGGGCTTTCAACTGCTCATGATTCGCCAAGCCCAAATAATCATTACTGCTAAAATTTATAAGTTCTTTATCATCGATTTTTATTAGTGGGCCTTGAGCGGAACGCAATACTTTTCTTGAGCGAAACAACCCCTTTTCTTTTCGTTGATTAATTTCCTCAATCAAATTCACTTTAAAAACTTATAAGAAACAACTTAGTGTCGACTTGCTTCGACGCCCAAACGCGCGAACAATTTTTGATCTTCCGCTAACTGCGGGTTATCCGTAGTTAAGAGTTTTTCTCCGTAAAAAATTGAGTTTGCTCCAGCCAATAAGCACAAGGCCTGCATCTCTTCCGTCATCTCACTCCTACCAGCGGATAAACGCACATAGGATGCGGGCATCATTATTCTTGCACAGGCAATAACTCGCACAAAGTCGATAGGATCAAACTTATCAATATCATTTAGTGGCGTTCCCTCAACCTGAACCAGCATGTTTATCGGTACGCTTTCTGGCTGTATTGTCATATTGGCAAGACTGATTAAAAGTCCCGCGCGATCGCGCGCATCTTCGCCCATGCCTATTATTCCTCCACAACAAACATTGATGCCGGCGCCTCTCACATGCTCAAGCGTGTCCAGTCGTTCCTGATAGTCACGGGTACTAATTATTTTAGAATAAAATTCTGGTGAACTATCAAGGTTATGGTTGTAGTAATCTAGCCCCGCTGACTTCAGATCTCTTGCCTGGCTTTCTTTCAACATACCAAGCGTTACGCAAGTTTCCATGCCTGTTTTCTTAACCGCTTCAACCATTGCCATTACTTTTTCTAAATCTCGTTGCTTAGGTTGCCGCCAGGCTGCGCCCATGCAGAAGCGAGTCGCGCCCTTATCCTTTGCCGCTTTAGCTTGCGTTACCACCTCTTCCAGTTCGAGTAGTTTTTCAACATCAACGCCGGTATTGTAATGTGCGCTCTGGGGACAATATGCGCAGTCTTCCGGACAACCGCCGGTTTTAATATTCATCAATGTACTTAATTGAACAACATTGGGGTCAAAGTTGATTCTATGTACTTGCTGAGCTTGATAGATCAAATCGCTGAATGGCTGTGACATTAACTCAACAACCTCGGCCTTGGTCCAGGTGTTTTTAATATCATTCTTTTTAATTGGATTCATGAATAAACCGATCGCTTTTTTTATCTTGTTGTTTTCTGTCGTTCTGCTCTGAACAAATCATTGCCGAAGTGCAATAATATTAGCTAGGGATTTATTGTAAACTTTTTATTATCTAATTGGTTAACAAATAAACATGGACGTTAAGTTTTTTCAGATAAAAAGCATATGTTTCTTTTGCCTGGCTATTACCGACAACGTTTGGTGTAGTAAATGCGACGAGGATTTCAACCCAAAGAAAAAAAGATGCCCAAGCTGTGGCAGGGTTTCTTTGCGTGGTCGCATTTGTGGTGCTTGCCTTAAAGTTACGCCGATCATTACAAAAACCGTGGTGCTGTTTGATTATCAATATCCGGCAAATCAACTTATTAAATCTTTCAA
>CALKEZ010000029.1 GCA_938084745.1 uncultured Gammaproteobacteria bacterium
TGATGACTTTCTTTATCTGGGTGCGAAGCATAGAACGTTGACTCGCGTTATGCAGACGTAGTTTTTCTGTCTGACGGGCACGTTTTTTCGCAGATGCAATATTTGCCACTCTTAAACTCCTGATTCATTCTCTAAAGGCGCGACATCATGCGGATATTAGGGCAATTTGTCAATGCTTCGGGCAGGATATGATATGCTCTGCAAAATTTGCTTAATTGGAAGCAAAAACAGATAGATAGACTAGATATTTGACGATTGAAATTGATTATGGAAAAACCTAAATGAGTCATAAATTATTAAAGTCGACCTTCACGGTTGGTGGGATGACTACCATCTCCCGTATTTTTGGCTTGATCCGCGACGTAGTGATTGCCCGCCTGTTTGGTGCGGGTGCGGGTGTTGATGTCTTCATTGTGGCGTTTCGTATCCCTAATTTTCTGCGGCGTCTGTTTGCGGAGGGTGGTTTTTCACAGGCCTTTGTCCCTGTTTTAGCTGAGTATAAGGAACAACGTGATCAGGATTCAGTTCATGCTTTAGTGGATCAGACTTCAGCGACACTGGGTCTGGTCCTCTTTGTGGTGACATTGGTCGGCGTTTTGATCTCACCGCTGTTGATCATGGTGTTTGCGCCGGGTTTTGATGATGTGAAACATGCAATGGCCAGCGACATGTTGAAAATTACATTTCCTTATATCCTGTTTATCTCCTTAACAGCATTTGCCGGCAGTATTCTGAATACCTATAAACAATTTGCCGTGCCTGCCTTTACGCCCGTGTTGTTAAATCTTTCCCTGATCGGCTGTGCTATCTGGCTGGCGCCGAAAATGGAAATTCCGATAACCGCATTGGCCTGGGGGGTATTGATTGCCGGTATTGCCCAGTTGTTATTCCAATTTCCCTTTTTATTTCGGATCAATTTATTTCCACGACCCGGACTTAATAAAGACAAGGCTGGCGTAAAACGTATCTTGAAGTTGATGTTACCGACCTTATTCGCTGTTTCCATTGTTCAGATTAACTTGTTGGTCGACACGATATTTGCCTCCTTTCTGGTCGATGGCAGTATTTCCTGGTTGTATTTTTCAGATCGGATGGTGGAATTTCCCCTGGGGGTATTTGGAATTGCGTTGGCGACGGTCTTATTGCCCAGTTTATCCAGCGAACATGCCAAAAAGGCCACAGACAAATTTTCCGCGATGATGGATTGGGCCTTACGTTGGGTGTTTATGATAGCCACACCCGCCGCGATTGGTTTGGCAGTGCTTGCGGTACCTGTCCTCGCAACCTTGTTCCAGTATGATGAATTTACGCCGTTTGCCACGATTATGTCTGGTAAAAGTTTACTGGCTTATTCGCTGGGTTTGCCGGCGTTTATCCTGATCAAGGTTTTTGCGACCGGTTTTTTTTCCAGACAAGATACCGCGACGCCGGTCAAGGTCGGTGCGTTTGCCATGCTTGCTAACATTGGATTCAATTTTATATTGGTTAGCGTCTTTGCGCATGCGGGTTTGGCATTGGCGACCTCATTATCAGCAATCTTACAAGCCTTTATATTATTCTGGTTACTGAGAAAACAAGGTGTCTATCGACCGACATCCGGCTGGGTGATTTTTATGATGCAAATTGCGCTTGCGGTAACTGTGATGGCGCTAATGATTTTTTATTTTGTAGCCGCGCCTGAGCAATGGTTTGCATGGAGTATGCTGGAACGTGCAGGGCAATTGTCTTTATGGATTGCTGCCGGAGCAATTTCTTACTTTGCCACACTTTGGCTTACAGGTATTCGGTGGCACAATATGACAGCGCAGCACTGATCGGTATAATCCACGGATTTTAAGAATTTATGGAATTTATTCGAGGTTTGATCAATCTGCGGCGGCAAACAAAAAGCTGCGCTGCGACGATAGGTAATTTTGATGGCGTGCATTTAGGCCACCAAAAAGTATTGGCACAATTAAAGCAAACGGCTAAAAATGCGGGTGTCATATCCACCGTGGTGATATTCGAGCCACAGCCTATAGAATATTTTTCTCCGGAAAGGGCACCATCACGATTAACACGTTTACGAGAAAAGCTGCAACAGTTTTCACGTCACGATATTGATCGGGTTGTTTGTCTGCGGTTCGATGAACACATCGCTAATTTGTCGGCAGCTGAATTTGTTGATGATATTTTGCGTGATGCACTGGACGTTAAAGAATTAATTATCGGTGATGATTTTCGGTTTGGTAAAAATCGACAAGGAGATTATCCGTATTTATTTAAAGCGGGTGCGGAGAAGGGATTTGCGGTAGAAAAGACAGACACGTTTTACCTAGGTAATGATCGCGTGAGTAGTACCTTGATACGCCAGACTTTAGCCAACGGTGATATGTGTAAGGCCAGCGATTTACTCGGCCGACCTTATCGAATAAGCGGACGTGTCGTACACGGCGATAAGCGCGGTCGCAGGCTTGGGTTTGCAACAGCAAACATTGAGTTGCATCGATACTTGTCTCCTGTTGTGGGCATATTTTCGGGTCGGGTCTATGGCCTGGAAAATGAACCGCTGGATGCGGTCGTGTATGTTGGTTCGAGACCCGTATACAAAGGTGAACATGTTCTTCTCGAAGTTCATATTCTGGATTACAAAGGCGATTTATACGGACGCCATCTCCAGGTTGAATTACTGGAAAAATTACGTGGCGAAAGTGATTTTATTTCAGAGGAAGCGTTGGTATTACAAATAGAAAAAGATATTGAACATGCACGGGATAGTTTGAAACAAAACAATATAACGAAACAATTATAAATATTACATAGCAATGACGACTTATAAAGATACGCTGAATTTACCAAAGACTGCTTTCCCTATGAAAGCCAATCTTGCGCAACGCGAGCCTGAAATGTTGAAGCAGTGGCAAGAAAATGATTTGTACGGACAAATACGTCAAAGAAAAGCGGGCGCCAAGAAATTTATTTTGCATGATGGACCACCGTATGCGAATGGTGATATTCATATTGGTCATGCCGTTAACAAGATTCTCAAAGATATCATTGTTAAATCGCAAGGTTTGAACGGTCTTGATGCGCCTTATGTTCCGGGCTGGGATTGTCACGGGCTGCCCATTGAATTACAGGTAGAAAAGAAAATAGGTAAGGCCGGTGTCAAAGTCGAAGCCGATAAGTTTCGTAATGCTTGTCGTGAATACGCGCAGAAGCAAGTCGATAATCAACGTACCGATTTTATTCGTCTTGGCGTCCTTGGCGATTGGCAAAACCCATATCTGACGATGGACTTCAAGACAGAAGCTAACATCGTTCGTGCGCTCGGTAAGATTATCGATGCAGGCCATTTACATAAAGGCGTCAAGCCGGTGCATTGGTGTACCGATTGTGGTTCGGCATTGGCGGAAGCTGAAGTTGAATACGAAGATAAACAATCGCCCGCTATTGATGTGCGATTTAAATCTATTGAACCCGCAAAATTGTTGAGTTGTTTTTCTGTCGAAAACAATTTTGAATCCGTGTCGGTTGTTATCTGGACAACAACGCCATGGACATTACCCGCTAATCAGGCAGTCGCATTAAATCCCGGATTTGACTATGTGTTAGTACAACACGGTAATGAAGCATTAGTGCTCGCCGATGGCTTGTATAAAAGCGTCATGTCACGTTGTGGAGTTGAAGACTATAAGGTGTTGGGCTCTTGCGCCGGCGCGAAGCTTGAAGGATTGCAACTGCAGCATCCTTTTTATGAACGTGTTGTGCCGATCATCCTTGGCGATCATGTCACCCTGGAAGCCGGTACTGGCGCCGTCCACACGGCACCGGGTCACGGTCAGGATGATTATGTTGTCGGTTTACGTTATGGACTGGAGGTCGATAATCCGGTTGGTGATAATGGTTGTTTCTTATCCGGCACTGAATTGTTTGCCGGGGAGCATGTGTTTAAGGCTAATGCTTCAGTCTTATCCGTGTTGGAAGAAAAGGCTGCTTTGTTACATCAGGAATCCTTGCTGCACAGCTATCCGCATTGCTGGCGCCATAAGACGCCCATTATTTTCCGTGCGACACCGCAATGGTTTATCAGTATGGATGCCAATGGTCTACGGCGTCAGGCTCTCGACGCAATCAAGGATGTGAAGTGGTTACCTGGCTGGGGTCAAGAGCGTATCCACGGCATGATTGAGAATCGACCGGATTGGTGTATTTCAAGACAACGTACCTGGGGTGTTCCTATCGCGGTATTTATTCATCGTGAAACTCAGGAATTGCATCCTGATACACCGGCGTTGATAGAAAAAGTGGCGGCTCTAATTGAAGAAAAGGGCATTGATGCTTGGTTTGATCTTGATGCTGCGAGTCTGCTTGATGGGCAAGCCGATCAATATGCCAAGGTAACGGATACGCTAGATGTCTGGTTCGATTCTGGTGTTACGCACTATACTGTTTTAAATCAGAACGAAAATTTAAGTTTCCCTGCGGATCTTTATCTCGAAGGCTCAGATCAGCATCGTGGCTGGTTTCAATCTTCACTCTTGACATCGGTTGCGATGAACAATGGCGATAAACCCTATCGTAATGTTGTGACTCACGGTTTTACTGTTGATGCCAAAGGCATGAAGATGTCCAAGTCCAAGGGCAATGTCGTGGCTCCGCAAAAAGTCATGAATGCGCTGGGGGCTGATATTTTGCGTTTATGGGTCGCCTCGGCAGATTATCGAACGGAGATGAATGTTTCCGACGAAATACTCAAACGTATGGCCGATGCCTACCGTCGTATTCGTAATACGGCGCGCTATTTACTGTCCAACTTAAATGGTTTTGAACCTGAAAAAAACAGTATCGCCTATGCCGATATGTTGGAACTGGATAAATGGGCTGTTGAACACGCAATGCGTTTGCAACAAGACATTATCAGTGCCTACAACAATTTTGAGTTTCACTTGATCTACCAGATGTTGCATCAATTTTGTGTCGTTGAAATGGGTGGCTTCTATCTTGATATTACAAAAGATCGACAATACACAATGCAGGAAAATAGTTTAGGTAGACGCTCAGCACAAACGGCAACGTATTATCTGGCTGAAATGCTGGTGCGTTGGCTAGCACCGATTATGAGTTTTACTGCCGATGAAATCTGGAAGTTTATTCCGGGTGAAAAAACGGACTCTGTCTTTCTCGAAGACTGGTTCCAGATGGATATCAATGCTGCTGAATCCAATGACAGAGAATCGAAATGGGACAGCATCATTACAGTACGTGATGAAATAAACAGGCAACTTGAAAAGTTACGTGTAGAGGGTGCAATAGGTTCTTCTCTTGATGCTGAAGTGGATATTTATTGTGATGAGAAAACATTTCAACAGTTCAGCAAGCTCGAAGATGAATTACGTTTTGTCTTGATTACCTCCTACGCACGGTTACACCTTAACGCTGATAATGATGCAGAGGCGATTGGTTCTGATCTTCCCGGCTTATCGATAGTGGTCAAACCATCGGCACACGAAAAATGTGTTCGTTGCTGGCACCATCGGGCAGAAGTCGGTGCGCATGAAGCACATCCCGAACTGTGTCCACGTTGTATAGAAAATGTTGATGGCGAAGGTGAGAAGAGACTGTATGCCTGATAATGAGTTTGAGCATGTTTAAATGGTTCGCAATATCCATCGCCATTATCGTTCTTGATCAGCTCACGAAATATTATGCCGCTCAGGAATTGACGCTCTATCAGGCCGTGCCAGTGTTTCCCGGGTTTAATCTAACCTTGATGCATAATCCTGGCGCTGCATTCAGTTTTTTAAGTCAGGCTGGTGGCTGGCAACGTTGGTTTTTTATTGGTCTCACTTCCATCATCAGTGTTGCTATTATTATCTGGATGCATGGATTGCCTGCCGGTAAGCGTTGGTTACTGATGGCGTTAGCCTTTGTGCTTGGTGGGGCGTTAGGAAATTTGTGGGATCGGATAAATTTGGGCTATGTGATAGATTTCATTGAAGTTTATTACAATGACATGTACTGGCCCGCTTTCAATATTGCTGATTCAGCTATCAGCATAGGTGCAGTAATGTTAATTATTGACGCCTTCTTTTTTAATCAGACCGAGATTGATAATTGACTTATTGTTATACTCAATATCAACTTAGTTAAGCAAAATAATCAAAATTGGTTTAAAGGATAGATATAAATGCAAATATTACTCGCTAATCCACGTGGTTTTTGTGCAGGTGTTGACCGTGCCATAGAAATTGTTGAACGCGCCCTGACGTTATTTGGTGCTCCGGTCTATGTTCGTCATGAAGTTGTACATAATAAATATGTTGTCCACTCCCTGCGTGATAAAGGAGCCGTGTTTGTGGAAGAACTGGATGAAGTGCCAGATGATTCAACCGTCATATTTAGTGCGCATGGCGTATCAAAAGCTGTGCGTGAAGTCGCAGCCCACAGAAGACTCAGGGTTTTTGATGCAATTTGTCCACTTGTTACCAAGGTACATATGGAAGTAGGCAAGTACCAGGACGAAGAAAGAGAATGCATCTTAATCGGACATGAAGGCCATCCGGAAGTGGAGGGTACGATAGGTCAATATCGACCCAAGAATGGAAATGGCGGCATGTATCTGGTTGAGTCAGTTGAGGATGTGATGAAGCTGAAGGTTAGGAATCCGGAATTTCTGGCGTTTGTCACGCAAACGACATTATCGATGGATGACACCGCTTTGGTTATTGATGCACTGAGAAAACGTTTTCCGAATATTGATGGCCCTAAAAAAGAAGACATCTGTTATGCGACGCAAAACCGACAGGATGCAGTTAAAAAACTGGTGTCGAGATGTGATCTGATTCTGGTCGTAGGCTCACCCAATAGCTCCAACTCGACTCGTTTAATGGAGTTATCTCAAAAGGCAGGTGTGCCGGCTTATTTAATCGACGATGCGTCCGAAATTAAAAAAGAATGGGTTGATGGCAAAGAAAATATTGGCCTGACCGCAGGTGCGTCAGCCCCCGAAATACTGGTTGAAGAAGTGATTTCGCAGCTCAAGGAATGGGGCGCGACATTGGTACAAGAAAACCCCGGTATAACCGAACGCGTTGTTTTTTCGCTACCAAAAGAGCTGTTAAAAGAAAATAAAGCAGAAGAGCTAAGCTAAAATTTATTCAGGTATACCTGAATAAATTATTTCTTTTTAGGATCTTTCCAGCCAGCAGCTTCCAGAGCAGATATTATCTCGGTCCGGTTATAGCCGGACAGTTTTTTGTCTCCAATCAATGTGACTGGAACATTGAGAGAACCATTTAACTTGGTTAATTCAGCCTGTTTAATAATATCGCCTTCTATATTGATTTCGGTTAGCGGTATATTTTTAATTTGCAAAAGTTCTCGTACCGCGTCACATGGACTACATTCAGGAATCGAATACATGGTTGCAGATACAGATGAACTTGTAGTTGTAAAAGTCACAGGGTCATTTTCTGCTGCCGCTTTGCTTCCTGTAGCAATACGTTTTTGATTGATCATGGTTGAACCAGGAGGGCAGGTCTTCTGAAACGTTCTATTACCTTGTTCGTCCTCGCACTCCACAATACTAACAGCAGCCATGCAATTAAGACTGGTGACTAGTAGCGGTAAGATAATAAAAAGATTTAATTTGTATTTCATGATGTATAACCTCCTAAACTATTGACATATGACCCGGCTAGAAATTCTTAAACCTTTCATACTTTTACTTGTCAAAATATATATATGAATGTATACATATAGGTAAATATTATCAATAGGTTACAATAGATTCTTTAAGTCGTACACCTGAATTTATAACAAATTTGGACCTAGGCGGAACTGTATGAACAAGTTTAAGTTAAAAAAGACAGCATTAATAACAACGATCATTTTAAGCTCGGGCCTATTAATCTTCATTAAACAGGCCGGGGCTGAAATGTACAAGTGGGTAGATCAGGAAGGCATTACACATTACACGCAAAGTCCTCCGCCTGGTGATATTGAAGCCAAAACGCTCAAACCACCACCAAAGATAGATACTGAAAGTGCGCGTGCCAGGATAGAACAGCAGCAAGAAAAGGCAAAAAAATTAAGAGAAGGGCGTCTGGAAGAAGCTAAGATCGAGGCAGAGGAAAAGAAAGCGAAAGCTATTGAGGAAGAAAATTGTAAACGCGCCCACCAACGCATGGCGACATTTTCAAGACCACGCGGTTTGATACAGCAAGAAGATGGAAGTCGAATTAGAGTTGATGAAGAAGCACGACAGGCTGGAATTCGTGAGTCTCAAAAAATGATAGAGGAATACTGTAAATAATTTGTAGGCTATGACACCTCTATTTAAGGTCTATCTTTCATATCCAACAGCATTAGGAGCCGGGGCACAGAATTAATTATTATAACTTGGCGGGATAACGGTGATTAATATTGTGATGCAAAAAAAGGCTATTGCTGATGAGAAAAAAACATTAACGGTTTTTATTATTGCCTTATTACTCTGTATATCTTTGTCATTAAATACGGTTAATGCTGCTGATAAGTATATTAAGTTACCACTCCGAGCCTATACTCATACCGGTGACAAAATTGAAGTACTGGAGTTCTTCTGGTACGGGTGTTCGCATTGTTATGAATTTGAGCCTGTAATAGAACAATGGCTTGATGATAAAGCGGAGTATATTGAATTTGTTCGTATGCCAGCTGTGTTAGGTGCGAGCTGGATGCCGTATGCACGAGCTTATTATGTAGCACAGCATCTTGATGTGTTAGATAAAATTCACCGTCCCTTGTTTGATGCCATTCACAAAGAAAACAAAAGATTCACTGATAAAAAAAGTCTGAAATATTTTTTTGAGGCGCAAGGTGTGTCTGCTGATGTATTTGATAGAGCTTATGATTCAAAAGATGTTCAAGATAATGTGCGATACGCGCATTCAATGGGACAACGTTACGGATTGAAAGGCGTGCCCGCGATAATTGTTAATGGACAATATGCAACAAGTGCGGCAATAGCCGGAAGCTATGACAACATTATTGATGTAATCAATACATTAGCCGAAGCAGAAAACGCCGCTAGAGTAAAATTAGCCCCTTGATAAATAACCCCGCTCTAATTATAGCCGTAGCTCTTTTTTTACAGCGGCAGGTATGATTTTGCCTGGTCTGGATTCAATATGAGTTGATAAAAAAGCCGGCACAAAGAGTTTTGCACCGGCTTTTCATTTACTTTTATTATTCCATTTCCTTAAACCAGAACTTTCTGAGTCGGGTATTGAGTGCCGACCCAACTGGCTGGGATACGGCGACACCCGAAATCACCCCTTCATGGATCTGACCGTTGATCTCAACGACTACCGGTACCGGTGAGGGTAAATAACCACCACCCGAATGAACCGTGTACCTATCTGCGGCATCGGTATAACCGTCAATATTTTGATCAGCTATGGCGGTTGCATCGTCAAACCTGACCTGATACTGGCGTGCTTCACCGAGGTCACTTTCGCAAGAACCCGTCGCCGTTGCTTGAGAGCTGGGGACATTAGTATTGAAAAATGTTGTATTGTTCAGTGAAACAGCATTACCAACGGTCTTTTCACCGGGGGATAATGTGATATACCAGCCATCAGCTGTGGTAAGTGCGGCCAGTGCTGTAGCTGAGTCGAAATCATCCTCCCCAGCAGTGCCGGAACAAGCTGTTGCTGCCTGTATGCAGTTCGACGTGGAATCAAACAAATCTGATTCACCGAGTGTACTGAAGCTGCCAATAACTGAGGTGCCGGTGCTAGGATCCTTAAACATATAAAAGCGGTTTGTGACACTTTCATCAAATGGATGTTCACGATCACCGCTTCCAATCAGGATAGCGTCGTAACCATCTTCGGAGTAAACCACGTCAGGAGGAAACAGGAACTTACGCAGACCGGGGAAGTTAGTGAACGGATCGCCATCGGCATCGACGCCAGGCTTGACGGTAGTATGATCTGCTATCGCAGCGAGTTTGGTCACGGTCCAGTTAGCAACATCAGGATCAGACATGTCTGCGCGCCACATATTGCCGCCGGTATCGCCAACATAAGCACGGTTGGGTATAGTGCTAGCGCGATCGGAAATGACAACCACGTCGGAAGGTATGGCATAATCCATTCCTGACACAGTTAAGAAGGGATGTGACGCGCTGGGGGTTGCAGCGCTGGGGTTGGCTGCTGCCGGTCCAGCCTGCCAGAGGATGTTGCCCGTTGCGGCCTCGACAACGAAGATACCGCGGCCTTGTCCGCGTTCATAGGAGGCAGCGCCGACTTTAACCTCAAGACTTCCATCACCATCATCATCCGCATTGAATGCGGTAATGCCAAGTGGATCAAGATCTTCTATTAAGGGGTCATAACCAGCACCAAAGACCAATACAACGTCTTCGTCATTAGTGTCAGGACCGGCACCATCGGTATCGATCGCGAGAGACACGACATTTGGCAGTGACCAGGTCTGTCCCAATTCAGCCCAACCCGCATCATTGTTGGATTTACGCCAAAGTAATTTAGGATCGGTTGGGTTACTGGCATCCAGTGCGTATAGGAAGCGTCCACCACGTCGATTGGAGAGAAACAACCAGACTTTATCTCCAGCAGTATGATCCAGTATGCCATCCTGATTGACATCTTTGGTGTAGACACCAATAGATCCATCTGCAAAGTAAGGTTTTTTATTGTTACTGCTGATGGTCGGTGAATTGTTACGTAACCGAGCCAGTTTTGTGAAGAATTCTTGAGGTATAAAACCCCAGGCTTCTTCAAAGGCTTGTGGTTCAGTAACAGCGCTTTGTGCAAAGCCGCCTTTTACAGCACGGAATACCCCATCGTTGGAACCATAAAAGATGTAAACATCGTTATCATTACCATGCCGATTATAATTCACAACCGCCGGACGTGAATGTAATACATCGCCGTGCATGGAAGCACGCACATCCGTATTATCGCTGTTATTGTTTTCATCGTCGTTATTATCAGCGCCCCTGACCCATTTAATAATTTGGCCTAATTCGCCGGTAGTACCACCCGCAGCGGAACTGGCCACGATACTGCCTGTTGCATCGCCTTGGTCAGAGCCGATCGGATAGGTGAAATTATTTATATCGATGATTGTGGGTGTTACACCAGTGACATTAAATGCCGTTGGCGTGGCACCCGCAATGTCGATGCTGTCAACGGCGGTAAAGCCATGGTTGACGACATTTGCTTTGGCAATGCTTGTTTTTATATTGCCAGTCATACCGGTCGCCGGTCCCTGCAAGTTGGTCTTGGTTGTGCCCAAATCATAGGTAAAGGTATCTAAACTCGTGACGGTGATGGTATGTGTGCCGTTATAAGTACCTGCTGTGGTAATGGCTGTTTCACCATCAACAGCATCGGATATCACAATTGAGTCACCGTTACTAAGACCATGTGCGGTCGAGGTTGCGATCGCGGTGCCATTGGTGTTATTCAAACGAAAAGTGGGCAATTGGGAAACGGCTACTGTTGGTTGTGTAATCGTGTAAGAGAAATTATCATCGTCAATCTTGGTGACAGTAAAGTTTCCATTATATTCGGCGGGAATTGCTGCTGTCATTCCTGTGCCAGTACCTACGGTGATTAAATTGTTTGTTTCCAGTCCATGCCCAGCCAAGGTCGCGATAGCGGTAGTACCAAAATTACTCGCCAGATTGATGTTACCTGCTACTGTTGCCGGGGTTACTGAAATAGCATTGGTCGTGGTGTAGGTAAATGTGTTGCCTGCGGCATTGATATTGACATTGTAAGTACCATTGTAACCTGTTGGTGTGGCGCCTGAGA
The DNA here is from genome assembly GCA_938084745.1 of uncultured Gammaproteobacteria bacterium. Taxonomy (GTDB): domain Bacteria; phylum Pseudomonadota; class Gammaproteobacteria; order Eutrophobiales; family Eutrophobiaceae; genus UBA7359. Next base: position 11,808 of record CALKEZ010000029.1, read on the forward strand.
TATTGTAACTTAGAATACCGTCAGCTAATAGATGACCCCCAGGTAGTGTGCCACTGACCGTATTGCCCTGTGATATGGTAATGGTCCCGGTTGGCGTTGGCAGCGAGCCGCCAACACTATAGGTAATCGTCGCCGGGTTGGTGGCGCCGCTGACCGTCAATAATGTGTGGGTGCCGTTGTAACCCGCTATGCTTGCGCCTGAAATTACCACTTGATTGCCAGCAACATAAAGACCGGCAGAGTTATCGATGGTTCCAGAAGCCACTGTGCTCGGACCCGCTACCGTGGCACCGACAGAGCTGGTGACCGGTGCTAATTGAGTGTTGGGGCCCGTCGAATATTGAAATACGTTAGGTGGTGCTACCGAGGTAATATCACGTAAACCGTTAAAATGAGTGGGTGTCACGCCATTAATAGTGACGTCATCAGTATCCGTAAATGAATGGGCTAAGACAGTCGTCACGGTGACGATTGAACCGGTGATGGTGTATCTTGATACGCCGCTGGTAAGAGTAGGATTTGGGGTGGGGTTACTGACGCCCGTGTCGTAGGTTATGGTGGTCCCACCGTTAGTGACACTTAAAACACTAAAGGTACCGTTATATTCCGGAGCACTAACCCCGGCGATATGAACTGTTGTGATACCGGTAAAATTACCATTGTTATCAACTAAGGTGGCTATATTTTTGTTGCCGCCGGTGCCACGATTCAGGCTATCGATATCTTCCTGACTAATCGTATTCGTGATGGACTGAATCTGTTTAGGTGAACTAGTGGAAAGACCACTGATCGTTTTTTGATTAATTGGAGTACTTGTTAATGAGCTTATTGCAACTGGAGTTCCGCCGGGTGCAACCAAGGCGGTCATAGTCTTGAAGTCTGTTAGCTCTGTAATCGGTTTGTTTTCAAACGCGGTCAGAGAGGTCACCGCCGTCGTACCCAAGCCAAAGCTTGTGGTCGTGATGCCATCATTGCTGGTGTCAAATTCTGTCGCAGACAGAGAAGAGCCAGCGACACAAGAGACCGTGCCGGTGGTGCAAGTATAGAGCTTTCGGCTGGAGTCTTGTAATGCTGTGGTTGCGAAGTCGGTCCGCAAGCCTTGAGCGACACCGCCTTTTTCAACCAGATCACCATCGGGTGAATCAGAAATGCCACCAACCCCATTTTCAGAGACATCACGAAAATTCAAACTCCAGAAGGAAGAACCAGAAGTATGGTAACTAACCGCACTTGGATCGACAAAGCCGGTGGTGGTGTTTTCAGCCACGGCACCAGTGGAATCTGCCAAAAACAAGGTGTTTGTTGAGGCATTGAAACCGAGCTGATACATCTTCAGGTTACCGAACCAGCGCGGGGCTTTGACAATGTCTGGACGAAAGACGCCGATGTAAACCTGGTTAAGATTTGTACCGCGCACATTCACACTAACGGGCAGGGTAGATGCGGCGAAAACGCTATTGACCGCCTGGATTTCATTAAAAATTGAATTTAATGCATTGGTGATACCGGCACCGGCGTTAGAACTGGATACCGCAAAATAACTGCCTTTACCCTTCAGCGCGGTGCTTTCCAGCAAGGCAGTCATATCATCGTTCTGCCCCGTGGTTTGAGGGTCGACTTCAACTACGTAGGTATAAACGTGGGGTGTGCCCGTTGCTGCGCCATTCATATCGGCACTGGCCATGTAAGCGGCCCATTCATCCATCCAGTTACCTTGTTGCCCGTTGGGACTGATATTGATGGGTGTACTGGTGTCGTAACCAAGCGATGCTAGTTCCGTTTCAGAGACGGAAAGTTGAGAGGCATTTTCGTTAGAAGGTCCGTTACTGATATAGATTATAAAACTGTCCTGACATATATCATCAATCGGTGAATCATAAATAGCACCGTTAGCCGAGCTTGCAAGTGGGTAACTGCCGAGCCCTAGCTCGAAAGGGGTTAAGGCATTTGCTGTCGTATTGCCATTGAAGTCGGTTTTGTCTGCCCCAGAACTGGCTACTTCAGCCTTTCCGGCGTAGTAACGATAGGCCTCCATCATGGCACCGGAGACGGTGTTGTTATTACCTTGGTCGGAACCACCGCCTGATGTTAATCCACCGACTAAATTGGCCAGCGCAGTTCTGTTTGTTGTGTTCATTTGACGCACACCAAAGCGCACATAACCACCACTCTCTGAGTCCGAAGATTGGGGGAATAGCATCAGGCCGATATTGAATTCTTCACCAAGGTTGTTGACCACAGAGGACAAGGCAGCAAGTTCATTAACATTGATCGCTTGCCCATTAACACTACGATTCCAGTTCGCGGTATTGTCCAGGATGACGAGTACATTCGGTCGGTTTGCTGGACGACTGGGATTGGCGAGAAAGATATCAGTATCGTCATTAACCGGATCAAATGCCGCCTGTGCATGAGGTGAAAATGTACCAGCAGTGGCTGTTAGAAACAGGGCAGTACATATTGTTTGAATGCGTCTAAAAATAGAGGGCGAAATCATCTTATTCATAAATAAATACTCCAAAAGTTTACGGACAGTTGCCTGCGAGCATGCGCATTTCTACACCGGTATGTATGGTGGATGTGGCACCTGTTATAACGTCAGTAACTGAAGATACAATTTCCCAAGTGTTGTCTTGAGGAATAATGGTTGTGTTGACAGCGCTGTAGCCAGTAGCTGTTTGACTATCAAGACAAACGGGCGTGGAAACAGTCACCATTCCATAGGTCGTGCTAACGGTTGTTGATGTGGGCGTTAAAAAATTGCTGCTCTGGCTAATCACCTGTTCCAGTGCGACTTGAGCCTCGGCATCAAGTGACTTGGTCGCTTGCATATTGCCAACAACTTTCAGATTAATCGTACTTAAATTGACTGATGATATGGCAAACAAGGTCATCATCAGTAAGATAATCAGGGCAACGAATAAAGTTGCGCCGTTTTGTTTGTGAAATCTAGGCATCACGGTATCTCTCTCCTGCCTGCAAGGTTGTTAGTCCGGATTTCGGTGGTGTAGACGTTACGTTTATAAGAGTCATTCGCTGCCGGAAGGCTATCAGGACCAACAGTAAACGCTTTCGTATTGGTATAGCCGTTTGTCGTCTTAAGGGAGCGAGCCAATACACTGGCTCTTACTGCGACAATATCCTTAGCTTGAGCGAGTGTGGGTGCAGCGACATAAGAATCAGGCATACCATCACCGATGTAACCCGTGGTGCCATCCACGCTTGTTGGTGAGGTATCGAGCCCATATTCGATTTTAAAATGTTCGATACCTTCGACCAATGGCACAATATTCATGGTTGTGTTCCCAGCGTCATCATCACCCAGTTCCATTCGTTTTAGCGTGGGTGTATCTGTACCTGTGCAAACGGCTGCGGCATTGCATTGTGACAGGTAATAGATATGCACCCTGAGTTTTCGGGTGTCAGCCCAGGTGGCCGTTGTTTTGCCGGGCATTTTTCGTAACGTCGGTGTGACATTGCTTGCTGTTTTTCCACTAGCGGTATCAAGTGGGTTTACAGTAGCCGCAACGCCAATCTGAACTTGTGCTGCACGTGGATTTGCCTGTAGATAGACTTCACCAATATTGTTGTTAGCGGAACTAACAACCCCGGTGACTGGATTGCTTGTGGCATCTGGGTCTGTCCCGGCAAACAAGGCTGTTTCTGCACGTCGGATAACCACCACATCCGAACCCGGTTTGAGATCGTTGGTTGAGGTGAAAAAACCAAGTTCATCACAGCCTGTTGCCGCTATAGTGGTTGGTGTCGCATTCGGGAAGGGCTGCACTGGAACGGCCAGTGCATTTAATAGGTTAGTCGTATTGGTTAATTCGCAGGGATCCGGCGCTACGGTCGGATAAGTGAGATCATTAGCTTGATAATGACCATAATACCCCGCATGGCGTATATCATTATATAAGACGTCCATTGCGTAACGACCATTTTCGATTAAATCACTCGCTTTTTGTAATTCTCGGTAATTATCACTCGATGTCCTGAAGGTAGTCACCAGACCGATCATCAGCATAGAGCCAATGGCAATGGAGACCATCACTTCAAGGAGTGACATGCCAGAGTTTTGTTTAATATTATTCATCTCAATCTATGCTCAGTTTAGATTTGCAATTCGGGTCGTGATGGCAACCGTTCTGCGTTGGCCTTCGTCGCCATAGGTATTGTTCGCACAGCTAGCGGTTGGTGTAGAAAGAATGCTCATGCCTTGCCATGACACGGCGATGGTATAAAGTCCCGTATCTGGGCCACCAATTTCAGTGGATGCGTCATAACTAATACAAGCACGTGCGCCAATCATTGCGCCAACATTAGTTCCTCCCATAACCGCATCAGTACCTTGAAGTAAATTACTGATTTCAGTCATGGTCGCTACCGCTTGTGCGTTGTATGCGGCAGTGCTTGCCGTACAGGCGGGTGTTGCGGTTGCGCCTACGCCCAAATAAGGTGTGCCGCTTGTGGTTGTTGTAAATCTAAAGCAACTTGCTGTTCCACGATTAACATTTAATTTATCAACAATGTCCGACAGTATGATCAGGGCCTGAGCACGTTGATAGGACTCAAGCTCCGCTGTTTGTGCCTTGACTTGTAATGCAGCTATACCTAGCAGACCGATCAGAACAATAATCATCGTTACAAGAACTTCCATTAATGTGAAGCCCTTTGAAGATGAAATTTTATTAATTGAATTCATTAGCCGCACCCATTAGCTGAATTGGTATCATTATCAACTTCAATAAGCGGTTTACCGCTTAACGAGAGACTCAGGCATCGCATCTTTACTTTAGTATTACCAGCGATGTAAAAACGTAATTCAGGTGCGGTTGTTGAGTTAATTCGTCCCGATCTCAAATACGTTAACGTTGTTGGACATGACCCGTTACAGGTAACAGTAACAGCAGTCTCTAGTGCGTCTTGCTGACGTATTAATGTAGAACCGGTTGTTAAAACCTGCCAGCCACTCGACCAATCAGAGCCTGATATTGGGGTTACATTTATTGACGAATTACGTTTAATGGCTTCACTTCTAGCCAATATCAGGCTCAAATGCGCATCCGATGCCGCAGTCCGCACCTGTTGTGTCAACAAAAAGTCACGCATTTGTGGTACTGCAACTGCCGCCAAAATACCGCCAATAGCCACAACTATCATCAGTTCTAAAATAGAGAACCCTTTTTGATTCTTGTATCGACGAGCAATAGATTTTGTAGAGGAAATAATCATAAATTATGCCTTGTGTCGTTTAGTGCCATGTACCTGTTTTTACGCCAGCACTATTAATCGATAAATTACCGAAATCGACTTGTGCGCCAGTCGCAGTTGCGGTTGCTGTGAAGGATGGTGGTGTACTTACTGGGACCGCTATGGTTATAGTGTAAAAATCATTACTGCAGTTCGCCGCTGTACACGTCCAGCCCTCTGGGGGTGATATACGTAGGACAGTTGGATTAGTACTATAGCTTCGCGCATCAAGTAAGTATTGCTCTTGTCGATTCGCGATATCCAGCAAAACCTGTTCTGCTGCAGAAGCCCTGCCTCGTTTGATATAATTGTTATAGGATGGCAATGCAACTGCTGCAAGAATAGATACAATAGCAACAACTATCATCAGTTCTATTAATGTGAATCCGATTTGTTTTTTCATCATGGGTACCTTTATAGCAAATAATTGTAATTGTATTTATATTAAAGGATTGAAAGGTCTATTTATCCGATAAACGGTATTTAAATTATCACATACCACATCAAAGTGTGAACTAATTAACATTTTTTAAAAATGGCAAACTTCGATTTTATTATTGTTGGCGGTGGCGTGATTGGTATGACTACTGCCCGAGAATTGGCACTTCGCGGTGCAAGTGTCGCAATCTTCGATAAAGGGAAATTGGGGCAAGAGGCCAGCTGGGCCGCCGGAGGGATTTTATCTTCTATGCGTCCCTGGGCGGAGCACCCCGTTTCAGCCGAACTTTCGGAGCAAGGCAAACACCTCTATCCTCAATATGCAGTTGACCTGAAAAATGAAACAGGGGTCGATCCTGAGTATGTTAAGTCTGGATTAGTTATTATTGAATCAACGCATATTGCTGCCGTTAAACAATGGGCGCAGAGTAAACGCATTCTATTTGAGGAGTGTTCATCAATACCGGGTATGGGTTTAAATATTCCCAAGCAAGCTATACTTTTGCCCGAGATAGCACAATTAAGACCCCCGAGACTGTTAGATGCTTTATATAAGAGCTTAAAATCGTTATCGGTTTCTATTTTTGAGAATAGTCAAATCACCAGGCTGGTAACAAAGCATAATCGTTTTGAGTCTATAGAAACCAACGGAGATAAACGGGTTGCTGATAACGTCATCATTACGGCGGGTGCGTGGAGTAAAGTACTATTAGAAAGTATTGCTGATGATATTAATATCAAGCCAATCCATGGGCAGATGCTCTGTGTTAAAGGAACTGAACAGCTTCTGGATTCAATCCTGCTGGATGGTGGCCATTACTTGATTCCAAGACTGGATGGTCATGTGTTGATTGGCAGCACGATGGAAGACACCGGCTTCAATAAAGTGACGACAGCAACTGCACGAAGAGAATTAATGGACTGGGCTATTTCAGTTTGTCCCGCTATAGAAATAGCACAGCTCATAAAACATTGGTCTGGTTTAAGACCTTCATCGGACATAGAAAAGCCTTATATTGGTCCAGTATCCAATATTGATAACATCTATCTCAATACAGGGCATTTCAGAAAAGGGATATTACAAGCTCCAGCCTCTGCGAAATTACTGGCTGATATGCTTTCTGGAGAGAGTTCTTTTATGGACTTTGAAAAACTTTCGATTCATCAAGAACAAAATGTAGCCAAAATAGCCTAACAAATGATAATCAGTCTTATTTATTCTCCACTTTCAATATTGCATCCAATATAATGACGCTATGAACATCATGCTAAACCACACGAACAACAATCCGGCTGCTATCAGGGAAATTCTGGGCCGATATGTTATCAATCCGACGCATCAGCGCTGTGAAATAGCGCGCGTGATGCTGAGCAAGCCACAACACCTGTCAGCTGAACAAGTTCTTTCCCTGGTGAACGCCAATAGTCCGCATGTCTCAAAAGCAACGGTCTACAACACCTTAAACCTGTTTGTGGAAAAAGGACTTATTCGGCAAGTTATAGTCGATCCGACAAAGATTTTTTACGATTCAAATACATCGAGTCACTATCACTTTTATAATGAAGACACGGGTGAGCTTTCAGATTTCAAATTGAACGATATAAATCTGACTCCATTTCCCACATTACCTGAAAATACAGTACAATCCGGCGTTGATGTGATTGTTCGGGTTAAAAATAGCGGGTAACTTTTCCAAGTTCTAATGCCGGAATAGCTCAGTCGGTAGAGCAACTGTTTCGTAAATAGCTCGACTTAAGGAAAATATTTATAATTAAATCATTTAGTTAGCTATAAATATTTTCCCATTAACTTCTCTTAAACACCTTCCTATATAGTTGATTATATTAGAATGCATGTATTCTATGGGAAAGGTTTAGCCGCTGTTAAGCTAAGGAAGTAACTGTTATTTTTTTCAGTTTTCATCCTTTCTCTTAAATCACATACCTTTTATCTCAATGAGGCGACATATCTCATTTATAAAACTCAAATGTCCCCATATCATCTTGCTTCTTAAAGACTATCTTATAATTTCCTTTTAATTTATTGTCTTTATATACAGCGACCACGGAGGTATCCTGACCGAGCAACTCAATAGTAACTGACACTTTATTATTGCTCTTGATGTAACCTTTTAACTTCTCGCCTTTATAAGTCGTATCCTTCGTTACTAACTCTCCAACAATGGAGCCATTTTCAATCTTTAAATCAATTGATGCTTCACCTATGCCGCCATATACAGAGCTCTGCCAAACCCCTGAGTAATACCCTTCAATATCTGTATATTTTGAATAATCAACATTGTTTAAATACTCAATTTTATTTTCCAATTTTTTTAATGCGTCTATTGCGGGCTGATACCCTTGTTCTGCAGATTTCTGTTGCCAATATTTTGCTTTATTAACATCTTTAGTGGTGTTTTCGCCATTTTCATAAAAAATACCAACAAAATATTGTGAATACATATTGCCTTTTTCCGCAGCATCCAAATAAAGCTCAAAAGACCTCTTTAAATCTTTTTCGACGCCATCTCCCAAGGTCAATGCATATGCATATGATACCTGTGCGCCTATATTCCCTCCTTCATATGCTTTCCTAAGTAACTCAACTCCTCTTTGCGCATCTTTCTCGACGCCTTTGCCAGTCATGCGTAAGAGGCCTAGCTGATATTGTGCGTCGGGATTGTTAAGCTCTGAAGCCGCGGATAAATACTTAACCGCTAAGGTCAAATCATAATGAGAGTTTTGTGCATCAAGATAAATAAGCCCGAGTTGAAGCTGGGCGTAGGAATTCTCTGCTTTTGCTGCTTTCATTATCCACTCGAGACCTTTTTCTTTGTCCTCATCAAAGACAATGCCTCGATAATATGCCAAGCCTAAAACTGCTTGAGAAAAGTATACTCCATTAATTGCTGCTAATTTGTGCCAGCGCAATGACTCTTGTAAATCTTTTTTTGTACCGATTCCATCATTGTAAAAATTCCCGACATTTGACATCCCAGCAGGATGTCCCATCTCTGCTGCTTTTAAATAATATCTGAAGGCTTTTTCCTTATTTATTTTTACACCTATTCCTTGCTCGTAAATAGTACCCAATGAATAATCTGCCGCTGGGAAGCCTAACTGAGACAACTCCTCAAACATTACGATAGCTTCGTCATACTTCTTAAAGTAACTTTCGAAATATAGTGTTGCTAAATCATGCTTAGCTACATCAGAACCCTTTTTGATAGCATCAATAAAATACTCTTCAGATTTATCCTTATTTTTAGGATGGTCAACGCCATTATAATAAGCGTTACCAGTTCGTATCGTTCCTAAAACCACGCCATCCTTGCTGGCCTCTAAGTACAATTGATAGGCTTTCTTAACGTCTTTTTCAACACCCTCCCCAAGATAGTAGAGCTGTGCAAGATTATAGACTGCTCTAGAGAATCCCAAGTCTGCTGCTTTTTTTGTTAGATTAAATGCCTCATTTAAACTTTCATTTCTATTGAGATAAATTCCGGCTAAATTTGTCATGGCCCAAGGACGGCCTTGGTCAGCCAAGTTTTTTGTGGGCAACTCTATATCACTTAGAATGTCGTCCGCTTTATCCTTAGAAACCTCAG
>CALKEZ010000030.1 GCA_938084745.1 uncultured Gammaproteobacteria bacterium
CGCGCCATCGTGCAGATGAAAAACATGTCTGTACAGCTTACCGGCTTGCATCGTGACCGGTTGCAAGCACGTTGGGATAAACAGACAACGCAAGAAGCACAACGCGTTCTGTTTGATAGCGACTCGATACTCGCCTTTGCCATAGGTAAGCCTTCCGAAGCATTTGGTGATCGTTATACCGTATTTGATAACGAACGTAAGATTGCACGCTTACCCGGTCCGCCGTATAAATTTCTGGATCGCATCACTTCAATTAACGATTGTGAGCAATGGGTTTTAAAGGCCGGTGGTGTGATAGAAGCAGAATATGATGTACCGGTGGATGAATGGTATTTCACTGAAGACAATCAGCCCTATATGCCGTTTGCCGTATTGTTGGAAGTGGCCTTACAGCCTTGTGGCTGGTTGGCGGCTTATCTGGGCTCGGCCTTAACCAGCGAGACCGATATTTCCTTTAGAAATCTGGGCGGTAAGGCGACGCAATTTCTCAAGGTAACACCCGATATTGGTACCTTGATTACCAAGGTAAAGATAACGAATGTTTCCCAATCAGGCGGCATGATTATCCAGAATTTTGATTATGAAATGCGTTCCGAACGCGGCCGGGTTTATCAGGGCAATACCTATTTTGGCTTTTTCTCAAAACAAGCCCTGGCCGATCAGGTCGGGATTCGGGATGCTGTTCCTTATCAGCCTAATGCTGTCGAGCGTGACAGAGCCAAATCCTTCGCTTATCCGACCAACAAGCCGATGCCTGACGCGATGATGCGTATGGTCGATGAGATAACTGTTTTTCTTCCCGATGGCGGGCCAAAGGGTCTGGGATTCATCGAAGGACGCGCCCAGGTCAGGCAAGAGGCCTGGTTTTTTAAGGCACATTTCTACGAAGATCCGGTTTGGCCCGGTTCCTTAGGCCTCGAATCCTTTATGCAATTACTCAAAGTATTTGCCTGGGAGCGTTGGCAAAATGAGCTGGAAACGGACGCTTTTGCGTTTGAAAGCATGGCTTTAGATCAAGCGCATGAATGGATATATCGAGGTCAAATCTTACCTGTCGATGACACCGTGACGGTTCAGGCCGTAATTACTGCGGTGGATGATCAGGCCAAATCCATCACGGCGGATGGTTTTTTGACGGTGGATGGCAGAATTATCTATCAGATGAAGGATTTTGCTCTCCGAATCACATAGAATAGCCGCATGAAATATTCCCGAGTACATATGGAGTCTATCGGTTACGAACTGCCACCGGTAGTAATCACCTCCGACGACCTTGAGCACCGACTGATGCCGATGTATGACGCATTACACATTGCGCCCGGTCAATTGGAAGCCCTGACCGGTATTAGTGAACGACGCTGGTGGGAAGAAGGGCATGTCCTGTCTGATGGTGCCGCAAATGCCGCGCGTAAGGCCTTGGAGCAATCTAATGTCCAGGCTAAAGATGTTGAGGCACTGGTGTATACCGGTGTGTGCAGGGAAAATTTTGAACCGGCCACCGCTTGTGCTGTAGCTGCCCAATTAGGCATCAGTGACGATGCCAATATCTATGATATCTCCAACGCCTGTCTGGGCGTTATGAATGGCATTATCGATATCGCGAACCGGATTGAATTAAAACAGATTCGGGCCGGCATGGTCGTATCGTGTGAGACATCGCGTGAGATTGTCGAAATCATGATCGAACGTATGTTAAATGACCGAACCATGGATATGTTTTCCCGATCATTGGCGACCTTAACCGGTGGTTCTGGTGCAGCGGCCGTGTTGCTGACAGACGGTTCTTTCGATAACAAGGAAACCCATCGATTATTGGGGGGCGCCAACCAGTCTGCTCCCGAACATCATAAACTCTGCCGTTGGGGTGTGACTTTATCGCCGGTGGCGCTTGGTGAATTAATGTTTTCACCCGACAAATTACTTGCCGCAATTGATCAGGTGATGCACCCCGAGGTACTGCCCTCTGCAATAAAAGATGTCATGACCAGTCAAAAATTACCACCAGCTTTGGCAGGGATTATGCCATCGGAAAAATTGCCGGCGGCCTTGTCTGAATTTATGTCGACCGACTCGGTTTCCGTATTAAAACATGGTGCCAAATTAGGGGTTAAAACCTGGGGCTCGTTTCTAATGAAAATGGGTTGGGCCAGAGACCAGGTGGACAAAGTAATTTGCCATCAAGTAGGCCAGGGGCATCGCGATACGATACTGAGAGAACTCGGCATTTCGCCTGAGAAAGATTTTAGTACCTATAAGTATCTTGGTAACATCGGCACAGTCTCTGTGCCTTTAACCGCGGCAATCGCCGAACAAAGACAGTTTCTTAAAAAAGGTGACCGCGTCAGCTTTTTGGGAATTGGTAGTGGCTTGAATTGTTTGATGCTTGGCTGGGAATGGTAAGCGTCTTAAATTTTCAACGCTATAGATTACTGGCATTTCAATAAAAGTTAGTTACTTAATCAGAATTCTTTATTTGTAAGATAATTACAAAATATCAATGAAAATACTGGATTTGATAACTCAATCAGCAGGTGAAAATGATCTTGAGTTTGTCTTAATCGGTGGGCATGCTATTAACGCTCTAGGTGACCGACGCCAGACACGAGATGTAGATATACTCGTTTGTGAAAAAGATAAGCAAGTGTGGAAACAAATATTGTTGAGTATGGATTATGAACTATTCAATGATAGTGCCGCGTTTATGCAGTTTAATCCAGGACAAATAGAAGAGTGGCCGCTGGATATATTACTCGTAAATGAGGAAACTTTTAGAGAACTAAAGGCCAATGCCAGCAGTATAAATATTGGGGGTGAGGAAGATATCCTTATCCCTTCCAACAATCATCTGATTGCTATGAAGCTACATACATTAAAGCAAGGAGATGAAATACGAAGATTAAAAGACTTACTCGATATAGTTACATTGTTGCGTCATGGAAATATTGATATAAAAAGTGAAGAGTTTAAAAATATGTGTCAAGAGTTTGCAAGTGATGAAGTGTATGAAGAGATCATTAATTTATATGAAAAATAATCAAGCCAGGCTTACTTTTCCTGACCCGAAAAAATTTAATATAGAAACGCCGGTTGTTAGTCTGGAACAGATTACTACTCTATCTGAAAAGATGTTGCCATTTGAAAATAAAAAGAGAAAAAAATCCAGCGCATCCTCATTCACACCTTTCGTACTGCGCTAGATATTGTAAAACCCTGATTCTGTATTCTTAACGATACGTGAATACGAAAAACCCTGACGAAAATATCGTACAGCGAAAAATCATCCATATTGATATGGATGCCTTCTATGCTTCCGTTGAGCAGCGCGATAACCCGGAATATCAAGGCAAGCCCGTCGTCGTCGGTGGCACGCCGGAACAACGTGGGGTTGTTGCCGCGTGTAGTTACGAGGCAAGGAAGTTCGGTATTCATTCTGCGATGCCTGCTATGCAGGCGCATAAACGCTGTCCCCATGCTGTATTCTTAAAACCACGCTTTACAGTTTATCGGGAAGTGTCTACACAAATTCAAAGTGTCTTTCGTCAATTCACCGATTTAGTTGAGCCACTATCTTTGGATGAGGCGTATCTGGACGTGACAGACAATGCCGGTTTCTCGGGTTCGGCAACGTTAATTGCAAAAGAAATAAAACGCATAATAAAAGATAACACCGATCTCAATGCCTCTGCCGGGGTGTCTTATAATAAATTTCTGGCGAAGATAGCATCAGACATGGATAAACCGGATGGCTTATATCTGATCACTCCCGAGCAAGGCCCTGAGTTTATAAAGACATTACCCGTACGAAAATTTCACGGCATTGGTAAAGCGACTGAAGCAAAGATGAAGGCGTTAGCTATACATGTCGGTGAGGACTTGCGACAAAAAGAACTAAACTATTTAGTTAAAAACTTCGGTAAAGCGGGACACTTTTATTATTCAATCTCGCGAGGCATTGATAATCGACCGGTTAATTCGCACCGTGAAAGAAAATCGGTAGGCAAAGAAACGACCTTCAGTAAAGATATGGGCGATGTTAATCAAATGTTCGCTGTTTTGCTGGAATTATCAAATAGTGTCTCAAGAATACTGTTTGATAAAAAAATCACTGCACAGACGATAACCCTGAAGGTTAAATATGCCGATTTTCAATTGATCACCCGTAGCCACACGATAGAAAAGCCAACCTTGTCAGCCAATAAAATATTTGAAACGGTCAAAGAATTGTTAAGCAAAACAGAAGCAGGGCAACGAAAAGTACGTCTTTTGGGTGTCAGTACCTCCAGGCTACAGGATAAAGCTATAGAACAGACTGACAAAACAGAGCAGATGGACTTACTTTAAGCCATTGTCACTTTAGCGAATCAGAGATAGAGAATAGAGCAAATACTCTGATGCCAGATAGAATGTCTCTTTGCATAGCATGATGCAAAAGTCGCTCGGTAAGCGGCGGCCCTTTATGTGTGCTAATTTCATCGTGGGAATAGCCTAATTGCTTTTGCAGATATACTTGGTGAATAGGGCAATATTAAGTAAACTACCCCGCTTAACACATTTATTTTTTATTAAAACCAATAGCTTATGCAATTTCCTGATTACCCCTCTGAGTCTTCCTGTTATACCTTAATAAATAACAGAAATATGCATTACCTTGAAGGAGGAAAGGATAATGAAGACGCCATAATCATGTTGCATGGTAACCCCAGTTGGTCATTTTACTATCGCCATTTATTTACGGCTCTGACCGATAAATATCATTGTGTTGTTCCCGACCATATTGGTATGGGCTTGTCGGATAAGCCTGCAAACGGTGAGTATAATTTCACACTTGAACAGCGGGTTGATGATCTTGATGCATTATTGAATGCTCTGGGGATTGATAACCAGATCACACTGATTGTTCATGATTGGGGCGGGATGATTGGAATGGCGTATGCCACACGCTATCCTGAGAAAATAAAACGTCTGGTTATCTCTAACACAGCCGGGTTTCATATTCCTAAAGGGGTAGAAATTCCATGGCAATTAAAATTAAGTCGCACACCTTTCCTTGGTGCTTTATTGAATCAGGGCGTTAATGCATTTTGTCGCGGTGCTGTTAAACAATGCGTTACACGTGAGCCGATGACGGATGAGATCAAGAATGCTTACCTCGCCCCGTATAATAACTGGAAAAACCGGCTTTCTGTTTTACGTTTTGTTGAAGATATACCATTGGATAAAGGGCATGTTTCTTATGCCATGGTTGATCAGGTCGATAAGCAACTAGAACAATTTTCAGCAATACCTATCCTTGTGTGTTGGGGTGTTTATGATTTTGTATTTGATCGACACTATCTTAATGAGTGGAAGAGACGATTACCGAGTGCAGAATATCATGAGTTTGATGCCGGACATTACCTGCTGGAAGATGCTGGCAATGAGGTGATCCCCATAATTCAATCGTTTCTTGAAAAGAATGCTGTGGCATAGAGTTAAGTCCTAACCTGGCCAGGTATCCCTATCAGCAATGATTACAGCAAACATCGCATCTTATTTGCCAGTATTGGCACAACAACAACCTGATACAAATGCCGTTGTGGTGCAAAACATTTCAGCAGGAAAAAGTAAAGCTGCTGCTGATCTTTATAAAACCGCCTATACCTACCAACAATTGAATGATGCTAGCGACCTCGTTGCCATGGGTCTAAAGTCGTACGGTATCGGCAAGGGAACCCGAACTGTCCTCATGGTAAAACCGGGTCTGGATTTCTTTGCCCTGGTGTTCGCCTTGTTTAAACTGGAAGCGGTACTGGTCGCTATCGATCCCGGCATGGGGATTAAAAATCTGGGTAAATGTCTTGCTGAAGCCGAGCCAGAAGCCTTTATCGGGGTCAGTACGGCTCACCTTGCGCGCCTCGGTTTAGGCTGGGCAAAAAAGACCATTACTAAAAATGTGCTCGTTGGCAACAATCCCTTATTAAGTCGTTTTATTACCAGGCTTGATGATATAAAAGAGGACGGCAAACAAAATAGTTTCCAGCATACGCAAACGAAAGCGGAAGATGTGGCGGCGATACTTTTTACCAGTGGCAGTACGGGCATTCCTAAAGGCGTCGTTTATACACATGCCAATTTCACGGCACAGGTTGAAGCCTTGAAGAAATTGTATGATATTCAATCCGGCGAAGTTGATCTCGCAACATTCCCGTTGTTCTCCCTGTTTGGACCTGCTTTAGGCATGACTTCTGTTATTCCCGATATGGATTTCACTCGTCCCGGCCATGTTAATCCACAAAGAATTCTTGATGCGGTTACACAGTATGAATGTACCACGATGTTTGGTTCACCTGCCTTGTTGAATCGTGTCGGTAAGTGGGGGGTGGATAAGCATCTTAAATTACCCACATTAAAACGTGTCCTGTCTGCCGGTGCACCGGTTGCGCCATCGGTATTAAAAGCATTTAAATCCTTGCTTAATGCTGATGTGCAAATCTTCACGCCCTATGGTGCTACTGAATCACTGCCCGTCAGTTCTATTGGTAGTGATGAGATATTGCAGGAAACTGCAAAAGAAACGATGCAAGGTAAAGGTGTTTGTGTCGGTACACCTGTTTCAGGGATGGACATCAGGATAATCAGAATAAACGACGATGTGATCTCCAACTGGTCTGATGAACTGGAATTACCAGTTGGTGAAATTGGTGAGATTTGTGTTAAAGGTTCTCAGGTGACACGCTATTACTTCAATCGAGAGAAAGAAACCGAATTGGCAAAGATCGCGGCAGGTGATACTTTTTATCACCGTATGGGTGATGTGGGTTACCGGGATGTGCAAAATAGACTTTGGTTTTGTGGACGCAAAAGCCATCGCGTTATTATTAAGGATGAAACATTATTTACCATTTGTTGTGAGGGTATATTCAACACACATCCTTTTGTTTTTCGTACCGCATTGGTTGGTGCGAAAATAAATAATGAAATGAAGCCAGTCATTTGCATTGAATTAGAGCCGGAACATAAACGCGCTAATAAAAATAAGCTGATAGAAGACTTACTGGTGCTCGCTGAAAATCACGACATAACAAAAAATATAAGCCATGTTTTGTTTCACCCGAGCTTCCCGGTCGACATTCGGCATAATGCCAAAATAGGTCGCGAAAAGCTGGCGGCATGGGCAGAGGGAGAGCTGGCATGAAAGCACTGGTGACAGGCGGCGGCGGTTTTCTTGGCAGCGCGATTGTTAAAGCATTATTAAAAAGAGGGAATAGTGTAAAGACGATACAGCGTGGACATTATCCTTTTCTGTCAGAACTGGGTGTCGAAGCGATTCAAGGTGACTTGAGCAGAGCAGATGATATTAATACTGCGGCAAAGGATTGTGACATTATATTTCACGTCGCAGCCAAGGCCGGCGTGTGGGGTGACTATGATGATTACTATCAAGCGAATGTCATTGCCACGGAAAATGTCATTGAGGCTTGTAAACATAATAATATTTCATATCTTGTCTATACCAGTACACCGAGTGTGGTTTTTGATGGCACGGATGAGGCCGGTATAAATGAGACGGCGCCTTACGCTAAAACATTTTTTAATGCGTATCAAAAAACCAAGGCGGAAGCGGAACAAATTGTCTTAAAGGCAAACAGTCCCGAGCTAAAAACAGTCGCATTACGCCCACATTTAATCTGGGGTCCCGGAGACAGACACCTTGCGCCACGTGTGATTGATCGTGCCAGAGCCGGAAAGTTGCGGCTCGTTGGAAACAGGGACAATAAAATCGATTCATGTTATATCGATAATGCCGTTCAGGCACATCTGCTTGCAGCAGATTGCCTTCAGTCTGAACATAGTACCTGTGCCGGTAAGGTGTACTTCATTAGCAATGATGAACCGATTACGATGCCCGCCTTGATTAATAAAATACTGGCTGCAGCCGATTTACCCCCGGTAACTAAAACGTTAAATGAACATACCGCTTATTATTTAGGCGTCCTGTTTGAGAAGATTTATAACGTATTCAATATTAAACAAGAGCCCTTAATGACCCGCTTTGTTGCCAGGCAGTTATCTACTGCACATTGGTTTGACTTGTCTGCTGCTAAACGTGATCTGGGTTACCATCCGTCTATCAGTATTGATGAAGGTATGAAACGTCTCCAAAAATCATTCTTATCCTGATTCGATGCCCATGAGTCATGCATATCCAAAAGAACGGTTGATTTTATCGACTGACAAAATCCATGTGTTCCTCTATCAGCTCAGTTTGTTCAACAGTCAGGAAATGAGACAGTATCTATCTGGTGATGAATGTAAACGCGCGGACAGATTAAAGATAGAACAAAAAAGAGCGCAATTTATAATCACAAGGAGCCTGTTAAGGCTCATGTTGTCACGTAGTCTCGATAAGCAACCTCAGGATATCGAGTTTTCATATGAAGAACATGGCAAGCCCATTCTAAAAGATCATCCGCAGAACAAACCAATAGAATTCAATATTTCGCATTCCGGAGATTTTGCCCTCATCGCGATAACACTGGGGCATAAGGTCGGGGTGGATATCGAGCAGATCAATTCGCGAACTGAATACCAGTCACTATCAAATCGGTTCTTTAGCGATAAGGAAAGAACCGAATTGCTTGCTTTAGACAAACAACAACAATGTGATGCCTTCTACCGCGTTTGGGCCAGAAAGGAATCATTCATAAAAGCAACCGGGCAGGGGATCGGGTTCGGCCTTGATAAGTTTTCTGTGCCGGTGGATGAAAATATCAGTGATGGGCGAAGAATAATTACTTTCGTCAAAACAGATGCTGAATGGTTTTGTTACGATCTGATGAAACTGGATAACTATAAGACTGCGTTAACCACAACGGCGAACAATAGAGTCGCTGTTATTTTTTCCCAGTAAGTAATTCTGCCAAACGCTTTGTTGTATGTCTTAAACGTGACGATAATATTCGGGCAAGTTTCCATAATAATTTATTTCCCAGCACGATATTCTGTTTGACGATGTCTTCAAAATCTTCGCGAGTGATTAATAAAACAATTGAATCTTCGGAGGCAATTCCTGAAGCCGAGAAGGGTTCCCCGTCTATAATTCCCATTTCACCAATGGATTCACCGGTAGTTATTTCAGCGACCTTCAAGTGCTCATCATTGGGCAGACCTTTAAAGATATTAATTGAGCCTTTGACGATAATACAAAGACAGTTGCTTTTATCGCCTTCGTTTAGCACAACGCAGCCAGTTGCAGCCGAATATGCTTTGGTCCAACGTGCCAGAACTTCAATTTCATCATCGGAAAAATCAGAAAAGAAGTCGGATTCTTTTATGAACTTATAGGCAGATTTTCTGAATGAATCACCGTTGTCGAGTAGTTGAAGTTCTTTCAATGGCTGAGTCTCACATTTGGATAATGCCTGCATTTTACAGTATACTCAGATTAAATAATATCTTCTGAAGGTGTGCTTGGTGTGATTTGTGGTGTATTGGGAAAGACGGTCTTCCCGATTCTGGAAATCACTTCCCAGCAGGGCCCCGGAAATTGATGCAGCGAATCCATAACCGTCTTGAACGACGCAATAAAATAATCGACATCTGTTTTGTTGATGACGAGTGGCGGAATCAATTTGATCACATCAACGTTGTGCCCGGCTACTTGCGTCAATATATGGTGATCCTGCAATAGCGGGATGGTGATTGCTTGAGGAAATAAACTCTTGTTTAACTTATGCGCTAATGTCCAGGCTGCTCGAAGTTTGAATGACCTTGGTGCACCGAACTCTATAGCCAGCATTAGTCCTCGCCAACGTATATCTTTTATAAACTCATAAGAATCTTTTAACTTGGTAAGTTGCTGACCAAGGTAGTTTCCGGTTGCTGTTGCATTTTGCATGAGCTGGTGTTCATCAAGGTAATCCAGTGTAGCGAGTCCGGCAACCATCGCCAAACTGCCTTGACCAAAAGTAGAGGAATGAACCACGGAACGATCCATAGAGGTAAATACTTTGTTATAAATCCACTTCCGTGTCAGCACGGCACCAACAGGCACATAACCACCCGATAGTGATTTTGATAGGAGGACCATATCCGGGTCGACATCACCGGCATGTTCCAGGGCGAGAAACTTACCAGTACGTCCCATGCCACATTGCACTTCATCAGCAATAAACAGCGATCCGTATTTATGACATAATTCCTGTGCCTGCTTGAGATAATTATCCGGTGCTATATTTACACCTTTGCCCTGGATAGGTTCAATGATGAAAGCCGCTATGTTCTTTTCTGAGAGCGCCTGTTCAAGTGCCTCAAGATCACCAAACGGAACCTGGATGCAGTCGGGTAGCAAATCACCAAAGCCTTCACGAAAGGTTTGATCGCCATTCAGCGATAAAGAACCATTAGTGAGACCATGAAATGCCTTGTAGGCATAAATAATCCCGGTGCGTTTGGTAGCACAGCGAGCGTATTTAATAGCGGTCTCGACACACTCAGTACCAGAATTTGTAAAAAAGACATAGTCCAGTTCGTTCGGCATACGTTGTTTTAATTGTTCTGCCAAAAGCCCGGACAATAAGGGTGCTTCAAGCTGTACCAAACTGGGATGCTCTGTTGCCATGAAGTCGATCAAGGCCTGTCGGATTTCAGGATTATTGCGGCCGACATTGAATACACCATAACCGGCCAACATATCCAGGTAGCGCCGACCCTTTATATCCCAAAGGTATTGTCCCTCTGCCCGCGTATAACAATTATCAAAACCAATCGTAGTCAGGGTTTTAACAAAACGCGGGTTTACATGCTTTTCATGTAAATCGTAATTTTTACCTTTGGCATTAGCCAGTATCTGATTGATATTAATAGACATTAGTTTTATCGTAGTCCCTTCAATAACTTAATGTTGATTTCGATTATATAATAATTTTTGTATTACGGAAGTGTTAGCCCAGCCATATCATTTACCAAAAAAAATTTCGATTAATATTATTCATGAGTTTCATTTTCGTTTTGTTGATATTAATCAAGATTCAGATAGACAGCGAAACACCTATGGGGCAATCAAACTGCGATGAATTGGTATAATTTACCGACGTATTACGATGTGTCTTTCTCACATGAAATGAGAGAAGAATTGGATTTCTTGAGGAGTGCCTTTAGACAATATTGCAAAACACCTGAACCCAGATTGCTCGAGCCTGCCTGTGGCAGCGGACGCCTGATTGTCCCGCTAGTGCGAAGTGGATTTGACTGCACCGGTTTTGATCTCAATGACAATGCGCTTAAGTATCTTCAACAAAAACTAAAACGTAATGCGCTCAGTGCAACTGTTTTTAAGGGCGACATGGTTGATTTTTCTATGAATGGAAAAAAATACGATGCTGCTTATTGTACCGTCGATACCTTCAGGCATCTCTTGTCAGAAAAAAAAGCAATACAGCACCTGGGGAATGTGGCAAAGCATTTAAAAAAAGAGGGGATTTATATTCTTGGTCTTCATCTGATTCCTGAGCGGGGTGTGGCAGATAAGATAACGCGCTGGAGTGCAAGACGCGGAGGCTTAACAGTTAAAACATCGATAGAGATGCTGGCGTTAAATAAAAAGGAAAGAACAGAAACGTTAAAAGTTATCCTGAATGCAATAACAAAAACCAGGAATGAAAAATTTGAATCGGTCTATAAACTGCGCACATATTCACTCAAGCAATTTCAGAAGGTGATAGCAAAGTCGAAATATTTTGAGATAGAGAATGTTTATGACCATCACTATGACATTTCCCATCCAGTAAAACTGAGCGCCACATCGGATTATGGCGTGTTTGTGCTCAGGAAATCGAGTTAAGCAATACTATTTACTTAAGCCAAAGCCAATTATTGAATCACCGCTCGGATATTTAAAATAGCCGTTACCGCCTGCAGCAACAGCAATGAATTGTTGATCTCCAACTTGATAGCTTATCGGCGGCGCATTTACTCCAGCTCCACAATTAAATTCCCACAAGCGTTTTCCATCCTTGCTATCGAAAGCGGCAAACATGCCATTGCCTTCGCCCATAAAAACCAGGTCTCCGCCCGTTGCAAGTACTCCGCCAATCAGAGGTTGTTCGGTTTTAATTTGCCACTGTATCTGGCCTCGTTTGCGTGTATCGATTGCGGTCAGTGTTCCCCAGTTCGGTTCCGACTTTGCAACTTCAGTCAGGATATAAGGCACGTCCTCACCTTCGAATTGGCCATACTGCAAACGATAACGGGTAGGCTTGTGTATGCCGGGAATATATACCCAGCCGTTCTTAGGATTATAGGAAACAGGTGACCACGATGCGCCACCCCATGATCCAGGCGAGCTAATAACGCCCTCATCAGTCGGGGCTTTAAACAGATTGTGTTGTGGTACGAATGGTTCTGATCGGTATATCAATTCGCCGGTGTTGCGGTTGTGTACATAGAACCAACCTGTTTTACCTGCAATGCCAATAGCAGGAATGAGCGTGTCACCATCCGGTAAATCAAATAACACAGATGAACTGGCAACATCGTAACCCCATAAGTCGTGTGGCACCTGCTGATAATGCCAACGGGTTTCGCCCGTGTAGGCATCGATCGCAACAAGAGAATTTGCGTAAAGATTATCGCCGGGTCGTGCGCTGGAAACATCGTTGGGTGACGCATTACCCGTTCCTAAAAATATTAACCCGAGTTTGGGATCAAATGACGGTGTCATCCAGGTCGAACTACCGCCGATACGCCAGCGATCTTTTAGCGTGGCGGCTAATTCTTTTTCGCGGGGAATGTCACGTGGTAATTCATCTCCCTCTGGTGTTGTAGCGGCAAACTTGCCCTCCCAGTCACCGCTCTTTGTGGTATACCAACGCCACACTTCTTTGCCCGTATTGACATTGAAGGCCGCGACATAACCTCGTATTCCAAGAAAACGATCCGTCGGTGGTATTTTTTCGGATGTTACCCCATCAAATATATTGTAAAAAAGCCCATAACCCGCGGATGTAACACCAACAACGACCAGATCTTTATAGACCAGAGGCGCCATCTTTGCTGGCAAAGAATCAATGTTTTCTCTTAATATTTGTTGTTGTTTTTCATTAAGACCTTCAAGTTCTGCAGCAGAGGGGTGTGCAATAATGGTGTCCCAGACCGGTTCGCCAGTTTCTTTATCCAGTGCAATGAGTCGTCCATCGTTAGTTGCTTCAAATACTTTGTCGTAAGCAATGGCCGCACCTCGATTAGCAGAACCGCCTTTGGTTTCTTCACGCCGATTCTTATGCTTATAGCGCCATAAAACTGCACCAGTTTCTGCGTTTAATGCAACGACGTCATTACCGGGTATCGTGGCATACATGACGCCATCAGCGACCAGCGGCTGAGTTTGAAACGATCCTTTTTCACCTGTCTGAAAAATCCATTTAGGTACAAGCCGCTGTACGGTGCTGGTGTTAATTTGTTTCAGTGGCGAAAAATTCTGGTTTGTGTAGCTGCGTCCATATGATAGCCAGTTATTCGGTTCCTTTTCCGCTTGCAGCAGACGGTCTGCATCAACAACAGGCGTATTATTTACAGCAATGACGGGTAGTGATACTGATAGTAGAAGGCTGCATACAATAAAGTTATTGATTCTCATGTGGTCCCCTTAATTCTGTATTTTTAATTGTCCACGATGGTCTACCCAATTTAGATGATAATCATAACTTTATAAGCACCCTAATTGAAGGGGTATGGCCCAATCAATCAAATTGGCTATTTTAGTAACTGAACAGACTTATCCTTGATATAGAAACGATACCTATTAAGAACAATGACGACGAAAGAGGCTGCAGACTGGCAAAACGGCTCGAGCCTAAACATTAATCTGTGCCTTTCCCCCGTTGCCGTATCAGCATTCCATAGAATGATTCAACTTTGATCTATATCAGTCCGTTCATTAAAAATAGTCCCTACAATAAAATCCACGTTAGAAATAAGGCCGTAGTAACTATTATGATGAATAAAATTCATATATTAGTAATAGTGAGCATAATGTTGAATGTGTTTACTGCATGTGATCAAGGTCGACAGTCAGGCAAAGGCCTGGTACTACCTAAAGGTAATGTTGAAAACGGCAGGTTGGCTTTTCTTGAATTGGAGTGTCACAAATGCCATACGGTAGCGGAGGTTGATTTACCAGCCCATTCTTTGGAAACACCCATCATACAATTTCAGCTTGGAGGAGAAGTCTCTCGTGTAAAGACGTATGGTCAACTGGTGACAGCAATCATAAATCCTAAGCATATTGTTTCTCCCAAATACCTGCTAGAAATCAGAAAATTGGCAAAGGAAGAAAACACCGATTCGCCTATGCCATCGTTCAATGATGAAATGACGGTAACCCAACTAATCGACCTGGTAACGTTTCTGGACGCGCAGTACAAACGATTCATGCCTTATTACACACGTAACCCCCCGGGACACCAAGGCCTAGAGTAAGTAGTGCCTAATCAATAATACGACTCTATCTGTTTATATTACTTAGCGATAAAAATAATGAAGTGATGGATAAATCAAGATTGCGACTCTAGATTACATTCGGATTAGTTCAGAATTCAAAAAAGTAATAATTACCTAACGGCTGTGACGAGCAACATATTCATCCAATAGAGAACGGATCATTTTTTGATACTGTGTGTTATTTTTTTTCGCTTCACGCTTAAAAAATGCAATACTGGAATTACTTAATGCAATGGTGACTTTAGTATTATCTTTCTTAAATACGAGTTCCTCTGGAGTTGGTAGGAAATCTTCGATGATCTCTATGTCGCCCATGGGTTCATCTGTATATTTAATTTTTTTCTTCATTAAGTTTTTCACCTCTATGCCACGCGCCAGCTCCAATAATTCGAATCCTGGTTTTCGATAGATAATCCGGTCAGTCAAAATAATATCTTCGTATTTACCAATGCAAAAAAGCCTGTCTTCAAAAAAAATGTGAGTTTTATCACGAAGAACAACTCTATTTGGGGCGTTGAATGCATACTTAGCTACGTTAAATGAAACACCGTGTTTCAGCTAATTGTCTATATCCTTTACAGATCCAACTCAGGGCTTTCAGTGCTCATATTGTAAGGCTAGAAAAAAGCAATATAAAAAGCAATATAAAAATACAGAAATATATCCAAATTCATTAAGAGTTGGCCTATTAATTTTGAAAAGGTGATGTTGAATGGGTGTCGGAAAAACTTTATGAAACTGAAAAAAATACTGGCTAGAGCGGTGAGAATAAATTTTTAACGTCTCACGGAAGATTGCGAAGGAACAGTAATAATTTTTTCACCACGACGTTTTTCAGAAGGTTCCGGCACAATAAACCCATCATCAATACGACCTGCAATCGCTTCTTCAAGGCAATCAGCCGCCTCAATAAAGCACTCTTCAACTGTCTCTGCCTGAGTAATTGCTTCAGGAATATCTCTAAAGGTAATAAGAAAACCACCTTCTTTTTTATCTAGTTTAAATTTAACGGGGAAATTGAATATATGCATTTAAATATACTGTATATCAAATTGAGCCAATTCTAACTCGAGAGTTAAATCATACAACAAAAGTCCTATTTAAAGAATAATTGCCTAAACCACATTGATTAGATGAATGTCTTAAAGACATGAGAACCTAATTTGGGATACTGTACCCGAATAATGCGATTCAACAACAACCAGATCAGGTTGAAGCTATATTGGCGGCATCATGGCAAACTGCATGACAACTATTGGTCTTTTGTTATTTTTTTGATTTTTGTAATTTATACAAGGTAACTAGTGCAAAGACAGGTGCGCCGACTGAGGCGCCGATAAGAAACAGGAAGTGCAGGTTTAACCAAACGACGGGTGCGAATAAGTAGAGTACATCATCAAAGTCAAAACCAGCGAATCCGGGATACGCTTTTTCGCCAGTGTCTTTTTGTGATTGATCGATTATCTCGGCTAGTATTTCTGCAGCAACTACACCTGCGGCGGCACTGCATCCCATTACGATTGACCATGCCCCAAGTGAACTTTCTCTAAGGCCAATACCGATGCCGACAAAGAATAATGCCGTGACAGTAACATCACAGAAGTAATCAAACTTATGTCCCCATTCACTGGTTTTGCCCGAGACCCTGGCAAGTTCGCCATCGGCGCGATCAAGAAAGGCTGAGATTAACCAGAATATGCCACCCCACAAATTGCCGGCGTCTGAGCCTATGGCGAGGGCGCTACAGGCCAATAGCCCGGTTATTAAACGTAGGACGGTAAGGTGATTGGGTGTTACAGGCGTATTAACTAATGGCAGTATGCATACGCGCGCTATCTTATGTGTCCAGGAATCGCCAACCATGTCTAACTATTCCAAATGTTGAATGTAGAAGAAAAAAGGCAGTTTGCAGAGCCGGTACAATGAACTAACAACATGAAGGCTTACTTGTTAAAGCCTGTTAGTTCGATATTGAATTTTTCAATGGTACGTATTGTTCGTGCGTGTATCAGTGCTTTGTATTCGGCTTCAAATTCGTAATCTTTGGCAGCGGGGTCGATACCTTCCCAACGTTCTGTTGCTGGGTGCATATAGATTTCTGTAATGCCATCCTCTATGTGAGGAATAATACGAATCAGCGTATCAATATTCATATGGCCACTATCATTGAAACCATAGACCGTATCATTAAATTTGATGTTATTGGCTTCGCATTGTTTTTTCATGCGTGAAACAAACGGTTTGAAAAAGAGATAACGAAGTTGACGTAGTATTTTGTCCTTTGACCCTTTAGTAATTGATTCGAGCGGTGGCTCATTAGGGACACGTATTGCCGTCACTCCGTAGTCTTTGCCGATATTGATAATCAGGTCAAACACCGTTGGATGCAGATGCATATGGTTATGTGCATTAACATGATCTAACTTCAGTCCGGTTGCTTTAAAGGCCTCGAATTGTGCGCGAACTTCATTTTCGAGTTGCTTTTTTGTTGCAGCATCAAAGAACATTTTGAGCCCACTGCGAACCATATTGTTATCAAAGTTTCCATCGGCATGTGCAAGGCCTGGAAGGTCTGAGGCAGGCAAGGTCGATTTGCCATTGCTAAGCACAAGGTGCAAACCAACGTTCAAATCAGGCAGACTCTTTGCCCGTTTGATGGCGTCCTCGGCAGCAGGTGCCGATACCATCAAACTGGTTGTCGTTAAAATACCTTTTTCGTGTGCCTTTACTATCGCATCATTTACCGGAGTGGAAAGACCAAAATCATCACCGGTAACAATCAATTTTTTCAGGCTGTGCTCTCCCGACCAAACAGGAATTTGAAGAACTCAACGCCTTCACGTGCACGACGTTTCATTACTTCCCAATCGCGACACATCTCGAAAAATAATACAGCCATTTTCCATGGGCGGAAGTAGAAACGCTTGTAGAAGTTATCAACGGCTTCAAAGATATCATCGCTCGGCAGATGTGGATAATTTAATACAGAGTGTTGTACACCATCATCACCCACCAGATCTTCATCAACGATTAACCAGCCGTTTTCAACCGCTTGCTTATACAGGAACGTACCCGGATAGGCTGCTGGCAATGATACCTGAATCGTTTGAGGATTGAGTTCCTGAGCATAACGGATGGACTCTTCAATGGTTTCTTTTGTTTCGCCTGGAAGACCCACGATGAAGGTACCGTGAATAACAATGCCGAGTTTATGGCAGTCTTTGGTAAATTGACGTGCGATATCAGTACGGATGCCTTTCTTGATATTGATCAGGATCTGTTGATTGCCCGACTCGTATCCCACTAACAATAACCTAAGGCCATTGTCTTTCATGATCTTCAGTGTTTCATAAGGGACATTAGCCTTGGCATTACATGACCAGGTGATACCCAGCTTGCCAATTTCCTTTGCCAACGCTTCGACATAAGGAATATTGTCGGTCAAAGTGTCATCATCAAAGAAAAACTCTTTTATTTCTGGAAAGTTGTCACGTGCATAGGTCAATTCACCGATGACATTGTCAACTGATTTATGACGATAATTATGTCCGGAAATCGTTTGCGGCCAGAGGCAAAAGGTGCAATGTGATTTACAACCACGACCGGTATAAAATGACATGTAAGGATGCAACATATAGCCGTTGTAATAATCGGTTGTATTCAGATTTTCTTTATATACCGGTGTTACCCAAGGCAAGCTATCCATATCCTCGATCAAGGCACGCGGTTTGTTATGAACCGGCTTACCTTCTTTTTTGTAAACAATGCCATCAACTTCTGGCAGTGGTTTACCTTCTGCTATTTCTTTAATTGTGAAATCAAATTCATTGCCCGCTACGAAGTCAATAGCGTCTGAAGCGGTAACGGTCTGGTCTGGATTAACTGCAACATGTGCCCCACAAAAACCGATAATCAGGTTCGGGTTTTTCTCTTTGAACGCTTCGGCAATCTTGACGTCATTTGAGAAAGACGGTGTGCTGGTATATAAAACCAGGAACTCGTATTCAGTCGCCAATGGCAGAATTTCAGCAAGTGAGATTCCTCCAGCAGGGGCATCAATTAAACGACTGCCTTCCACTAACGCCGCTAACTGGGCTAACCACGTTGGATACCAAAATGATTTTACTTCTCGCGTGCATTGATAACGTGAGCCTGCAGCGCCGTCAAAGCCATTAAATGAGGGTGGGTTAAGAAATAACGATTTCAACATTGCTGAGTATTACTCCGAATTAATAATCTTGTGAGGTGGCCAGACCAGGGACTTTTTCGACAGCATCCCGATCCAGTAAAAGTTCTTCTTCAGTGTGCATCAGACCGGACGTATCAACATTGAAGGCATTATTGCGCCAGTGAATTGATGTGCCAGTAAAGCTGATGACCCTGATGCTAAAAGACAACAGATCTCTTAGCGGAATTAACCAGATTGAACCAGCACTGCTGGAACCGGTAATCTGTTTTGTACGACTGTGTAAAAAGATGCGTGCCATGAATACGAGTAACACAGGTATTAACGACCAACTTATATTTTGTGTTGCCATGTAGACAGTAATACTGGCCAGGCAACTCATGACAAATGTGTCGGTCAGGAAGGTAAAGAAATAGCCTAAAGGTTCTACGCGTCTTAAGGTTCTTGCCCAGCGTAATTCATGGAGCAATAAATCCTTAAGCGATGCTTCTTCAACAATATTTTCAACAATGAAGTCAGACAGATGAATTTTATAACCAAGATCAGAAACCAGTTTCCCCAGCATATAATCATCTGCAAGGTAGTTAGATAGCGCCTTGAATCCACCAATCTTGTTCAGCAAATCGCGGCGCACAATCATGGTTGCGCCCAGGCAGAACTTGACGGGTTGTAATATTCTGGAGATTAGCACCGAGGGTAAAAACCATTCATTAATAAACATGGCATTTAATGTTGAAGCAAGTTTGCCTCTGGCAGAGCCTGAGTAAAGACAGGTTACCGCACCTACCTCGGCGTCAGCGAAAGGCGACATGACTTCAGACAGGTAATTGGTTGGAACGCGCATATCGCTATCGGCGATCAATATATATTCATGCTTTGCTGTCTTATGGGCATTAATGAGGTTTGAAACTTTGCGATTAGTGCCATAGATGTGCGAGTCAACGACGTAACTCACATCAACCTTTTTAAATTCTTTTATGACTTTTTTAATGATCGGCAGGGCGGGATCATTACTGTTGTGTAAAGCAAATATGATTTGATACTTAGGGTAATCCTGTTGGCAGAAACTCCGCAGGTTGTCCGCTAACTCGGGATCAAGTCCATAGATGGGTTTTAAGATGGTAACGGCGGGTTGAAAGTCAGTTGCTGTGCTGGATTTTTTACGCTTGTGATGGAAACGTTCAACAGCAAACAAGGCAAACACAAGATAGCCAAATGAAGACAGGCATATCAAGGCTACAGCTATGTTAAAAATTGTTAAGAATTCAATCTGCATCGGTCAACCGTAATATTGTAATCAAAACCCTAAATGCCCCTGCAGAGATAAATAACAAGTAAATCTATTAATTAACAGTGACTTGGAATGAATTATTATAGTTCTTTTATAGATAATATAACAAGAAAAACAATTAAATTAGCCCCCAGAGAAACTAACCGCGAAGCATATTGATTTTGGCGTCCTAAAGCAACCTTATTACAGTTTGTCGATGTTGAGTAAATTCGCTATTTTAACAGTGTGATTTACGCTGATGACGCGGGTTTTTTGAGCAGATATTTCGCTTCCACGTGATGCCAATAGAGCAGTCCTGGCAGGTCGACAATTAATTCTCGTATACGCGTCGCCAGCGATATCGCCAGCGAAAATTCGGGCGTTAAGCCGATTAAGGCGCCGAGCATGACATAACCGCCTTCCTGCACACCGTAGCCATTGGGGATGACAAAGGCGATATCGGTGATGATGGAGGTCAGGCTTTTTAACATCAAGGCCTCAATAATCCCGATTGGGTGGCCTAATAGGTAACAGGCCAGCCACACTTCCGTCGTTTGCAGGATCAGTCCGAGCGTGCGCCACAGAATTGAGAGCAGGAATCTTTGCTTGTTCCCATAGATTTCTTTTACGACGTCATCGACAGAATGTGCATTTGTGGTGATCTTGCCCCAGCCATCGGATGAATTGAATTTACCGATAATTCGGGCGATAAATCCAAACATTCCCGCCCGCTGAATCAGCACAAAGCCGACGATACCCAGTCCTAGCAGGAATGTGCCCAACATAATGAGTTTGGCCAGTTCGTTGTCAATGGCGAGATAGACCAGCAAACTGGTACCGATGATTGCCCAGGGCACCAGTGCAAGGGCTTGCACAGTCTTATCGACTAACACTGATGCACTCGCATCAACTCCCCCGCGGCCCCAAAGTATCAATAATCGGGCTTTTGCAACTTCACCTCCTATTGATGCCACCGGCAGCAAGGTATTAATAGCTCTACCCATCCACAGGGAGAGGAATAACTCCTTGAATGGCGGGATACGTTTTATCGGGAACAGTAAATGCCAGGAAATGACAGCAGCAATTAAACTGGGGAACCAAACCACCGGCAAGAGTAATAATGCAAAACCGGAATGTTGCAAAAGGGCAAATATTTCATCGATGCCTTGCCACACGATAAGCCAGGTCAGGCCTAATAACCCGACTAACAAGCCAATATAGGAAACAATTCGAATCATGGAGTTTAGATATTCAGGGCGGGTGTGTTAGTAATGCGTTTCAATTTTATATATGCTTATTAGAATACCAAGTGAATTGGTAACATACTAGGCAAATCAAATCCCTTCATCTTAATAAGATCTCATTATGACTACAGAATCCAGTGCAGCACCGACGCAAATTTTTCCTTTGGTAAGACATTTGTCCTATCGGTTGACCCCGGTCTTGTTAAAGACCACGATTACGCCGAACCAAATTACGGCTATCTCGTTAACCTTTGGATTACTGTGTGCGATCTGTTTCATCTCTGGAAATTATATTGCCGGTATCGTTGGCGCCTTGCTAATGACGGCAAGTTATACCTTTGACAACTGTGATGGTGAAGTTGCCCGGGTAAAAAACATGTCTTCCGATTTCGGTGCCAAGTTTGATGACATGGCAGATTGGATGGTCGATACCAGTTTTTTTGCCGCGTTAGGTTACGGCACCAGTCAGGTGACAGGAGAGCCATTCTGGTTTTGGTTTGGTTGCGCCGCCGCCGCGGGTGCGTTTATCGATTACGTCGTCGACCTGTTCTACCATGCAAAAAATGAAAAGGATGACGAAGCCTTGACCAGAGAAGAAGTGGCCTCGGGAGGAAAGCAACCCAATGATACATTAGATTGGATCATCTATATTTTCCATAAACTCAGCCGCCACGATTTTTGTATCATAGTCTTGGTGTTGGCACTATTTAATGTGACCTGGATATTACTTCCGTTTGCGGCAATCGGCGCGCAAGTCTATTGGATAACGGATCTGTTCGAGCGAGCGAGGGGCTACCACACTTAATTTTAAGGACATTTTGAGATGATGATGAAAATGAAAAAAACCACCATGATCGTTGGACTTGCTCTGTCTCTTTGTTTTGTTGCAGCAGGCACGATGTGGACATTTCACGACGTCAAGGCAGAGGCAACCATGACGGTATACAAATCGGCAACCTGTGGTTGTTGCAAGAAGTGGATTACGCATATGGAAGAGAATGGCTTCAAGGTGAAAGGAATTGATGTCCAAAATATGGATGTCATTAAACAAAAGTTTGGTATTTCAAGAAATATTGCCAGTTGTCATACTGCTATCATTGATGGCTATATCGTTGAAGGTCATGTCCCCGCAACGGATGTAAAACGTTTATTAGCAGAGAAAAAAGATGTGCTTGGTATTTCAGTCCCCGGCATGCCTGTCGGTTCGCCTGGTATGGAGATGGGTGATAGGGTCGACCGCTATGATGTACTCTCCTTTGATAAAGAAGGTCATCTTGAAATCTGGCAACAACACTAAATTCCCATTTGGCAAAATTAGATCTATTTAACACCCTTCTATAAGTTTGAGTAAAAAAATATGCCGCGCTTACTATTTGTTTTGCTTTTTTTAATGCCTCTCCAGGTGAATGCTATGGAAGGCTATTTCGAGCATGGTTATGGCTTATTAATTAAATGTGAAAAAACACTCGGTGGTGAGGGCGATTCCAGCATCGATCCTCAGACGCTTTATCATACAGGTCTGTGCGGCGGGTATATCGGGGCAATACACGATAGTGTTAAAGACATGCGTTTGCATGATCTCATCAAAGAGGATCCTTACTGCATGCCAGTGGGTATCACTCGTGGTCAACTTGTCGGCATTGTCGTTAACTACTTAAAGGACAATCCCGAAAGTTTGAATCTCAGCGCCAGCAGCAGTGTGCTGACTGCGTTTTCTGAATCTTTTGCGTGCCGTGAGTGACCTGAGTTATTCAGTGTGGACGCGTAGTAGAATTTGAACCACTAGTCTTTAGCTCACATAGCCATCGCTACGTGCCGAAAAAAACTGTTCCCCATAATCCTTGTACGTGAAGAAATAGAACAGGTGTTTAGTTTTTCAAACTGACAGGGCTGCTTGATCGGTCAAGAATATCATTCAATGGTTCAGGCTTGTGGATAGCATAACCTTGAGCATGTACCCCCTTAACTAGATAGTAATTTGAGCGTATAAAACTTCACGAAACGGAAGCAAATGGACTTACTGTGGACTTATATAAGATTGTTTGAAAGCATAGGATGGTTATAAAGAGTCTAACTCATTGATAACACTGGTCGGGGTGAGAGGATTCGAACCTCCGGCCTCTGCCTCCCGAAGGCAGCGCTCTACCAAGCTGAGCTACACCCCGCTTCTTTAAAAACAATAAGTTAAAGATATTAAGTTTTATTTCTTCTTCAGGGATTCCTGTAGGGATTCCATGTTTCAAAATAATATCGAAGTCTTGTGCAAGAAAAGCTACTCCACGATTAGTTTATATTATCTTATTGTTTATTAAATCAATACTAAATTAAGGGCGTGGGGGGGGCTTTTAGAACGTTATAAATGCGGGTTATCTTGCGTCCACATTTTTCGGCTTAAATACTCTTTAACTTTTCCACATCATCTTAGGTGCGACATAGTGACCACCTGAGCCTTTAAATATTAGCCCCACAACATAGACTCGTTTCTCATTGTTCAATTCAAGCATCAGCCCTTGGATAAACTGCCCAGGTTGTACAACATCGGGAACTAGATAACCTCGATTATCTGCTGTTTTATAGGTATCAGCCAAGATTGGAACAAGTTGCTGTTTAAAACCTTCAAACACCCCTGTTTTTAGCAAATCATCAGCAATGTAAGGCATTGTCGGTAATGCGCCCTCTTCATTCGTTCTTCTACCCCAAGGCACGAAATAGCATTTATTTTTCAACATAATAGGCAACTTAGCCCTGCTATCATAAAATAATATCAGCTTGTTTTTGTAGGTGATTTCCATTGCTTGATAATGGAGAACATAAAGAGAACTTTCAAGTGCCTAGGTAAAAAATAAAAATAATTCTGTGTCCTAGTACTTAATCAATTAGGTACTAATTTAGTGGGGTCATTTGATGCATATCGAGTCCCTTGGCTTCATAACATTAGGCTTTGTGGATTGCAGATAGACCTTAGTCGGTTACACTATTATTCAAACCGCCTATAGACACTACTTAGTTGTGGATTGCAGATTGGACTTCCCAGAGTTTGCTAGACACCTAATAGCGTTACAATGTAACTCTAAGAGAGGTGTTTATGAGCAGTGGAAAACGATACAACGAAGAATTCAAGATAGAAGCAGTCAAGCAAGTTACCGAACGGGGGTATTCA
>CALKEZ010000031.1 GCA_938084745.1 uncultured Gammaproteobacteria bacterium
CTGGTACGAAACGGGACACCATACCAGGTCAATAACAGTAATCTCGTTTCTATATTATTAATGATGGGAATTGCCGTATAGCAATTCCCATCCATTTAAAATGTTCTACTAGACAGCAGCAGCTCCGGCTAGTGCGCAGTCGTGATCTTCGACCGGTGAACCACCGCCCAAACCAAGCCCGCCTATAACATGCCCGTCTTTAAGTATGGGTACACCGCCGGGGCTAGGTAAGGCTTGTGCGGGAACAACACTGGGCAGGGAAAACCACAGCAATGGGTTGGCATCCTTGTTTTCCGTTATCTCCATTGTTGATCGTTTAAATGACGCCGCAGCCATTGCTTTTGCGCGCGAGGTATCAAAGGTAAAAAAACCGGCGCTATCACTTCGCAAAAAATAAACCAGTCGGCCCGATTCGTCGACAACGGAAACGCTCATTGGCCGTCCCATTTCATTCGCTTTGGCCAAGGCCGCCTTGCCGATGCGTTCGGCTATTTCCAAGGTCATTTCAATCATGTTGTTTCCCTCTATTTTTTAATAACAAGTTTATAAATCATTATTCTTATTTTAAGAAGATCGCTCCAGGCGTTCAGCTTGTAAAATGTGTAACTAACAGACCACCCTGAATTGTCACGGCTCTGCTATATGCCTAAACGTACGCAGCATAGAATAAAGTCATTTACATAAAAAAGCCCGCGCTTGACGGGCTTTTTAGGAAACTACGATAAAGTTTTAAGCAACGGCTTGTTTTGCTGCTTCCAGACGCTGTTTCAGCTTTTTAACCTGTTGTTCTAGTTCCTTCGGTAAATGACTACCAAAACGCGCATAGTATTTTTCTATACTCGGCAGTTCCTGTAACCAGCCGTCCGTGTCGACACGCAACAGGTTAGCTTTATCGGTCTCATTCATTTCCAGACCGTCAAAGTCGATACCGTCAAGTGTCGGCATCTTGCCTATGGCCGTATCGATCGCTTTCGCTTTGCCATTACAGCGTTCAAAGACCCACTTTAATACACGGCTGTTTTCACCAAAACCGGGCCACATGAATTTACCTTTGTCATTCTTGCGAAACCAGTTCACGTAAAAAATCTTCGGTAACTTCGCGCCTTCTTTCTGGCCTATCGCTAACCAATGATTCCAGTAGTCGGCCATGTTGTAACCACAAAAAGGTAACATCGCCATCGGGTCGCGACGTAATTTACCAATCTTGCCGAAGGCGGCGGCAGTCATTTCAGAAGCGATAATGGTGCCAATAAACGTGCCGTGGTTCCAATCGAGAGCTTCAGTGACGAGCGGCACAACCGTCGCGCGACGGCCGCCAAACAAAATAGCACTGATCGGTACGCCTTTCGGATCTTCCCATTCATCGGCAATCACCGGGCATTGTGCGGCAGGTGCTGTAAAGCGTGCATTCGGATGGGCCGCGGGTGTATTCGAGTCAGGCGTCCAGTCATTGCCTTTCCAGTCGATTAAATGCGCAGGTGGCTTATCTGTCATACCTTCCCACCAGACATCGCCATCATCGGTCTCGGCAACATTAGTGAAAATAGAATTCTCAGTCATCGACAACATTGCGTTGGCGTTGGATTCCATGTTTGTACCGGGTGCGACACCAAAAAAACCGGCTTCAGGGTTGATTGCATAGAGCTGACCATCGTCGCCAAATTTCATCCAGCAGATATCATCCCCAATAGTTTCGACTTTCCATCCAGGAACTGTCGGCGTCAACATGGCCAGGTTAGTTTTACCGCAGGCACTAGGAAAAGCGCCGGCAACATATTTAACTTCACCTTCCGGATTACTGAGTTTCAGGATGAGCATATGCTCGGCCATCCAGCCTTCATCGCGAGCCATGGTCGAGGCGATGCGTAAGGCAAAGCACTTTTTACCCAGCAGGGCATTGCCACCGTATCCGGAACCGAACGACCAGATTTCTCGTGTTTCGGGGTAGTGAACAATATATCGGTTATCCGGGTTACATGGCCAAGGTGCATCTTTATCACCTGGCGCCAGCGGTGCGCCTACAGAATGAATACAGGGCACGAAGTCACCGTCGTCGCCTAACACCTTCAATACCTTGTCGCCAACACGCGCCATGATATGCATATTGGTAACGACATAAGGTGAATCGGTAATCTCAACCCCGATTTGGGCAATCTTGGAACCGATAGGTCCCATGCTAAACGGGATGACGTACATGGCACGGCCTTGCATACAACCGCTGAACAAGCCTTCCAGGGTGGAACGCATTTCATCTGGTTCACACCAGTTATTGGTTGGACCCGCATCGTCTTCTTTTTCAGAACAGATATAAGTACGGTCTTCGACTCGGGCTACGTCGGCAGGGACCGAGCGGATGTAGTAGCTATTGGGGCGTTTTTTTTCATCCAGTTTTTTAGCGGTACCGCTTTTAACCAGAATATCCCACATATTACTCCATTCTTCTTTGGAACCGTCGCACCAGACAATTTTTTCCGGCTGACATAAAGCGGCCATTTCATCGACCCAGGTCAGCAGTTTTTCATTTGCTGTTGCCATTGGT
The DNA here is from genome assembly GCA_938084745.1 of uncultured Gammaproteobacteria bacterium. Taxonomy (GTDB): domain Bacteria; phylum Pseudomonadota; class Gammaproteobacteria; order Eutrophobiales; family Eutrophobiaceae; genus UBA7359. Next base: position 2,540 of record CALKEZ010000031.1, read on the forward strand.
ATTTCCCTCTAAATTTATTTATTTCAAGTTGCTAAATATTTGATGTAAAAGCAGAATTTGAAGTATAGAAAACTCCTGCTTTGTTAGAATTTTTTCTTATTATGTGCAGTTATAATAATTATTTTGAAAGTCTAATGACTAGTTGGTGCTGCTAAGCAACATTATTAACATGTGCGGCGTATATCATTCTTGTTTTAGATCAGTAAATCAAGCAGTTCAACTGATTTTATTCTGAATTTACCCGGTTGGAAAAGCTTGTGTGGAATGTTTGAGGTGATAATTGCTTGATTATGGGATATCCATGAAGGATTTCACTTTATTGCGCCCATTTTGTTTAACAAAATACAACGCGCGATCGGCCTCCCTGAGAATATCGCTAAGCTGCGCATCAATATTTTGCAGCTCGTTTTCTGTGTTTTTACCCAGTGAAGATATACCGATACTAATGGTTATGTTCATTTCAATGCCATCACAAATCCAGTCATTGTCTGCTACTGTTGCCCTGATACGTTCGGCCAGTTTCAGCGCACCTTCGCTATTCGTTTCCGGTAACGCGAGCACGAATTCTTCCCCGCCTAATCTTGCGAGCGTATCGCCTTCACGAGTGAAGCGTCTCAGTATATCTGATAAAGCTTGCAAAGCCTTGTCACCACAGGCGTGCCCATAGGTGTCATTAACCTGTTTAAAAAGATCAAGATCCATCAGTAGAAGACTGAACGCCTTGTTGTAACGTATTGCCCTCGATAGTCCTGCAGGAACTTCAGTATAGAAGTAGCGACGGTTATATAATTTTGTTAATGAATCAATAATCGACATTTCTTCAAAACGTGCTCTTAGTTTTTCAGACTCCTCAAG
>CALKEZ010000032.1 GCA_938084745.1 uncultured Gammaproteobacteria bacterium
TTTAGTGGTCGGCGGTTCTATGGGCGCACAACAAACTTATGAATGGGCGGTAAAATTTCCGGACATGGTAAAACGTGCTGCACCAATCGCCGGGACTGCTAAAAATACGGATCATGATTTTATATTTACCAAGACATTAATTGATGCGATGACTTCCGATCCGGCCTGGAAAGAGGGCTGGTATTCGTCAAGCACCGAGGTTTATCAAGGTTTGCGACGCCATGCTGAAATATGGGCCACGATGGGTTGGAGCACCGAATTTTATAAACAGGAATGCTGGAAAGGGCTCGGATTTTCTTCCATACAGGACTTTCTGACGGGATTTATGTTTGGCTATTTTGGTGTGATGGATCCGAATGACCTGTTACATATGGCCTGGAAATGGCAACGCGGCGATGTCAGTCGAAATACGAATGGTGATTTAGAAACAGCTTTGGCTAAAATTAAAGCGAAAACATTTGTTATGCCGATTGATGAGGATATGTTCTTCCCACCGAAAGATTGTGAGGCAGAACAAAAGCTGATCCCGGACAGTGAATTTCGGGTGATAAAAAGCATACATGGTCATCTCGGATTGTTTGGTACAGACGCCGATTATATTGGACAGGTAGATAAGCACCTTAATGAATTACTGGCGCTGCCGGTCTAGCATTTTGCAAATAAAATCTGATAAAGCAAATTCCAAACATGTATTGCAGGTAATCTGAATAACAAGATGCTGTAGTGAATATCGCACTACAGCATCTTGCCAACTCAATCTATACTGCTCTAGTGATTTTTTGGGCTATCTCGGTAAAAAGATAAAATCCTTGATATAACGTCGGTTTTCATTTGCACAAGCTTCCCTGTTCTGAAATTCATCGGCCGAGAACTTTGAGATATTCGTCAGTACGCCATTCGCCAGAAAAAACCCATCGTAGTTCAGATCCTTGAGTAGCGTAAACACCTCGGATTCTTTTTCCTGTGAACGGAAAGATTCAACCTCGACAAACAAGTTAGGTCGGTATAGCTCGATAGACTTAAGTGAACCATTCAATACTGCCAGTTCGTGACCCTCGGTATCAATTTTGATAAAACCAATTTCACCTAAATCCAGATCATCAAGACGATGGCCGGGCACTTTAACGATAGTATGGTCTACCGCGCCGTCTAAATTACAATCAATTGCGGCACCGTTGGAGGTCCAGCCCTTGGAGCTTCGCCAGACAACCAACTCTACTTCGCCGCTGCTATCGGTCATAGCCGCATGTTCCAACTTAACGTTACTGCTTATCACATTTTTAAGGATGCGATAGGGATATGGATTAGGCTCAAACGCAAAAACAGTCGGCGAATAGCGCGCCATATAATAGGTAAACATCCCCAGATTGGCACCAATATCAACACTGGCCCTCTCCGATGAACACAAATACTTTAATAAACCCATCTCGATGTTCTTATAGGCCATGTATTTATAGGCCCGGTATCGATAATAACCACGAAAGGGAATGTAGCGATATTTTAAATCAAGGGTCAAATTATTGATCACATCGCGAAAGTTTTTATTGGGAAGATTGTTCACATCACTCATCAGATTTAAATTCCCCTTATAGCCTTATCTATACTCAGCGTGATACATGACAGCCACGTCGTCGAGCGTTTTAAAATTTCACTGGAAACAAATAATGCCTTTTGCCTCCCCCAATAGCAGAGAATATATTTAATATTAATTTTTCACACCCCTATATTGTGATAATTGGACCCTAGACCCGGACAAGAATCTTGTCTAACAGCGCTGCCGGAAGAACACGTTTCAAGAAAGCGAATAGATACGTTGGAAAGGTGACGTAGTATCGGGCTTTAGGTTTGTTGCTTTGCAGTGCGTGAACAACCCTGTTTAAGACGGCCTCAGGTCCGAGTGAAAATGGAACAGTATAATTGTCCCCGTTCAATTCATTCTCAATTTTGGTGTAGTCGTTTGCGAAAACACTTTTGTCTTTGTTGATCACGACTTGAAAATTCTTGAGCGCATTATTTCTAAAATTGCTCAGGATAGGACCGGGCTCAATCAAACACACCTTGATATCGGTATTGCTTAATTCGTAACGCATTGCATCGCTCAATGCCTCCAGTGCATATTTCGACGCGCAATAAGCGCCACGATACCGCATAGTGACAAAACCCAGGACTGAACTGATCTGAATAATACGGCCTTCATTTTGTTTGCGCATGACCGGAATAATCAGATTGGTCAGTTGCTGTGTACCAAACACATTTGTTTCAAATTGATCACGCAAGGCGTCGATAGGTAGATCCTCAACAGCACCGGTTACACCATAGGCGGCATTATTCACTAAGCCATACAGCTGACCGCCAGTTTTAATTATTACATTTTCAACAGCGGAATGAATAGAATCTACATCTGCCAGATCGAGCATGATCACAGCAAAACCGGCCTGTTCTAATATTTCTATATCGGATTGCTTTCTCGCAGTAACAAATACATTGTAACCTTGTTGTTTTAAACCATCAGCAATACAACGACCAATACCGGAAGAACAACCTGTGACAAGAACAGATTTCATATCACAATCTCGCCTGCTTCATTTTTATTCTTCCTGACAAAAATCCGATCACGAATATCATCAGCAATAAGATAAAAACAGGGCAGGGTTAGTAAAATCAAAACCGTCGCGAAGAGCAGACCAAAACCCAGACTCACGGCCATCGGTGACAGGAAGGCCGTCTGACCGGTTGCAAAAAAGATTAATGGTGACACACCTAAAAAAGTAGTCACGGTTGTTAATATAATCGGACGCGCGCGAACCTTGCCCGCTGCAACAATTGCAGACACTCTGTCGTGTCCCTCACCTCGTAATCGTTTAATGAAGTCGACCATGATCAGTGAATCATTAACAATGATGCCTGATAGCGCCAACATGCCGACGGCTGAAAGAAACTGAATATTGTAACCAAACACGGCATGCCCAATAACCACCCCGATAAATCCGAACGGGATAGCAAACATGACAACGAGTGGGTCGATTAATGATTTGAATAACGCTGTCAACATAAAGAAGATCACGGCGAGCGCAATAATCAATGCCTGATTCATCCCTTTAAAGGAATCTTCCGCTTTTTTCTTTTCACCCAGATACAGTAATGAATAAGGCCGTTGCTGTGATGTTACTCCAAAGGTTTCTTCTATCTGCTGCGTTACTGCGCTTGGCGTTGTGATCGATGTATCTACATCAGCAGTTATCTTTGCCATACGCTGTGTATCACGCCGCCTGATTTGATTTAACCCACGACCAATACTGATATCAGCAACATCATTAAGATAAACCGTTTTGCCTGACGCTAATATAACTGGCAGTGTTTTCAAACTGGTTGATTGTTCGCGCATCGATTCCGGATAGATAACACGTACAGGCAAGCGTTTATCTTCCCAGGTCACGTTCACCACTTCATTACCCAGATA